>JANMXG010000385.1:0-4581 GCA_031394235.1 Betaproteobacteria bacterium
GGTTTGCGGATACCACCGCCGGCGCCAAAATGGCGACGCTGCCTCACCGTTGGCCACGTCACACAGCGGTTGGATGCACGCTTTAAGTTCGTTTGCGCCGCGACCCTTGCGGTCAGACCTGGTGTGTGACGACAGGGTCACTCGGGCGCGTCGGCTGACATCAATCGCCACTGCGTCGGTCGGCGGGCTCCGACGTTGTCTGCCTGTCCTTCGCCGATCGACGCGAGGGCAAATACGCCGTTACCGCACCACCGGCTCGCTGGCAAACAGCATGCCAGCCCTGATCGCGCACGCCTTGGTCTGCACGGGTTTGCCTGCCATCGTCACCATGGATTTGTACGCCGTCGAACGGACGGTTGCGGTTGCAGGTCGAACCGCTGCAAGCAGATCGGTCTTGGTCGGCATGTCGTGCGAACAAGTACCGCCTCGATGTAACGCGGACCAACGTGAGGCGGCTGGCGTTGCGCTGCGGCGCCGGGCGCTACCCCCTGGCCCGTTACTTGGGCGTGTTGCCCGCGCCAGGCGTATTCGTGGTGGGCAGCAACCCTCACCTGGGTTTCGAGAACCTGTCATGTCCAACCCGTCGGGCGGTATTCGGGGGGATATTCGAATCCGTCGGAGACACCGAGAAGCCCCTGCCGCCGAGTGCGATGCTGGGTGCAACTCACCACCCGCGGCCTCTGGAACGCCGGACGCAAGCGGCTAGCGACTGAGCGCAGGTAATCGGGGCTGTGGTGACGGCCGCTGACGCCCGGCACACCGGAAATGGGTGTGTCGCCTGCGCCGGGCATTTGATTTGCATCCAGCGCTGTCGATGGTGAACCGATGATCACCGAGCGACTTGGACATCGGCTCCAGATACGACAGCAAGGCGGTCCTGACGGTCGAAAGGCCCGCGCACTATTCGCGGAGAAAAGTCAGCAAATCCTTGATCAGGCGTGCCTTGTGGGTCGCAAACAAGCCGTGCGGCGCGCCCTCGTACTCGATCAGCATCGAGCCAGCGATCCCTTTGGCTGCAGCGCGACCGGCCGCATCGATCGGCACCGTCTTGTCGGCGGTGCCATGGATGATCAGCGTGGGTACCTTGAACGCCGCCAGGTCCGGCCGGAAGTCGGTGGTGGCAAACGACTTGGCGCAGCCCAGGGTCGCGTTCAGCCCGGCCTGCATCGAGACAGTTCGGGCCCACTGCAACATTTCGTCGCTCACAAGATGCGACAGCATCCCGACACCAAAAAAGTCCTTGAAAAACCCGCTGAAAAACTTGGCACGGTCCTCGGTCATGCCCTGGGTCATGTCCGCAAAGGTAGAGGCGTCCGTGCCATCGGGGTTGTCGGCGGTCTTCAGCATGAACGGCACCACCGACGATACCAATGCAGCCTTGACCACGCCCTTGCCCGCGTGCCTGGACATGTAGCGGGCAATCTCGCCGCCGCCCATCGAGAAACCGACAAGCGTTGCGTCCTGCGCGCCGGTCTGCTCAATCACTGCGGCCAGGTCGTCGGCCAGCGTGTCGTAGTCGAAGCCGCTGCCCGGTTGGGATGAACGACCAAAGCCTCGGCGGTCGTAGGCGATCGCACGGTATCCGGCATCGGCAATGGCCATCGCCTGGTCGTCCCAGCTGTCGGATGACAGTGGCCAGCCATGGAGCAGGATGACCGGGTGGCCCTGGCCCCAGTCCTTGAAGTAGAGCTTTGTCTTGTCGGCGGTGGTGATGTATGTCACGGCGTTGGTCTTCAGAAGTTGTTTGATGGAAAGGGCGCGCCGGCCAGCGCGCCCCGGATTCAGACCAGCGGTATCGGCTCGGCACTATCCTCTGGCGGGACGGCAAAGGAATCCCTGATCGTCAAGGGTTCTGACGATTCGTCGCCAGTGGCCAGGCTCAGGATGAAGCTGACAAACGCTGCGGCGCCAGCCCCCGCGCTGTCCGGCACTTCCGTGCTGGGCGGTGCAACCACCACCGCGTCGTCGTTGTCGTCGTCCCAGCAGCCCGCCAGGGACAGGACCAGCGCCGAAGCGCCGGCGGCCACAAACATTCTTGTGATTTTCATCATGGCCTCACGGGTAGACCGTGCCAGCGGCAGGGGTCGGGTTGAAGTTGCCCGGCAGTGGCGTCGTCAGGTACGGAAAGGTGACGCCATAGTTGGCCGCCGTCTTGCGCTCGCCTTCGGTCAAGGCCAGCCCGCCAGCGGGTGCGTCGGACGGCTTGCAACCCACCTTCAGCGTGTCGGTTGGCCCGGTCAGCACGCACAGTGCGCCCATGGCCACGCGCAGCGACAAATCCACTACATCGTCAGCCGGGCGACGCCCGTTCGGGAATCCTGCGTTGTCGCCAGCAGCCACACCCAGCGGGTTTTGCGCTGCCGCCGCCGTGACCGCGATACCGGTGTTGAGCCGCAGCATTTCGGCAAGAACCACCGTCGCTGGCTGGTTCACGCCGCTGATGCCCTTCAGGAACACCGTGACCAGATCGGTCCGAGGGAAGTTGGTCGGCGCAACGGCTGCCGGAAACAAGGTCTGGATCAGTGCCGGCAGCACCGGGTTGGTGACGTAGTCGGCAAACTTGGCCGCATCGTCCTTGGGCTTGGACGCGTTGAACTTGTCCTTGTCGTCGATGCCGATGATCAGCTCATTGACCAGCGGCATGCCCAGTCGGGACACCTGCGTCCAAGCACCGCCGTTGCGGGTGACCTTGCCCAGCCCCGTCGCCGGGGAGCCGTCCAGCAGCCGGCCTTGCCGCAGGCTGGCCGTCGTGAACGCGCCGATCACCGGGTCGGTGCCGGCCGTCAAGCAGCTGATCGGCAACTCCATCGCCAGCGTGCTGACGTTCTTGCCTTCAAGATCGTTGTTGTTGCCGCCCACTTCGGCGCCCAGCGGATTCAGGTTGAATAGGTCGAATGCCTTGCCCACGGCAATATAGAACGGCTCTTTGCGCTGCCCCACAAAAACTCGACCCGGCGTGCTGCAGCCCGGAATCGTCACATCGTAGATATGCAGATTGGCATAAGTGGCGTAACCGGTAGGGCTGCCAAAAGTCTTGTCTCCGATGTTGTCGACAGGCTTGTCAAACACCGAGCTGCCACCGGCGGCATTGGTCACGCTGCTGCGCGCCGTGCGGCGCCCGCCGCGGACGACGTCGATCGTGAAGGTCTCGCGGACGTTCAGCGCTGCCGGATTGACACCCGCGATGGTGCCGCTGTTGATCAATGGAATCTTCACCGCCTTGCCCCCCACGGTCAGCGCTGTGGCCTTGGAGGTGTTGGTGAAACGAAACTGGAACGTGATGTCCTCGGCAGCATCGCCGTTGTTGTCGATATGCACTTCATACAGCGCGTCGGGGCTGAACATGTGGAAGTTGGGGCCCCCCTGCGGGTCCTGGAACGGCTGGTAGTTGGCCAGGATGGTCACAAAGTTCTGGCGTCCCGACTCGTAGCTGCGGAACATGTACAGGTCGGTGGCATCGAGCTGCGCCTGACCGCTGATGTAGGGCGCCTCGCGGTGACTAGATGCAAGCGCTGGCGATGCGGCAATCAACGCCGCTGCGAGGCCGAGGCCCAGCGCACCGATGGTCCGGTTCAGCTGTGTACGTGCAAAAGGACAGTAATTCATGGAAATCTCCAGACATGGTGGATGGGTGGCGCCTGGCACTCATGTCCTGCAAAGGGGATGAAACCGACACCAAACGGCCCCGATGCAGATGCAAACGAGTGCCGATGTGGACCGTAACTTTGCAGCGGGACCCCACTCTGTGCGGCTGCGAACGGATCGACCCAAATACCGCAACGCCAATCCAGATGCCCCTGTTTGTGAATCAGCAACGCCAAAGTCGGGCAGCGCACAGACCAAGCACCTGCTAGGGGCAATGGGCAGGCCTGCGATTGGGCCGCGCTTCCGGTTCAAACCTGCTTGACTTCGGGTCATGTTTGGTCGAGCTTCGCCCGCTGCAGCGCGCCATCGACCATCTGCAATGGCCATTCGGCTGGTTCGATAGGAGAGTCTGGCGGCCCAACGGTGCAAGCGCCGCCAATGCGCGCTGCAGCAGGTATTTGGCCGCCGCAACACCGACGCTGTTTTGCGCAATTTGTTCGATCTGCCCTATTTCGCCGGCCAGGATTTGCGCGGGTTGCCCCTGGACCGGCGGCGCGAGGGGCCCGAATGACTGTTGTAGTCGGTGCCGACGGACCGCGTGCGCTTGAGCCAGGCGTTTGACACCGCACCGAACACCCTGGTCGCCTCTGACTGCACGCTGGGTCTACAAGCCACCGATGCCAACTTGACCGACTCGGTCTGCTGTCGTTGTTGGAGGCCCGTCGCGGCAAGGGCCGGCAGGTCGTTGTGTCGCAACACTGAGTTCACGACGGGGACAAGGTCAGGAGTTTTTACAGGCCATCGTGCTGCACAGGTTGCGGTGATATTGGAAACGCCTCGCCGCCAGGATCGGTACGACGAACCAGATTGGTGAGTCCTAAATTGACGCCTTGCGCCAGGGTCTTGGCGCCACCACGGTACGCGCCTGGTCAGCGCAGTCCAGGCCGGGGTGGAGATTTCCGTCCCCTTCGCTTTAGGCAAGCTGGCATGGCTGGG
>JANMXG010000386.1:0-5691 GCA_031394235.1 Betaproteobacteria bacterium
CGGCTTCGGACGCCCTGCCGCATTGAAATGGCTTCAAAGGCGCTTGCGCGCCTTTGAAAATCCGGTATAGAATCTGGGCTCTGCCGAACACACAGTGAACTGCAGAGCATCATCAAAAGTGGTGCCGCAAGACAAGCATTGCGGGAGTAGCTCAGTTGGTAGAGCGCAACCTTGCCAAGGTTGAGGTCGAGAGTTCGAGACTCTTCTCCCGCTCCAAATTCAAAACGGGAAGCCTAGGCTTCCCGTTTTTGTCGGTGGGTACGGTTCATGATTGTCCTGGCAACCAGACTGTACGCCCGCGACAATGTCGGATTGCTGGCGCGATAGCAAATCGGTTATGCAACGGATTGCAAATCCGTCTAGCCCGGTTCGACTCCGGGTCGCGCCTCCAGATTTTCAGTTAAGAATCAAGCACTTAGACGCCCCGCAATTGCGGGGCGTTTCATTTTCTGGCTGCGACCTTGCCGCGAGCCGGTTCTGTGCCACAGCAAATCTGTCGCGCTGCTCTGCACTGACTGCATGCGCTGGTCGTCAGGTTCAGTTTTTTGCGTAAAGCGGCAAAGGTCAACCGGCGCGGTGGCAGGCTTTTGAAACCACGCAACCACAGCGCGCAGCCAAACACTTGCATTCGCGTGTCAAGCGCAGCAGGCGGTTCGGCCGG
The DNA here is from genome assembly GCA_031394235.1 of Betaproteobacteria bacterium. GTDB lineage: Bacteria > Pseudomonadota > Gammaproteobacteria > Burkholderiales > Burkholderiaceae_C > Pseudaquabacterium. Next base: position 662 of record JANMXG010000386.1, read on the forward strand.
GCGGTGAGCAACTGGCGGCCTTACTTCGGTGGAGACTGTCTTCCGCCGCACGGACAGCAACGTCTCGGCCGTGCTATTCCTAGCGAACCTGAGGCCCGCCCGAACTCAACACTTCAATCCATGCAACTGATTCCCCGACATGCCGGCAAGGTGCTGGCAAACCCCGGCGCGTTCGCATTGCGCACGCTGTCTGCGTTCCGCGCCAACCAGGGGATGCTGCTGGCTGGCGCAGTGGCCTATTACGCGCTGCTGTCTATCGTGCCGCTGTTGATCATCACCGTGATCGCGCTGTCTCACGTGGTCGAAGAGGCGGCGCTGCTGCAGACCGTGAGCCGCTACCTCGGCTGGCTGGTGCCGGGTCAGTCCAAGGCGATCGTCGCAGAACTGGCGAACTTCCTGGCCCATCGCGACGTCGCCGGCTGGGTGCTGTTGGGGACGATGCTGTTCTTCAGCTCGCTGGCATTCACCGTGCTCGAAAACGCGATGTCGGTGATTTTTTATCACCGCGTGGCGATACGGCGGCGCCATTTCCTGATCTCGGCGCTGCTGCCGTACGGCTACATCCTGGCGCTCGGCCTGGGGCTGTTGCTGGTGACGCTGGTGGCGGGTAGCCTGCAGGCACTGGGCCGGCGTGAGATTGAGTTTCTCGGCCGCGAATGGTCGCTTGGCGGCGTGTCGGGCGCCATGCTCTACCTGCTCGGCTTCGCCGGTGAAGTTTTCGTGTTGGCCTCGGTCTACCTGGTGATGCCGGTGGGTCGGCTGTCGCTGCAACATGCGCTGATCGGGGCCTTGACTGCGGCTGTCCTGTGGGAGGTCTCACGCCACTTGCTGACCTGGTATTTTGCGACGCTGTCACAGATCAGCACTGTCTACGGCTCGTTGACCACCGCGATCGCCGTGCTGCTGAGCCTTGAACTGGCAGCGACGCTGCTGCTGCTGGGTGCCCAAGTGATCTCGGAGTACGAGCGCTTTGGCGAGGACAGCCCGGCATCCCCGGTACGGGCCTTCACGACAGGGCGGCATTAGGTTCGCGACTGCTGCGCTCAAGTGTCGCGGCGTTCGATCAGAATCGGCCGTTATGCGCTTGGACTCCAATGGCGGTGGACGGCCCGTCCTCTATTCCTTCCGCCGCTGCCCCTATGCCATTCGCGCTCGGCTGGCGATCAAGGCCTCAGGCGTTGCCGTAGAGTTGCGTGAGGTCGTGCTGCGGCGCAAGCCCGCCGCGTTGACCGAAGCGTCGAAAAAAGCGACGGTACCGGTGCTGCAGTTGCCCGATGGCACCGTCCTGGATCAGAGCCTGGCCATCATGCGCTGGGCGCTGGCAGCCCATGACCCGGAGGACTGGATACGCCCTGGCGATCTCGAAGAGGCTCAGGGGCTGGTTGACCTCAACGACGGTCCGTTCAAGCAGGCCTTGGATCATTACAAATATGCACCGCGCGTTGCCATGCCAGACGCGCACCACCACCGCAACGACGCCGTCGCAATGATGCTGTCACCGCTGAACGACCGGCTCGCGAAGCGCCGGTTCTTGTTGCGCGACACGCCGTCGCTGGCCGATATGGCGATCGTACCCTTCGTGCGCCAGTTCGCCGCCGTGGACCCCGCCTGGTTCGACAGCCTGCCGTTCACGCCGCTGCGTGCGTGGCTACAGCAGCTTACCGAACTGCAGCTCTTCGTCTCGGTGATGGGCAAGTACACACCATGGCGCCCTGGCGACCCTCCCGTGATACTTTGACGCGGCAGCGTTGGGCGCTCAAGGGCTACGCGCCGCGCGGCCTTCTCTTGGCTTGACCGGGTTCCACCGTATGGGTCGGCGCTTGTCCCTGACCGGATACTCGCTTGTTGTCTCGCCCTCTTCAGGAACCCCTGCCATGTCCGATCTGTCACGCCGCAAGCTGACCCACCGTCTCGTCACCCTGGCCGGCGCAGCCGCTCTCGGCCCCTGGGCCAGCCCGGTGGCGCGGGCGCAGGCCTGGCCCGGCAAGCCCGTCACGCTGATCGCACCCTACCCGCCGGGCGGCGGCGTTGACACCGTTGCGCGCCTGATAGGCGAGCGGCTGGCAACGCGATTGGGGCAGCCGGTGAACATCGACAACAAGCCGGGCGCTGGTGCCACGCTGGGTGCCACCGCACTGGCGCGCAGCGCGGCCGATGGCTACACGCTGATGCTGGGCAGCATCGTCGACTACGCCATTGCGCCACACGTGCACAAGACGCTGGCTTTTGACCAGCAGCGCGACTTTATCCCGGTGGTCGAGGTCGGCTTCGGCACCGTGGCGCTGGTCGTCAATGCCGACCTGCCGGTGCGCAACCTGGCCGAGCTGATCGCGCTGGCCAAGGCCAAGCCGGGCGAGTTGAGTTACGCGTCCACTGGCGTCGGCGGCCTGCAGCACCTCAACGCCGAGATGTTCAAGCAGATGGCCGGAATCGACCTGGTGCATGTGCCGTACAAGGGCACGGCGCAATTGCTGCCTGACCTGATCGCCGGCCGTATCCCGCTGGCCATCGACAGCATCCCGGCACACCTGCCGCACTTCAAGACCGGCAAGTTGCGCGCGCTGGCCGTAGCCAGCCGCGACCGATCGCCGGTGCTGCCTGAGGTGCCGACCATGGCCGAGGCCGGCCTGACCGGCTACGAGACTGCCACCAATTACACGCTGTTCGTGCCCGCCAAGACGCCGGCCGATACCGTGTTGCGACTCAACCGCGATGTCAATGCGTTGCTGCGGATGCCCGAGGTGGTGGACAAGCTCACCGCGCTGGGCATCGTCATCACCGGCGGCAGCAGCGAGGCCGCCGTGGCGCGCACCTCCGCCGAGGTGGCCAAGTGGACGGGCGTCATCCGCAAGGGCAACCTGCAGTTGTCCTGAGGTTGATGCGGCCCGGCCGGGCCGCGTTTCAGTACAGCTGCCAGGGAAGCGCGTCGTAGGCGAAGCCGCCAGATTCACGCGCACGCAGCTTGCCGATGGCCGGGAACGGCAAGTGCACCGCCCCGATGTACATATCTTCCTTGACGGCCATCTCGAACAATTCTTGCCGACGCGTGCGCGCCAGGTCTTGCCGGAAGTCGAAGGCCACTGTCACCTCGGGCCGCGGGAACTGCACCGGTGCCACGTGCAGGGTGTCGCCCAGCAACAGCAGCTTGGCATTGCCCGAGCTCACCAGGTAGCAGCTGTGGCCTGGCGTGTGGCCCACTGCTGCCACCGAGCGGATGCCTGGCGTGAGTTCGGCACCCAGCTCAAAGGGCTGCAGCCTGTCGCCATAGGCGGCCAGCGCGCGCTTGGCCGGGATGAAGCGGCCCTTTTGGTTGTCGGGTGCGGCTGCTTCAACCGTCGGGCTGGTCCAGTAGTCGACATCAAGCCTGGCGACACGCAGCACCGCGTTGGGGAACGCTTTGGCACCCTCGGGCGTGACCGCGCCGTGCAGATGGTCGCCATGCATGTGCGTGACGTAGACCTCGTCCACCAGCCCGGGGTCGATGCCCAACTGGGCCAGCGCCTGCGGCATGCGGCCGGCGTTGGGGCCGAGCATCTTGGCGCCGCCGCAGTCGATCATCACCAGCTTGGGGCCGGTGTTGACAAGAAAGCAGTTCACCGCGGTGCGGATCGGCGCAGCGCCCAGGCTGCCGGCCTCCATCGCACGCTTGATCAGTTCGGGATCGCCCTGCAGAACGGTTGGCGGCAATTCGATGAAGCCGTCCAGGATGGTCGTCACCTCAAAGGCGCCGAGCCTCATGCGGTGCGCGCTGACAGCAGTGCCGGTGGACATCGGCGCAGCGGCAAACAGCGGCGGGGCGATCAGTGCGCCGGTGGCGGCGAGCAGTTGGCCGAGAAGCTGGCGACGGAGATCTTGCATGGGACGGTTGCTCCAGGATTTTGGATACTGCACCCGAGTTGGGCGCCGCCCAGTCTAGTGGCGGCACAGACCTGCACTGTGGGTGGCAACCCCAAGCCCGCCTGCCTCGGCGTGGCCTGGCCCGGCACAAACCCTGCCGCTCAGGTACGCTGCGTGCACCTCGACCACCAGGGCATGCCACCATGCACTACCGCCGCCTCGGCCCCTCCGGACTGCGCCTCAGCACCCTTTCGCTCGGCTCCTGGGTGACGTACCACAACCAGGTTGACACCGGCGCGGCCGTCGAGATGATGGCCGCCGCCTTCGACGCCGGCATCAATTTCTTCGACAACGCCGAGGGTTATGCCGCCGGTCGCAGCGAGGAGGTGATGGGCCAGGCGCTCAAGCAACTGGGCTGGCCGCGGCTGAATTACATCGTGTCGACCAAGTTCTTCTGGGGCCTCGACCGCCAGGGCGACGCCGTCAACCGCAAGGACACGCTCAACCGCAAGTACCTGATGCAGGCCATCGACGGCTCGCTGCGGCGTTTCGGCCTGGACCACATCGACTTAATCTACTGCCACCGGCCCGACCCGCAGACGCCGGTAGAAGAAACGGCGCGGGCGATGAGCGACATCATCGACCAGGGCAAGGCGCTGTACTGGGGTACCAGCGAGTGGCCGGCCGATGACATCCGCGCTGCCTGGGCGGTAGCCGACCGCCACGGCTGGCACAAGCCCGTGATGGAGCAGCCGCAGTACAACTTGTTTCACCGCAAGCGCGTCGAGCACGAGTACGCACGGCTCTGCACCGACTTGGGTCTGGGCATGACCACCTGGAGCCCGCTGGCCTCGGGCCTGCTGACCGGCAAATACCGGAACGGCGTGCCACCCGGCAGTCGCGGCGCGATGGCCGGCATGGACTTCCTGCATGGCGGCCTGCTGAACCCGGACAGGAATGCTGCAGTGGCGCAGTTGGCGCCGATCGCCGCCGAGCTGGGCGGCACGCTCGCGCAGCTGGCGATTGCCTGGGCGGCGAAGAATCCGCGCGTCAGCAGTGTGATCACAGGCGCGTCGCGGCTCGACCAGCTGCAGTCCAACCTGGGCGCGCTGGCACTGCTGGACAAGCTGACGCCCGAGGCGATGGCGCGCATCGACGCGGTGTGTGCCGGCCTTGCGGCCTGAGCCAAGGGG
>JANMXG010000387.1:0-16287 GCA_031394235.1 Betaproteobacteria bacterium
CAGCCGTTCGAACTTATGGTCTGGGGACGGCGAGTCAGACAGGATCTGCGCGCAGCGCACCGGCGAGCACAACATCCCACGCCGCCGACGTCGTCCGTTTCAAGGGTCTTGCGCCGCCCGGTCCGCACGCTGCAGGATTCAACGCGCGTGAAGCTTTTCCTGCCAGTTCTGGACCAGGGCCAGGGCTACTTTTTGCCAAGCCGCTGGCGGCGGACGAGGCCCTGCGCGGGAGGGCAGCGCGGCCGCATGTGAACGTTGCAACGCAAGGCGCCTTGAACCGCGCCGAAGGCGTTGCTGTCAACCCACGGCTCGAAGGCGTGCAGCGCGCCGCACGCCTTCGAGCCGACGCGGTTTATGTACCGTCACCGGCGGTAGCGAGGATTGGCTCGCCAGCGCCCGCAGGCGGCGTTGCCAGACGTCGATGCCGGACGTCGATGCCAAGCGCCGACGTCAGACGTCGCAGCCTGTCTCAAATGCCAAGATGTGCGATGGCCGCCCTCAAGTCCGGCGCCAGCGCCTTGCCTGGCGCACGCACCGGGGCCTCTACGCATTGACGCTGACCCGGCCGACCTGCGCCACCCCAATACCGGGCGGCCATGGTGGATACTGGCCTGCATGAACAGCGATCCCATGGATCTGCAGTGCGCAACCCCCGCCAGCCCGACTCGGCAGGTTTGCGGTTCAGCCAACCTGGTGCCGCCGCCCGGTGCAAAACCAGCGCAGCCGACATGAGCAACCTGTTCATCAGCCACAGCAGCCACGACGCTGCTGCTGCGCTCGAACTGCAGGCCCGCCTGGCCGGGCAAGGGCACTACTCGGTGTTCCTCGACCTGGACCCCCATGCCGGCATCCAGGCCGGTGTCAGCTGGGAGCGCACGCTCTACACCAAGCTGCGCGCCTGCCAGGCGGTGGTGGCGCTGTGCAGCGACAGCTACCTCGCCTCGCAATGGTGCTTTGCCGAGATCGCGCTGGCCCGCATGGAAGGCAAGGAGGTTTTTGTCCTGCAGATCGACCCCTGGAGCGCGCAGACGAGGATGCCGTCGATCCTGACGGAAGAACAGTTCATCGACCTGCGGGCCCAGCGCGAAGACGGCTACCTGCGGCTGTGGAACGGCTTCAAGGTCAAGGGCATCATCCCGGCGCAGGCACGCGAATGGCGGCCTGAGGAATCGCCCTACCCGGGGCTTCGGGCCTTTCGGGAGGAGGATGGCCCGATCTATTTCGGCCGCGACGCCGAAATCCGCGAGGCTGGCGAGTTGCTCAACCGCGTCCGGCGTCAGGGTCACCCGCGCCTGGTCATGGTGCTGGGGTCGTCCGGCAGCGGCAAGTCGTCACTGGTGCGGGCCGGGGTGGTGCCCCTGCTGCGGCGCGACCGGGCACAGTGGCTGGTGGTCAAGCCGTTCCGGCCCGGGCCTGATCCCGCGCGGGAACTGTCCGCCGTGTTGAGCCTGGCCTTTAACGACGCCGGCCACCCGACCGACTGGCAAGACATTCAGCGACAGCTCGCGCGCGGGACCGCTGACAACGCGACTGTCGATGGCGCAGCGCGCATGCCCGCCCAGGGCCGACCGGCGCCCAGCCCCGACGCCAGGTCGGCGCGCGGGCAGCTGCTCAAGGCACTGGCCGCGATGGAGCACGAGCTGGCGGCGGCTGACAACCCTGTGGCGGATGCATTGCGCCGCCTGATGAGCCACTTGGCGCAGCCACTCGACGGCCCCACCGCGGACCCGCCTGACCCGGCCAAGCCGGCACCCGCCGATGCGCCGGCCACCATGCCCTCTCCAACACTCATCGATCTGGCTGACCGGCTGCGGCTGTACAGCGGGCACACCGAAGCCAGCGTGGTGCTGGTGATCGACCAGTTCGAGGAGCTTCTGGGCCAGGCCGCCGACCATCCGGCCAGCTGCTTTCTGGCCCTGCTGCGCGAGGCAATCGACGCCCCGGCCAGCCCGCTGCTGGTGATCGGCACCATGCGGTCGGACTACCTCGGCGAGTTCCAGCGCGCCGCGCCGCTGCTGGGTGTGGAGTTCAAGAGCCAGTCGATCGGCCCGGCGTCCCGGGACGGCCTGCGCCAGATCATCGAAGAGCCCGCGCGGCTGGGCCAGATCCAGCTCGAGCCTGGCCTGGCAGACCTGCTGCTGCAAGACACCGAGACCGCAGACGCCATGCCTTTGCTGGCCTTCACACTGCGCATGTTGTGGGAGCGGCACCACCGGCAGCACGCGTTCGAGATGGCACCCTACCGTGCGCTGGGCGGCCTGCAAGGCGCGGTGGCCCAGGCGGCCGAAGCCGCATTCGAAGACGCCATCCACGCCAACCCCGCGCTGGAGGCAGAAATGCGCGACGCCTTTTTGTGCATGGCCAGGCCCGATGCCGAAGGCTCAGGCTGGCGCCGGCAGCCGGTGCAGTGGAGCCTGCTCAGCAAATCGGTGCAGCCCGCGATCGCCTCGTTCATCGACCCGCAGCGCCTGCTGGTGAAGCGTTCGGACGGCACGGTGGAGGTTGCGCACGAGGCGCTCTTCCGCTCCTGGTCAAGGCTCAAGGGCTGGCTGGCCGACAACATGGCGGCCCTGCACCTGCTGCGCGACATACAAATCGACGCGGAGAAGTGGCAGCAAACTGCCGACGCCGACGAGAAGACCGCCTACCTGTGGCGCGGCGCGCGGCTGGCGCGGGCGGTTGACCTGGGCCAGGCAGGCATGCTGGCGCTGTCCGCCGTTGATCGGTCTTTTATCGACGAGGCACACCGGGCCGAGCAAGGCCAGCGCGAGGCCGCTGAGGCGCGCCGCAAAATCGAGTTGAAGCGGGCTCGGGTTTTCGCCGCGGTGCTGGGGGTCATGTTCCTGGGTGCCGTCGGCGCTGCGCTTTTCGGCTGGCGCCAATGGACCCGGGCAGACGCGCAAAGCCGGCTGGTGCTGTCACGGCAACTGTTCGCCCAGGCGGGTGACGAGTTGGCGGCGGGCCGCTTGCAGCGGGCGTACCTGCTCGGTGCAGCCGGCTTTAACGCCGCCGGCACAGACGCAGCCAGCAGCGAGCAAGCCGCGCAAAGCCTGCGCCGAATCCGCGCCCAGCCTGAACTGCTGGCTTTTCTCTCGGGCCACAAGCGGGCCGTGTACGGTGTCGCGCTGAGCCCGGACGGCAAGACCTTGGCCTCGGCCAGCGCCGACCACGCAGTGATCCTGTGGGACCTGGCCAGTCGCCTGCCCATTGGCAGCCTGACGGGCCATACCGACCGCGTGCGCAGCGTGACCTTCAGCCACGACGGCAAGACTGTCGCGTCGGCAAGCCACGACGGCACGGTCCGGCTATGGGATGTGGCGCGCCGGCAGCCGATCGGCAACCCGCTCAAGGCGCACAAAGGCGCCGTGTACGCCGTCGTCTTTACCAGCGACGATGGCCGCACCCTGGCATCGGCCGGGCAGGACACGACGGTGATGCTCTGGAACCTTGCGCAGCCAGACCGGCCCCCCGTTGCGCTGCCAGGCCATACCGACCGTGTCCGCGGACTCGCCTTCAGCCGGAACGGCGCCACACTGGCCTCGGCCAGCGAGGACAAGACCGTCAGGCTGTGGGCCATGCCCGACGGCCAGGCTTTGGGGCCACCGTTGCAAGGGCACGAATCCGAAGTGCTGGGCGTGGCCTTCAGCCCCGACGGCCGCACGCTGGCGTCGGCCGGCTTCGATCAAACGGTGCGGCTCTGGGATGTCGCCAGCCGCCAGCCCAAGGGCACAGCGCTCACGGGACACCAGAGTGCGGTCTCGGGTGTGGCCTTCAGCCCCGATGGCCGGACAGTCGCAAGCAGCAGCGAGGACCGGTCAGTGATCCTGTGGGACGCCGCCACCGGCGCAGCCCAAGGCGCACCGCTGATCGGTCATGAGTTTGCGGTGTACGGTGTGGCGTTCAGTGGCGACGGCACGCTGCTGGCCAGCGCGAGCAAGGACGACAACGTCATCCTCTGGAACATTGCCAACCGCAAGCCGCCGGCGCTGGTGCTGTCCGGCCACCGGGACCGTGTGCTCGCGGTGGCTTTTCACCCCAACGGCAAGAGACTGGCCTCGGCCAGCGAGGACGAGGCCGTCCTGCTGTGGGATCTGGCGGGCCCTGCAAAGCTGGGGGCGTTCAAGGGGCACTCGGGCAAGGTTCGCGGCCTGGCCTTCAACCGTGATGGCACGCTGCTCGCAAGCGCCAGCGAAGACAAGACCGTGATGCTGTGGGACGTGGCCAGCCAGGCGCCGTTGCCTGCGCTCCAGCGTGCTGACACCGAGTTCGACTGCGTGGCCTTCAGCCCTGATGGCAAGACCCTCGCCGCCGCGGGCAACGACAGGAAGGTGCACCTGTGGGATGTGGCCACCCGCGTGCTGATCGGTGAATTGCCGGAACAACACCAGAACCGGATCCGATCGCTGGCCTTCAACCCGGACGGCAGCAGGCTCGCCTCGGCCGGCCAGGACGGCAAGGTGATCCTTTGGGATATCGCGGGCCGCCGCCGCGCCGGACCGGTGCTGCAGGGCGTCCGGCTGCGCAGCGTGGCCTTCAGCCCTGACGGCAACACCTTGGCTGCGGCCAGCGAGGACGGCAGCGTGCGCCTGTGGCGAGCCGGCACTGGCGAGTGGCTGAAGGACCTGCTCAACGGTCACCAGAACATCGTCTACAGCGTCGCCTTCAGCCCCGACAGCAAGACCTTGGCCGCCGCCAGCCAGGACCGTGTCATCACGCTGTGGGATGTGGTGGCCGGTAGTCCGCGGGGCGAGTTGCTGGCAGGACACAAGGACCAGGTGCAGGGCGTTGCCTTCAGCCCTGACGGCAAGACCCTGGCCACCGCCAGCGACGACAAGACCGTCAGGCTGTGGGGGATGGATGGCGGCGCGGTCGATGCGCGGTCTCCACTCGATGCGGTGTGCGGCAAGGCCAACCGGAACTTCACACCCGACGAGTGGGCCGTGTACATCGGCACCAGCATGAAGTACCGTGCGCTTTGTCCCAGACTGCCCTCCGTGACTGGCGGCCTGCCCGTCACATCCCAGCACACCGACCGGGTCCAACCATGACGACAAGCAAAAGACGGCCCGTTGCCCGCGGCCTGGTGTCGGCGCTGTGCTTGCTAGGGGCCTCAGCAACCCCGGCGGGCTGCCTCGACGGGGACAAGGCGGTGTCTCCGGCCCCCGGCGCCCGCCGCGCAGAAATCCAGATCAATCTGTGCCCCGCCGACGGTGGGCTGCCAGCGCTGGTGAGCGCACTGGGTTTTGCGCCCGAGCCCAGCGGCACGATGGCCGTGTGGCTTTACGACGATGTGGACCGCTCGCTGTTCAAGGTGCACGGCGTACGCCTTCGGCTGCGCGTCCCGGCAAAAGCGGAAAAGGCAGAACTCACCTTGAAGCTGGGCAATCAGGATTGCGCGCGTACCGAGCCGGACCTGGCGGCGGACGAGGACTACAAATGCGAGTACGACATGCACGGCGCGACCCTGCCTGCGCTGGGCACGGTGTCGTTCACGAGACGCAACGTCCTGGCCAAGCTGGTCAACGCGCCGCAGGCCGCCGACAGCGCCCTGTTGGCCAGTGCCCTGAGCCCCGGCCAGATCAAGCTGCTGACCGACCGCGTGCCGGGCTTACTGCCCTTGAGTCCTGCCGTCAAGGCGCAGCCACCGCTCCAGCTTGACAGCTACAAGAACAAAAAAGCGCACGGTCCGGGATTGGGTGTGTCCTGGCTCGTGCCCAAGGCCGGACAACCGCGCGTCGAGTACGAATTCAAGGTCGACAGCAGTACAGCCGCAGCGTGCCGGGTAGACATGGTGAACCTGCTCAAGAGCAAAAACCTGAACCTCTGCGCCGAACAGGGCACACCCAGCAGCACCCGGTAGCGCCCCGTAGCACCCGACAGCGCGGCGGGCGGCATACTGACTAAAAAACTTCGGAGCAAAACACATGGATCTCGGCATTTCAGGCAAATGGGCGCTGGTCTGCGCCGCCAGCAAGGGCTTGGGCAAAGGCTGCGCTGCGGCGCTGGTGCAAGAGGGTGTCAACGTCGTGATCACCGCACGCGGCGACGCCGCGTTGCAAGCCACCGCTGCCGGGTTGCGCGCGCTCAACCCCGCTGTCCAGGTGCTGGCGGTGGCCGGCGACATCACCACGCCCGAGGGTCGCGCCGCCGCGCTGGCGGCCTGCCCGCAGATCGACATCCTGGTCAATAACGCCGGTGGCCCGCCGCCGGGTGACTTTCGCAGCTGGGACCGCGAGGCCTGGCTCAAGGCGCTGGACGCCAACATGCTCACGCCCATCGAGCTGATCAAGGCCACGGTGGATGCGATGGCCGAGCGCGGCTTCGGCCGGGTCATCAACATCACCTCGGCCGCCGTCAAGGCGCCGATCGACATCCTGGGCCTGAGCAACGGCGCACGCTCGGGGTTGACCGGCTTTGTGGCGGGTGTGGCGCGCCAGACCCAGCTGGCCTCACGCAATGTCACGATCAATGCGCTGCTGCCCGGCCCGTTCGACACCGACCGCCTGCGCGGCACGATGGCCGGCGCGGCCTTGAAGTCGGGCCAGCCGATCGAGACCCTGCTGGACGCCCGCCGCAAGCTCAACCCGACCCAGCGTTTCGGCACGGCCGACGAGTTTGGTGCGACTTGCGCCTTCTTGTGCAGCATGCACGCCGGCTACATCACTGGCCAGAACATCTTGATGGACGGCGGCGCCTACCCCGGCACGTTCTGATCGCCGCGCCGGCGCTGCGGCGGTCGTCCACCGCAACCGCCATGGGCTCAAGCCCGCAACTGCTCCAGCACCGCGCGAAAGATATCGCCCGAGGCCCGGCCGTTGTTGGGCTGGTTGTAGCGCCCGGCGGTGACCACCACCACCAGGTCCAGCGCCGGCACAGTGAACAGGCGCTGGCCGCCGTTGCCGAGACCACCCACCCAACTCAAACCCGCGCCCGCGCCGCGGGTGAAGCGGCCGTGCCACCACTGGCGGCTGTAGCGCAAACCGTCGGCCGCCGCCACGCCCGGGGTCATCGTTGCCGCCACCCAGGCCTCGGGCACCAGCGCGGCACCCTGCCAGCGCCCGCCGGCCAGCATCAGGCGGCCCAGTTGCGCCAGCTGCCGTGGCGTCGAGCGCAGGCCCGAGTAGGCCAGCGCCTTGCCGCGCCAGCCGGTGCGCCAGGTCACCTCACCAAAACCCAGCGGGCCAAACAGCGTGGCCTGCGCCAGCGCCTGCAGCTGCTGGCCGGATGCGCGCTCGACGATCTCGCCCAGCAACGCGGTGGCACCGCCGTTGTAGTCCCAGTGGCTGCCCGGCGTGTGCAGCAAGGGCAGATCGAGCAGGTGACGGTCGCGGTTCAGCGCCATGCCCATGCGGGTTTCGCTGTTGGCCGGGTCGGTGTACGGCAGGTCCCATTCGCGCCACTGCCAGCCGGGTGTCATGTCCAGCAGGTGCTGCACGGTGATCTGGCGGCGCTCGGGCGTGGCCAGGTCGGCGTGCTCGGGGAAGTGGTCAAACACCGGGGTATCCAGCGGGCCCAGCTGGCCGCGCCCGTGCACGATACCGGCCAGCAGCCCGACCACGCTCTTGGTGATCGAGCGCAGGTCGTGCGGCGTCTCGGGCCGGAAGTCAACCGTCTGCTCTATCCAGCGGCCCGACGGCTTGTCCTGCCCGCGAAAGTAGGCTTCAGCCCGGATGCGGCCCGCCTGCTCGACCAGCACGGCATGGGTGTTGCTGTGGTCCCCGCCGGCCGGTGTGAGCAAGCGGCACAGCGCCTGCTCGCCTGTGCACACCTCGGCCGGCTGGGGCGATTGCGCAAAGGCGGGGTGAAGCGGTGACAACGCGCAGGCGGCGATGCCAGCCGCGGCGAGGGCCAGCCCGTCGCGCCGCCGGAGGCCGGGAGGGGTTGCCACCAGAGGTTTGACCATGGCCGCCAATCCTATACTGACCGCCCTGGTTACCTGACCGCATCCGTCGCCTGCGCCACCCCCATGCAACCCGTGCTGCACAGCCTGCTGGAGACCGATCTCTACAAGTTCACGATGTGGCAGGCGATGCTGCACCGGCATCCGCAGACCCAGGCCGAGTACATCTTCATCTGCCGCAACGCGCGCGACTACCCGCTGACGCACCTGATTGCCGAGATCAACGAGCAACTCGACCACCTCTGCACCCTGCGCTTCCAGCCCGACGAGCTGGCCTACCTGCGGTCCTTGCGCTTCATCAAGAGCGACTTTGTCGACTTCCTGCGCATCTTCCAGTTCCAGCGCGATTTCATCGAGGTGCGGGACAACCAGGGCACGCTGGAGATCGTCGCGCGCGGGCCGCAAGTGCATGTGATGGCCTTCGAGATCCATGTGCTGGCGATCGTCAACGAGCTGTACTTCCGCCGCTTCGACCAAGCCGATGCGCTGACCGAGGGCCGGCGCCGGCTGGCCGAGAAGGTGGCCATGCTGCGCGCCTTTGGCCAGGAGGCGCAGCGCCGCAACCCGTTCGAGTTTTTCGACTTCGGCGTGCGCCGGCGCTTCTCGGGCGCCTGGCACCGTGAGGTGGTGGCCACGCTGGCTGCTGAGGTGCCCGAGTACTTCAAGGGCACGTCCTGCGTGCTGCTGGCGCGTGACCTGGGGCTGGTGCCGATCGGCACGATGGCGCATGAGTTCTTGCAGACCTACCAGGCGCTGGGCGTGCGGCTGCGTGATTTTCAGAAAGCGGCGCTCGAGGCCTGGGTGCAGGAGTACCGCGGCGACCTGGGCGTGGCACTGACCGACGTGGTCGGGATGGACGCCTTTCTGGCCGACTTCGACCTGTACTTCACCAAGCTGTTCGACGGCCTGCGGCACGACTCTGGCGACCCTGTGGTGTGGGGCGAAAAGGCGCTGGCCCATTACGCCCGACTGCGCATCGACACCCACACCAAGCGGCTGGTGTTTTCCGACGGGCTGAACCTGCCCCGGGCGTTTGAGCTGTACCGGCACTTTGCCGACCGCACCCAGCTGGGTTTTGGCATCGGCACCAACCTGACCAACGACGTCGGTCTGCACACCCTGCACATCGTGATGAAGCTGACCCACTGCAATGGCCAGCCAGTGGCCAAGCTGTCGGACAGCCCGGGCAAGATCCTGTGCGACGACCAGACCTTCCTGGCTTACCTGCGCCAGGTGTTCAACGTGCAGCCGCTGGTCTGACCACCCGGCGGGTGTGGGGCGGACGTCAGGCGCTGACGCGCCAGTCCGCCAGCAGCGACTGCGCCACCTGCAAATCGCGGGTTTGCAGGCCTTCGGTGAAGTGGGCCAGGTGCTGGCCCAGCAGGTTGCAGGCCCGCGCGGTCTGGCCCTGGGCCTGCCAGTTTTGCGCCAACGCGATAGCGCTCTTGAGTGCCATGCCGTGCAATTGCAGGTCGTCCGCGCAATCCAGCCCGGCCTGCAGCCAGTGCTCGGCTTCGACCGCCGGGCGGCCGGCCTGGCGCAGCAACTCGCCGCGCAGACGGTGCACCTCGGGCGCATGGCAGCGCTCACCGTGGCGCTCGACCAGCGCATGCGCCTGCTCGATCAGGGCCAGGGCCTCATCGGGCCGGCCGGCCAGGGACAGGCCCTCAGCCCGCAGCACCAGGTACAGCGGCTGCGTCACCACCGCACCGGTGCCGGCCCACAGGGCATGGCCCTCGGCCATGGCGGTCAGCCCGGCCGCGAGCGCCCCCTGCTCGGCCTGCAACCGGCCGTGGATCACCTTGGCGTGCGCCATCCAGACCGCAAAACCGCCCGCTTCGCTGACCTCGAGTGCACGTTGGATGGCCAGCAAGCCCGGCGCGGTTTCTCCCCGCAGGTAGTGCACCACACCGAGAAACCCATAACCCTGGCCGATGCTGAACCGGTGTGCCAGCGTCTCGGCCAGCGCCACGGCTTGCTGCGCACTGGCCAGCGCCTGGTCCGGCAGGCCCAATGCCCACTGCGCCCAGGACGCGTAGCACAGGCACATCACGGCCGGGTCCTGCACGGCGGCGGGCCGGTGCCCGAGCACGCTGTGCTCGGCCTTGCAGCGGTCCATCATCGCCATGGCCGGGCGCAACTGGCCCTGGCTGAACAGCACATTGGCCTGGGCCCAGGTTGATTGCACACGCGCACGCGGCGCGGGCTGGTCGCCCAGGCTGGTCTCGACCTCCTGCGCCAGCGCCAGCGCGCGGGCCAGGTCGCCCCGCATGTAGTGGTAACCGCCCAGCCCCAGCCGGGCCTTGGTCAGCGACGCCGGATCGTCCAGCGCCAGGCCCAGCGCCAGGGCGCGGCCGTACACCGCCTCAACCGCCTCGGCGCCGTAGCCGGACGTGGCGATCAGGCGGCTGGCCAGCGGCAGCAGCAGGCGCAATTCGGTGCGGTCGCGGTCCGGCCCCGTCGGCTGCAGCACCACCAGGCGCAGCGCATGCCGCAGGTGGGCGATAGCCTCGTCCAGCGACGACCGCTGGGTGGCGTGGCGCGCGGCGCGCTCCCATCCGATCAAGGCCGCATCGGTCATGCCGGCCAGTTCCTGGTGCAGCGCCAGCTGCTCGGGCTGGCTGTCGCAGAGCGCCGAAAACTGATGTTGCAGCACATCGGCAATGGCGCCGTGCAGGCGCCGGCGGTCGCGCTCCAGCAGCGACTGGTGGGCCGCGTCGCGCACCAGCGAGTGCTTGAAAACGTACTGCCGGCCCGCGCCCTCGCCCTGCACACCCAGCAGCCCGGCGTGGACCAGTGCGGCAAGTTCCTGGTCGAGCGCCGGCAGGCGGATCGGTGAATCCGCGTGGGCGTTGACGGCCTCGATCAGCGCTTGGCTGAACGACCGGCCCAGCGCGCCCCCCATCTGCGCCGCGCGCTTGGCCTGCGGCAATTGGTCCAGCCGCGCCATCAGCAGGTCTTGCAGGGTGTCGGGCACGGTGTCGCGCAATGACGATGCCACGTCGGCAGTGGGCTGGCTGGCAGCCAGCACAGCCGCCATGCGGGCGGATTCTTCAATGAACAGCGGCACGCCATCGGAGCGGGCAGCCAGCCAACGCACCAGGTCGGTGGCCAGCAGCGCGCTGCCGATGGCGCCTTGCACCAGCGCCCGCGCCGCATCGGCACCCAGCCCGGTCAGCGCCAAGGTGGGCACGGCAAAGCCAGCGTCGGCGGTGACCGGCCCGCTGCGCTGGGTCAGCAGCAACAGCAAGGGTTGCTGGCGCGGGCCGTCGATCATGTGCTGCACCAGCTCCCGGGTGGACGGGTCGATCCAGTGCACGTCCTCGAAGATCAGGCAGACCGGGCCGGTCAGGCCTTGCGAGACACGCATCAACAAGGCTTTTGTGCGCTGGCGCCGGCGCTCGGCCGATGCCGCAACCGTCGGGTCGGCCAGCGGCGGCAGGCGATCGGCCGGCACCGACATCAGGGTGCCGAGCAGGGTCAGCGCCTCGTCGCCGCCGGGGCCGGTGGTGACCTCCAGCATGCGCAGCCGCTGGAGTTGCAGGTCCGGGTCGTCGCCGACCTGGATCTTCAGCCGGCGACGCAGCACGTCGATCATCGGCTGGAAGGCGCTGCCGGTGTGCTCGGGCGCGCAGCGGCACTCCAGCGTGCGCACGCCGGCCATGTCCAGGCTTTGGCGGAACTCACGCACCAGCCGGGACTTGCCGATGCCGGCCTCACCCACCAACAGCAGGGTTTGCCGGTCACCGCCTGCGGCCAGCGCCCAGCGCTGCCGAAGTTGCTGCATTTCGGCATCGCGGCCGATGAAGGCTGTGAGGTAGGCCCGGTTGTCAAACCGCTCGGTGCCTTGCACCGGCCGCTCACGGTGCACGCGGTACACCGCACCGCCCTCGGCAAAGCCCTTGAGCTGGGACACCGCCGTCTCCAGGCTGAACTCGAAACGCTCGCCGGCGATCAACCGGGTGGACGCGCTGAGCAGCACGCCGCCGGCGCCGGCACGCGACTGCAACCGGGCCGCATGGTGCACCGCCGCGCCCACCGGCTGGCCATTGCGGATCACCACCCTGCCGGTGGAGATGCCGATGCGGACTTTCAGGCCCAGGTCGTCCAGCGCACCGCTGAGCGCCAGGCCGGCGCGCAGCGCGGCGGCGGCGGCGTCTTCACTGGCCACCGGGTAGCCGAAGTAGCACATGAAGCCGTCATCGCCTTGCGGATCGTCGGCCAGGCCGTCGTGTTGTTGGGCGATCTCGGCCACGCGCCGGTGGTAGTGGGTCAGGCGCTCGCTGTATTCCTCGTCGCCCATCCGGTGCATCAGACCGGTGGAGTCGACCAGGTCACAGGCCAGGATGGTGACCTGGCGCACGTCGTCGTCGGGGGTCGCCTGCAGCCCTGTGGACTTGGGTCCGTAGGGCATCTGGGCCGCGAAGGCTGGGGCAGCGCGCACCGGTGCCAGTGCGCCATCACCATAAAACCAGGCGTTGGCGCCGGGCGCCCAGGGCGCACCGGCGGCGTGCGCGCGGCGGGCCGCCAAGCGGGCGCAGCGGGCCGCGTTGCCAAAGGATTCGCCCTTTGCCAGCGCCGCATAAAAAGCGGTCAGTGCCAACGGTGCCGCGGCGTCGGTCGCCAGCACGCTGAGCCCGACCCGGCCGGCGGCGTTGGCCAGCGCGGCGGCGGACGCCGCAGACAGGCCTTCGGCGATGAGCAGGCGGGGCGCCAGCGGCAGGTCCGCCAGCAGTGTGGGCTGGCACAAGGCCGTCGCGGCTGCAGCCACCGCCGATCCAGCCGCGGCGGGATCGCCGTGCAAGTGCACGATATCGGCCTCGGCCACGGCACGCAGCCAGGCCTCGGGCTTGGTGCCGTGGTGGGCATGCACCCGCAGCACCATCGGACCGAAGCGCCCGGGCCTGGGGGTTTCGTCAGCGGCGGCGGGGCTGGTCATGCTGTGCAGCACTTGCAGCAGTGCGCCGGGCTCACGGTGCCGCAATGCAGCCGGAGGCAGGCCGGTGGACATGACGCGGCGCACCACAGTGAAGTGATCGTCCAGGTGGCACGCCGGCGGCGCACCGGTGCGCCCTGCAGGCTGTGGCCGTGCAAAAGGCAGCGCCGCCAGCTCCCAGGGCAAGCCCGCCAGGAACTCGCCAAGCTGAATCTGCAGCAGGCTGCCAGCAGGCTGGCCCGCCAGAACCGCACGCAGGGTCGCGGGCAACAGGGTTTCGGCCAAGCCTTGGCCAAACTTCAGCAGGTCATCGTCGGTGGCCGCAGCAGTCCAGGCGTCGCCAGTCCAGGCGGACAAGCCGGCGACCGGCAAGGTCAGACGTTCATGCTGCACCAGGCTGCGCCCGTCTGTGAGCAGCAGGATCAATCCACCACCGCCGTCATCAAGCACGGCCAGGTTCAGGGCGGCAACAGGGTTCACGTCACACCCGGCCGTACTGCCAGGCACCCGCAGCGCACGTGGCAACGTGGCAGGTTCGGCAAGGGCTGGGGGGTATCGGCATGGGGGCTCCGGACGGTGTGTCAACCGGGTGGCCCGTCCCTCGCACCCGGGTGAAAAGGCGCTGGGCCGCCCAGAATCCGCACCATTCTGCCCTTTGCCGGCCAGATCGCAGCGCCTATCCCCTCGTCCTGGGGGCCAGGTGCCAACGATTGCGCTGCATCAATGCGACCGGGCGCGGTGCCGGGCCGGGCCGGGCGACGGTCCGCCCCGGTCAGTGTCCGCCGCCCAGGTAGGCCGCCCGGACGGCCGGATCGTCGCGCAGCTGGGCGGCCGGACCGTGCAGCGAGATGCGGCCGTTCTCCAGCACGTAACCGTAGTCGGCCACCGCCAGTGCAGCGGCAGCAAACTGCTCGACCAACAGCATGGTCACGCCCTCGGACTTGAGCCGGGCAATGATGCGAAAGACCTCGTCGACCAGGATCGGCGCCAAGCCCATCGACGGCTCGTCGAGCAGCACCACCTCAGGGTTGAGCATGGTGGCGCGCGCCATCGCCAGCATCTGCTGCTCACCGCCCGACAGCGTGCCGGCGAGTTGCAGCCGGCGCTCTTTCAAGCGCGGAAACAGCTCCATCGCGCGCTCCAGGTCGGCCGCCACGTCACCCTTGGGCCGGGCGCCGGTGTAGCGCGGAAAGGCGCCGAGCTTCAGATTGTCGGCGACCGTCATGGTGGCAAACACCCGGCGGCCTTCCGGCGAATGGGCCAAGCCGAGCCGGGCGATGTCAAAGGATTCGAGGCCGTCGATGCGCTTGCCGTTGAGCGTGATCTCGCCGCCAGTGGGCGCGATCATGCCGGACACCGCCCGCATGGTGGTGGTCTTGCCGGCGCCGTTGGACCCGATCAACGTGACGACCTTTCCGCGCGGCACGTGGATGCTGATGCCTTGCAGCACCTCGATCTTGCCGTAGCCGGCGTGCAGGTTCTGGATGTTCAACATTTTTGCGTCCCTTCAGGCCGGCTGGGCCGCAGCGTGGCCGTCATTCGCGGGGCCGCCGCCACCCAGATCTTCGGCAGCCTGGCCACCCAGGTAGGCCTCGATCACCTTTGGATCGGCTTGCACGGCGGCCGGCAGGCCTTCGGCGATCTTCTGGCCAAAATCCAGCACCGACACCGTGTCGCAGACCGACATCACCACATCCATGTGGTGTTCGATCAGGATCAATGTGATGCCGTGGCTGCGGATCTTGGCAATGATCGCCACCAGCTCCTTGATGTCGGGCGCAGTCAGGCCGGCGGCGGGCTCGTCGAGCAGCAGCAGTTGCGGGTCGAGCGCCAGCGCGCGGGCGATCTCCAGCAGGCGCTGCTTGCCATAGGGCAGGTTGCGCGCTTCTTCATGCGCCAGATTGGCCAGGCCGACAAACTGCAGCAGGCCCAACGCGCGGGCGGTGGCTGCGCTGTCCTCGCGCTGGTAGCGCGGGGTGTGCAGCGAGACGTCGACCAGGTTGCTGGCAAAACTGTGGTGCAGGCCAACCATCACGTTTTGCAGCGCGGTCATCTCACCAAAGAGCTGCACGTTCTGGAAGGTGCGGGCGATGCCGGAGAGCGCGATGTCTGACGAGGTGCGGCCGACAAGCGACCGGCCAGCAAACTCCACCGTGCCGGCGGTGGGCTGGTAGATGCCGGTCAGCACGTTCATCATCGTGCTCTTGCCCGAGCCGTTGGGGCCGATCAGCCCGTGCACCGTGCCGCGCTTGACCCGCAGGTCCACATCGTTCAGCGCTTTCAGGCCGCCGAATTGCATCAGCACGTTGCGCGCTACCAGCAGGTCGTTGTTGGCCTGGGCGGCAGTCGCCCCTGCGGCGTCGGAGATGGCGTCGCCACGCACCGGCGCAACCCGGGCCTCGTCGAACTGCTCACCCTGCGGCTTGAGGTTGAGCGCTGCCCGCACAAAGCCGACGATGCCGTCTTGCAGGTAGTACACGACGAACAGCGTGATCAAGCCGAATATCGACAGCCGCCAGTCGGTCATGCTCTGCAGCACAAACGACACGCCAGCCAGCGCAACACTGCCCACCACCGGGATGGCAGCGGCGCGAGCCGTGGTCTTGCCGCGCCGCACCGACACCAGCGCGCCCAGCGTCACCAGCACCGCGACGACGACAGCCACGCTGCGGAACAGCGCCAGGTCGTCCAGCAGCTTGGGCAGCAGCACGATGATGGTGGCGCCCAGCAGCGCGCCGGTGCGGGTCTTGCGCCCGCCCATGATGATGGCGAGCAAGAACATCACCGTCAGCTCGAAGTTGTAGGTGTTGGGCGAGATGTACTGCTCGCTGTAGGCATACAGCCCGCCCGCCAGTCCGGCCAGGCCGGCGCTGATGACAAACGCGTAAACCTTGTAGCGGTAGACCGACACGCCCATGCAATCGGACGCCACCGGGCTGCCGCGCAGCGCCTCGAAGGCCCGGCCCAGGTGAGAGCGCAGGATGCGGTGCACCACCACCAGCGACAGCACCAACATCGCCAGCACCACCCAGTAGAACTCGCGCTCGCCCAGCTTGGCGCCAAACAGCTCGGGTTTGGCCAGCTTGATGCCGAGCGGGCCTTCGGTCAGGAAGGTCATCTCGTTGATCAGGATCTGGATGATGGTGCCGAAGGCCAGCGTCACCATCGCGAGATATGGGCCGGTGACGCGCAGCGCCGGCAGCGCCAGCAGCGCGCCAAAGCCCGCTGTCACGGCGATGGCCGCCGGCAGCGTGGCCCAAAGCGGAAAGCCCAGCTTCATCACCAGCACGCCGGTGGTGTACGAGCCGATGCCAAACAGCCCGGCATGGCCGAGCGAGACCTGGCCGGTGTAGCCGACCACGATGTCCAGCCCGAACAGCACGATCGCGTAGATCATGATGGTCTCGAGCAGGTGGATGTAATAGGGGTTGTGGATGGCCAGCGGGAAGCC
>JANMXG010000388.1:0-5586 GCA_031394235.1 Betaproteobacteria bacterium
CGTTGACGGTGTCTACACCACCGACCCCCGCGTGGTGCCCGAAGCCCGGCGCATGAACACCATCAGTTTCGAGGAAATGCTGGAGATGGCCAGCCTGGGCAGCAAGGTGCTGCAGATCCGCTCGGTTGAATTTGCCGGCAAGTACCGGGTGCCGTTGCGGGTGCTGTCGAGCTTCACGTCCTGGGACATCAACATCGACGAAGAAGCCCGCTCGGGCACCCTGATCACTTTCGAGGAAGACGAAAAAATGGAACAAGCGGTTGTCTCGGGCATCGCGTTCAACCGCGACGAGGCCAAATTCACTGTGGTCGGTGTGCCCGATACCCCGGGTATCGCCTACAAGATCCTGGGTGCTGTGGCCGACGCCAACATCGATGTCGACGTGATCGTGCAGAACGTCTCGCACGACGGCCGCACCGATTTTTCGTTCACCGTGCCGCGCGGTGATTTTCAGCGTGTCAACGACCTGCTGAAAGACACCGTCGTGCCCAAGATCGGCGCGCTGCAGTTCACTGCCGATCCGCGCATCTGCAAGGTCTCGATCGTCGGCATCGGCATGAAGAGCCATGCCGGTGTGGCCAGCACGATGTTCCGCACCCTGGCCGAAGAGGGCATCAACATCCAGATGATCACCACCAGCGAGATCAAGACGTCGGTGGTACTAGATGAGAAATACATGGAGCTGGCGGTTCGTGCGCTACACCGGGCGTTTGGCCTGGATGCGCCTGACGCCGTGGTCTGACGCCTTGCCCGGCACCGGGCCGTGAAATGATCGCAGCGCGCATGCCCGATGGCCCGCGCAAGGTGGGCTAGAATGTTGCTCTTGCCTCGGGAGACGTGACCGAGTGGCCGAAGGTGCTCCCCTGCTAAGGGAGTATGGGGTTAAAAGCTCCATCGAGGGTTCGAATCCCTCCGTCTCCTCCAACGGGTTTGCCTTGCGCAGATCCCCTGGAATTCAAAATAAAAGGCCCCGCAGTGCGGGGCCTTTTTTATGGCCGGACCTGGTCTGGCCTCAGCGGTACACCCCGTCCCACGCGCCGGGCTGCACCGACGCACTCAGCCCGTCGGCGCTGGCGGTCGGGCGGTTCAGCGTGAACATGCTTTCGGGCGTGACCACCGAAAAATCCATGTAGCCCAACCGGGCCAACGGTCGCATCTTGCCGGTCATCACCAGCCCGTGCTCGATGTAGCGGTCATCGATGTAGACCGCCACCACCTCGCCGATGACCACGGTGTAGCCCTCGGGTGCGCTGGCGGCGCCCGGTCGCGCTGGTGGACAGGGCAGGGTGATCGTCTTCCACAGCCGGCACTCGAACGCGGCAGGTGCCTGGGCCACGCGGGGTGGCTTGACGCACAACGATGCCGCCGGGCTCAAGCCCGCCAGTTTGAACTCGTCAACGCCCGGGGCCACCGGCGCTGAACTCAGGTTCATCGCTTCGCGAAGGTCCCAGGAGGCGATCGAGCAGGTGAACTCGCCGTTGTGCTCGATGTTGCGCAGCGAATCCTTGTAGCCACCCGACGAGAACATCACCATCGGCGGCCGATCGCTGATGGCGTTGAAAAAGCTGTAAGGCGCCAGGTTGGGCACACCGTCCGGGCCCAGGGTGGCGATCCAGCCAATGGGCCGGGGCACGGCCAGTGCCTTGAACGGGTCGAATTTAAGGCCTGGCGGGCGGCCAGTGGTCTCGTAGTGCATGGTGTGTGTGCCGTGGTCGAGGTGGGCGGGCTGAGTAGTATCACGGCGGCGCCAAAGCCGGGTGCGCTGCCGGACAATGAAAGGCTGATGACCACGAGCAATGTTCCTTTCATGTGTGCGAAAGCGGGCGATTCGCGCTTGAATTTGCCGACGCCCCGGCTTGATTTGCCAACGCGCCGACTTGACCGGCGGCAGGTCTTGCTTGCGCTGTCGGTGCCGCCCTGGCCTGCGCTGGCACAGGCGCCTGTGTTTCCCACCCACGCCATCAGCCTGCTGGTGCCGTTTGGCCCGGGCGGCATGGCCGACCTGACTGCACGTGCCGTGGCCCAGGTGATGTCAGTCAGTCTGGGGCAGGCGCTGGTGGTGGACAACCGGCCCAGCGCCGGCAGCATCGTCGCGAGCCAGGTGGTGGCCAATGCCGCCCCGGATGGCCACACCCTGCTGCTGCTCAGCAATGGTCATGCTGTGGGGGTCAGCCTGTTCCGCAAGCTGCCGTTTGACGTGCAAAAAGACTTTGCACCGGTCTGCCTGCTGGCCAGTTTCGATCTGGCGTTGTTTGTCACCGCGGGCTCGCGGTTCAAGACGCTGGGCCAGCTCTTGGACGAAGCTCGCGCCCGTCCGGGCAAATTGACGCTGGGCAGCGTGGCGGTGGGCAGCACCCAGCACCTGGCGGCCGAGTGGATGAAGCAGTTGGCCGGCATCGACGCGCTGGTGGTGCCGTACAAGGGCACGCCAGCGGTGCTGGGTGCGCTGCGCGGGGGCGAGATCGATGCCGCGTTCGAGATCATCGGCCCCTGGTTGCCGCAGGTCTGGGGTGGCGTGCTGCGGGCGCTGGCCGTGAGCTCGGCCCAGCGCTTTGCCGATCTGCCGCAGGTGCCCACCGTGGCCGAGCTGGGACAGGCCACGTCGAGCCGTGACGGTGGGCGTGCCGTGTCCTACCCCGGCCTGCAGCATTTCACACTCAGTTCCTGGAACGCGCTGGCCGCACCGGCCCGCACCCCGCCTGAGGTGATCCTGCGGCTGAACCAGACCGCCAACGGCGCACTGGCCCAGCCCGCGGTGCAGCGTCAGTTGCGGACCTTGGGTGTGCGCCCGCAAGGCGGTACGCCAGACCAACTGCGGCAGTGGCTGGCGGCGGAAATCCGGCAGGGCGCCGAGCTGGTGCGCGGGGCCAGAATCGAGCCGTCATGAACTTCAAACAGCTTGAATATTTTGTGCATGTGGCCGAGCTGGGCAGCTTCAGCAAGGCGGCGCTGGTGCTCGACATCGCACAGCCGGCGCTCAGCCGGCAGGTCAGGGCGCTGGAGATCGACCTGCGCGAAACGCTGCTGCTGCGCAATGGCCGTGGCGTGGTGCTGACCGATGCCGGCCAACGGTTGTACGAGCACAGTGTCAACATCTTGCAGGCGCTGGCGCACGCCCAGAACGACATGGGCGCCAACCGCGACACCCCGGTCGGCCGCATCACCATCGGCCTGCCGCCGTCGGTAGGCCGCCAGCTGACGCTGCCGCTGATCGACGGCTTCCAGCGCCGCCTGCCCACCGCACGCCTGGCCATCGTCGAGGGCTTGTCCAGCCACATCAGCGAGTGGATCAGCACCGGCCGGGTCGATTTGGGCCTGCTCTACAACCCCGAAGCCCAGCCCGCGCTGGAGATCACGCCAGTGATCGAGGAGTCGCTGTGCCTGGTCTCGCCCAGCTCGTCCAATCCGGCCGCCGCGACAACCGTGCTGCCGCTGCGCGAGCTGCCGGCCTGGCCCTTGATCGTGCCCGAGCGGGGCCACGCCATCCGCAAGCTGATCGAGACCCAGGCGGTGCTGGCGGGCATCAAGCTCACCATCGCCTGGGAGGTGTCCAGCATCGCCGCCATCATCGATCTGGTCTGCGCCGGTTATGGCCACGCCGTGTTGCATGCCAGCGCGGTGACGGCGTCCGGCCGTGCCGACCTGCTGCGCGCGCGGCCGCTGGTCGAGCCGCGACTCAACAGCATGTTGTGCCTGGCCGTATCGGCCCACAAACGGCCCAGCCCGTTGATGCGCCAGGCCACGCGGCTGCTGACCGAGCTGGTGCGCAGCCTGCCGCAGGGCGCGGCGGCACAGTCTCAACCCGGTTGACGCCGGTCCGATCAGGGTGGGCGTTGCAAGACTGCAATGTGACGCGAAGCCATGCTGAATTGATCTAGCTGCTATCTGCAGCCATGCCTGGATTGCGCAGGGCGACGGCCACAAAATCAGCGCATTGCAACACCCCACGGTGGCCCCACGGTGGCCCGCGCATGACCGCTTCGACGCTTGACCCGCCTCAACCCGAGTACCGGCAGCCATGAGTCTGGCGCTCACCGGCATTTCGTCGATGGCCACGCGCGGTGTGCTGGCCGAGCTGGCGCTGCTGTACGGCCAACAGCAGGGCTTGGCGGTGCAGATCGAGGCGACGGGTGGTGTGGACGCGGCCAAGCGTGTGCTGGCCGGCGAAGTTTTCGATCTGGTGGTGCTGGCAGCCGATGCCATGGAACGCCTGATCGCCGCCGGTCGGGTGTTGCCGGGCAGTCGGGTGGACTTGGTGCAGTCCGGTGTGGCGGTGGCCGTGCGGGCCGGCGCTGCGTTGCCTGACATCAGGACCGAGTCTGCGTTGCGCAGCGCCGTGCTGGCTGCCCACAGCCTCGGCATCTCAACCGGGCCGAGCGGCGTACAACTGGCAAAGTTGTTTGAGCGCTGGGGCATTGCGGACCAGATCCGGTCGCGCACCGTGGTAGCGCCACCGGGCGTGCCGGTGGGTGTGCTGGTGGCGCGGGGCGAGGTGGCGCTGGGTTTCCAGCAACTGAGCGAACTGATCCCCCTGGCCGGCATACACATCGTCGGGCCGCTGCCGGCCGATGTTCAGATCAACACCCTTTTTTCGGCCGGGGTGTGCAGCAGCTCGGTGCAACCCCAGGCCGTGCAGGCGCTGCTCGGGTTTCTGGCGTCGCCGCAGGCGAGCGAAGCCAAGTTGCGCCACGGTATGACGCCCGCCTGACCGTCATTTCGACGCCCTGCCAGGACTGCCGCAGGACAAACACATCACACCCCAATCCGCACCAGGAGACCCCATGATTATCGATTGCCACGGCCACTACACCACTGCGCCCAAGGCGTTGGAGACTTGGCGAAACCGCCAGATCGCCGGCATCCAGGACACTGCGCTGATGCCCAAAGTCAGCGACTTGAAGATCAGCGACGACGAGTTGCGCGAGACGATTGAATCCAACCAGCTGCGCCTGATGAACGAGCGTGGCAGTGACCTGACGGTTTTCAGCCCGCGGGCCAGCTTCATGGCGCACCACATTGGCGATTTCCAGGTTTCCAGCACCTGGGCGGCGATCTGCAACGAGCTGTGTTTCCGGATCGCGCAACTCTTCCCTGACCACTTCGTCCCCGCTGCCATGCTGCCGCAATCGCCAGGTGCAGACCCGGCCACCAGCATTCCTGAACTGGTGAAGTGCGTGGAGCAGTTGGGCAACGTCGGCATCAACCTGAACCCGGACCCGTCGGGTGGCCACTGGACCAGCCCGCCGCTGTCCGATCGGGCCTGGTACCCGATCTACGAGAAGATGGTCGAGTACGACATCCCGGCCATGATCCATGTCAGCACCAGCTGCAACGCCTGCTTCCACACCACCGGCGCGCACTACCTCAACGCCGACACCACAGCCTTCATGCAGTGCCTGACGTCGGATCTGTTCAAAGACTTTCCGACCCTGCGCTTCATCATCCCGCACGGCGGCGGCGCGGTGCCCTACCACTGGGGGCGCTTTCGTGGCCTGGCGCAAGAGCTCAAAAAGCCGCTGCTGAAAGACCATTTGCTCAAAAACATTTTCTTCGACACCTGCGTCTACCACCAGCCCGGCATCGACC
>JANMXG010000389.1:0-4237 GCA_031394235.1 Betaproteobacteria bacterium
AGCGAGCCCACCATCACCATGGCCGCACCAAAGCGCACGCTCTTGGCAATGTCGCCGTGGTGGCGTATGCCGCCGTCGGCCACGATCGGCTTGCTGGCGACGCGGGCACACCATTTCAGCGCGCTGAGCTGCCAGCCGCCAGTGCCAAAACCGGTCTTGAGTCGGGTGATGCAGACCTTGCCCGGACCGATGCCGACCTTGGTGGCGTCGGCGCCCCAGTTTTCCAGGTCGATCACACCCTCGGGCGTGCCCACATTGCCGGCAATCACAAAGGTGGATGGCAGCTTGTCCTTGATGTGGCTGATCATGCGGCGCACGCTCTCGGCATGGCCATGCGCGATGTCGATGGTGATGTAGTCGGCACCCAGGCCTTCAGCCGCCAACCGGTCGATCACCGCCACGTCCTCCGGCTTGACGCCCGAGCTGATCGAGACAAACAAGCCCTTCACGCGCATGCGCCGGGCAAACGCCACCGCATCGAGGTCAAAGCGGTGCATCACGTAGAAGTGGCCCGACTGGGCGAGCTGCTCGGTGATGTGCTCATCGACCACCGTCTTCATGTTGGCCGGCACCACCGGCAGCTTGAAGCGCCGACCGCCAAATTCGACTGAAGGGTCGCAGTCGGCGCGGCTCTCTACCCGGCATTGGCGGGGCAGCAGCAGGATGTTGTCGTAGTCGAAGATGTCCATGGCGATTTGCTTTCGTGAGGTGGTGATTTTGCCGCCTGGTGCGCCGTTGCCAAGGCCGTGGCCAGGCGCCGTGATTGGCGATCGGCGATCGGCATCAGCGCCAGGCTTTAGCGGCAGGCGTCGGCAGCGACTGCCAGCAGACGGCCGTCCGGCCCCTCGATCCAGGCGCGGGCCTGCAGACGGGTGGGTTCGGCGCTGGTAGGCCAACGCAGGGCGCGCAGATGGGTCAGCGACTTTCCGGGCTGCAGCGTACGCAAGGGCAGTGGGCCTGCCACGCTGCGCATCAGCGATCGGGCGACAGGCGTGCCGTCGCTGCCGGCGTCCACCTGTTCGACCAAGGCCAGCCAGGCGGTGCTGCCCGCTGGCAGTGCAGTGCCAGGGCGGATCTGCATCGTGAGCTGTACGCCGAAGTAACCTTGCCAGGCCGGGCCGGAGCTTGCCTTCAAGCGCAGGCCCGAAAGTGATAGCGGTGCGGCGTGCGCCTGCTGCAGCGTTTGCGACGTGCCGGGCAAGGCCAGACCCAGCCGCGCGACCCGGTCTGCCGCCTCGGGCAAGGCGGCTGCGGCCAACGGGGCGCCCTCAGTGCCGGGCGTGATCCAGTCGAAACGCCAGGTGGCTGGCCCGGAATTGGCTGCGCCGGGTGCTTCCGGCGGGACCTGCGCAGCCAGCGTTGACCAGCAATCGGCGCAGTCGGCCGAAAACAACCGCTCCAGCGTGGCGGCCTGGGTGGGTGGGCAGACACTGCGCTGCGCTGCGGCAATCGGCTTTGCGGCAGCCGCAGCGCCGCAGACCAGCGCCAAGACCAGCGGCAGGGTAACGGGGCACAGCCTGCGCCCGGCTTCTAGAATCGATGGATGCATGAACAGTATTCTCAGTCCGATTTGGGAGGCGACTTCGCTGCCGATCCCGCCGCCGTGTCCGGCACCGGGTCTTTGCTCAGGGGTTTGAATCCGGAGCAGTTGGCTGCCGTCACCTTGCCGGCCCGACCCAGTCTGATCCTGGCCGGTGCCGGCTCTGGCAAGACCCGGGTGCTGACGACCCGGATTGCCTGGCTGATGGCCACCGGACAGGTGTCGCCGGGTGGACTGATGGCGGTGACATTCACCAACAAGGCGGCCAAGGAGATGCTGCACCGGCTCTCAGCCCTGCTGCCGGTGGCGGTGCGCGGCATGTGGATCGGCACCTTCCACGGCCTGTGCAACCGTTTTTTGCGCGCCCACTGGAAGCTGGCGGGGCTGCCGCAGTCGTTCCAGATCCTGGATACCGCCGACTCACTGTCGGCGGTCAAACGCATCATCAAGGCGATGGCGCTGGACGAAGAGCGATTTGTGCCCAAGCAGGTAAGCTGGTTCATCGCCGCGCGCAAGGACAACGGCGAGCGGCCCAAGGACGTGGCCGCGCAAGACCCGCAATCGCGCAAGATGGTCGAGATCTACCAGGCCTACGAGGACCAGTGCCAGCGCGAGGGCGTGGTTGATTTCGCCGAACTGATGCTGCGTACTTACGAGTTGATGCGCGACAACACCGCGCTGCGCGAGCACTACCAGCACCGCTTTGCGCACATCCTGGTCGATGAGTTTCAGGACACCAACCGGCTGCAATACGCCTGGATCAAGATGTTTGCACCCCCGCCCGATCGGGCAGCGACCACTTCATCCTCGGGCAGCGGCCAAAGCGTGTTTGCGGTGGGTGATGACGACCAGAGCATCTATGCCTTCCGGGGTGCGCAGGTCGGCAACATGGCCGATTTCGAGCGCGAGTACCGCGTCGCGCATGTCATCAAGCTCGAGCGCAACTACCGCAGTTTTGGCAACATCCTCGACAGCGCCAATGCGTTGATCGCCCACAACACCCGACGTCTGGGCAAGAACCTCAGTACCGAGGCCGGCCCCGGCGAGCCGGTGCGGGTGAGTGAGGCCACCAGCGACTATGCCGAGGCGCAGTGGCTGCTGGAAGAAGCACAACACCTGCACCGCAGTGGCACCGCGCGCAGCCAGATAGCCATCCTCTACCGCAGCAACGCCCAGAGCCGGGTGATGGAGAGTGCGCTGTTCAACGCCGGTGTGCCGTACCGGGTGTACGGCGGCCTGCGCTTCTTCGAGCGCGCTGAGGTCAAGCATGCGCTGGCCTACCTGAGGCTGCTGGAGAACCCGAACGACGACACCTCGTTTTTGCGGGTGGTTAACTTTCCGACCCGGGGCATCGGTGCGCGCAGCATCGAGCAATTGCAGGACGCCGCCCGCAGCAGTGCCCGCAGCCTGTACCAGAGTGTGGGCGCGATCGCCGGCAAGGCTGGCAGCAACCTGGCGGGCTTCAACGCGCTGATCGACAGGCTACGTGAGGTCACGCGAGGCCTGACCCTGCGCGAGATCATCGAGCAGATGTTGGCCGACTCCAGCCTGATGGACTTCTACAAGGCCGACCGGGAGGGCGCTGACCGCATCGAAAACCTGCAAGAACTGATCAACGCCGCCGAGGCGTTTGTCACGCAAGAAGGTTTTGGCAAGGAAGCCGTGGCGCTGCCGGTGGACGAGCACGGGCCGGGGTCCATGGCGGCGGGCAACCCGGCTACCGGCACGCCTGCCGCACTGGCCGCGGTAGACCTGGCGCCCGACGCAGAAACGGGCGAGATCGTCTCTCCGCTCGCTGCCTTTTTGACACATGCCGCGCTGGAGGCCGGCGACAACCAAGCCCAGGCCGGTCAGGATGCGATCCAGCTGATGACGGTGCATTCGGCCAAGGGCCTGGAGTTCGATTGCGTTTTCATCACCGGGCTGGAGGAATCGCTTTTCCCGCATGAAAACTCGATGAGCGACGCTGACGGTTTGGAGGAGGAACGTCGGTTGATGTACGTGGCCATCACCCGGGCCCGCAACCGGCTGTACCTGAGCTTTTCACAAACCCGGCTGCTGCACGGCCAGACCCGCTACAACGTCAAGAGCCGCTTTCTGGCAGAGTTGCCTGAGGGTGCGCTGAAATGGCTGACGCCGCGCAATGCCGGTTTTGGCTCGGGTTATGCCAAAGAGTACCAGCAGGCCTGGCAGCGCGGCACGGGGTCCGGGTCGGTGGTGGGTGCTGGACGGGTGGCCGGGCGACCGGCGGCTTACACCCAATCGACAGCGCTTCCGGCACCGCCGCCGATGGTCAGCAAGACACCCCCCTCACATGGCCTGCGTGTGGGCCAGTCGGTGTTTCACACCAAGTTTGGCGAGGGTGTGGTGCTGACGCTGGAGGGCAACGGCGCCGATGCGCGCGCCCAAGTCAACTTTGGCCGCCACGGCGCCAAATGGTTGGCGCTGGCGATCGCCAAGTTGACGCCGGTGGATTAAGGGGCTGTTGGCGGCTCATTGCTGCCCTTCGTTTTTTGGCCCGAGAGCTGCCGGTCGTGGGTGCTGCGCGACCGCGCCGCGCCGGGCTGGCGTGCCCCGCTCCGTGTCATTCCTGGCCGGACAACCACCGGCCCTCCCTTCTCTACCTGCGCTGGGTTGGCTGGAAAGCGGCGCTGCTGCTGCACGTGCGGGCATCCTGGGCCTGGCGCACCGCGCGGG
>JANMXG010000390.1:0-18977 GCA_031394235.1 Betaproteobacteria bacterium
GCACCCAGCCCGGACGCCGCGCCCAGCACATCCAGCGCCAACGCCAGGCCCAGCAGCATCACCGGCATCGCTTGCAGCACCCGGGTCTCGGGCCGGTGGCCATAGGCCAGACGCGCCCACAGCGCCGTCCACAGCGGGTAGGTGTTGAAGGCCAGCAGCGCCAGCGCCACCGGCAGGCGCGCCACCGCCGAGTACAGGCATAGGCTCTGCACACCCACCAGCAGGCCGATCACCAGCAAGGCGCGGCCGTGGCGGGCGGTCAGGCGCAGCGGCACACGCTGCTGCAGCAGCAGCGCGCCCACCACCAGCGCAGTGATGCTGCTGCGAAACACCACCGCCGTGGCCACATCGACGCCGTGGTCGAACGCCAGCCGCGCCGCCACATGGTTGGCGCCCATCATCAGCGCGATCAGCAGCAGCGTGGCAAAGGCATGGCGCGACAGCGCGGCGTTGGCGTTGGCGTTGGCGTTGGCGTTGGCGTTGGCGTTGGCTGGACGGTTCATTGCAACATTGTCCCGGGCGCGACGGGTGCTGGCATACGGCGGGCTTGCAGGACCGGGGTCAGCAGTCCTGGATCCAGTCCGGCATCTGGCTCGGCATCGGGCACGTCATCAGGCGCGTCATCAGGCCAGGCCCAAGTTCGCCAAGGCCGCCGCGTCGGGGTACAGCTGCGCCAGCGCCGCGGCGCTGGTCTGGGTCAGCACCGCCTGCAGTGCGGCAGCAAAGTCCGCCGGTGGCGCCAGTGCGGCGGCGCTGGGCGGCGGCAGCGGCCGGCCTTCGTCGTCCAGCAGCGGCTGGTCGGTGGCGGGCGCCTGCGCCAGCAGCGCCTGGCGTTGCTGCCACAACCGGGCCAGCGGCTGGGCTTGCGCTACCAGCGCGCCCTCCACCGCGTCGACCCAGGCCGGCGGCGCATCGGCCTGGCGCCAGTCGCCCCGGCCACGGCCGTGGTGGGCCACCGCCAGATAGCCCAGCAGGGCCGAGCGCAACAGCGCGCCCAGCACTGCATCGTCCCAAGCCAGCAGTGTGGCGTCGATGCCGCGGATGTGGTTGACACCCCGCGCCGCGCCGGCGGCGCCCAGCGCACCCAGCACGCCCCCGGCCAGCAGGCCGCCACCCAGCGTCAGCCCGCCCGTGGCGAGGTCGGCCTTCAGCCCGGCCAGTGCGCCCGTAACTGCCCCGCCCCACAGCGCCGCCTTGCCCTCGTTGACCGGTTCACGCCGGGCAAAGTGCTGGGCCAGTTGCGCCAGCACCTCGCCGGTGGCCCGACCCTGCAGCCGGTGCAGGCGGATCAGCGCCTCGGTGCTGCGGCGGATGTCGGCGTCCAGGCGCGCCGCCAAAGCGGCCATGGCCTGGGCCTGCGGGCTGGCCGCCGCATCACCGCCCCAGCCCAGCATGCCGCCGAGCTTGCGCAACGGGGTGCGCAAGGGCGCCAGCCAGCCGGCAGACGGCACACGCTCGCGGTCCAGTGCGGCACGCGCCAGGCGCTCGGCCAGCAGCGCCATCGCGGCGTGCCAGGTGGCCTGCTGGCGCATGCGCCAGGCGGCGTCCAGCCGGGCCATCGCCGGCTGGGCGTCGCCCGGCAGGGCCTGCGCCACGGCTTGCCACAACACCGCCTCCTGCAGCCAGCAGCGGGCAAATGCGTCCAGCGGCAGCACGGCGCGCACCGGCGGTGGCCGGGCGATTGCTGCAGCCCCATCACCGGGCGGCCCGGCCGAAACGCCCGAGACGCCCGATCCACCTGATCCGCCTGATCCGCCCGAACCGTCCGAACCGCCTGATACGACCGATTCGACCGATCCGGCCATCCCGCCCAATCCCGCCAGGTGGGACCGCCATCGTTGCACCTGGCGCGCCTCGTCCGCGGCGCTGCCCGGCGCGCCCAGCTGGTTCAACAGCACGATCACCGGCTTGCCCAGCAGCGCCAGCACGTGCAGTTCGGGCGCCAGGTACGCCGCGTCTTCGGGCGACTCGGCCGCGTTGACGAGGTACAGCGCCACATCCGCCTGGTGCAGCACATGCCGGATCGCGTGCTGACTGGCCCAGAAGGCGCGGTCGCGCCAGCGGTCCCAGACCTCGGTCATCAACCAGCCCAGCGGCTTACCAGCCAGGGCCAGCCGGCGCGCGAGGCGCACGCTGTCGCCAAAACCCGGGGTGTCCCAGAGCAACAGACGGTCACCCGCCGCGGTTTCGATCAGCGGGTGGGCATCCGCCGACGCGGTGACGTGGGCCTCGTCGCGCACCTCGCCCACGTCGCGGCCCAGCAGCGTGCGCGCCAAGGTCGTCTTGCCCACGTTGGTGTGCGAGACCAGGCTGAGCGACAGCGTGCGCGGCAGTCGTCCAGCAGGCGTCATGGCCAGGCCTGCCGCGCCGGTCCGGCGCCATCAGCCGCTGCGCCGTCCGGCGCTGCCGCAGCGGCCGACAGGTCGACAAAACACGCTGTCCGGCCGCTGGGTTGCAGCAGCGCCGTCCAGGCAGCACGGCGCTGGGTGCGGCGGTCGGCACCGTCATGGCCGACAAAACGCGCGAGGAAACCCGATTCGTCCAGCATCACGACCAGCGGGGTGGTGGCGGGCAACTGGTCGGCCAGCGCCTGCAGCAAGGCGCCGTGGGTCTCGCGCTCGGGCGTGGCCGTCAGTGCAAACAACGCCACCAACGCGCCACGGGGTGCCGTGGTGGCGCCCGCTGGCGCCGTACTGGCCGGGCCGGCCACCCTGGCCAGCCAGCGCGGCAGGTCGTCCTCGGCACCCATCGGCAAGACCTGGTAGCGCAGTTGCACGTTCGGGCCGAACTGTGCGGCCAGCACCCGCGGCAGTTGAGCCAGGCGCGGGGCGTCCAGCGCGTAGCTGTAGGCCAGCACAGCCACCGGCAGCGGCTGGTCCGACGCGCTGCGCAGCAGGCGCTGCAGGTCGTCAAAGGCCGCCGGCAGCGGCAGGTGGGCCGCCAGCGACCGTGCGCGCACCAGCGCCAGCGCCGCAAGCAGCGACCGGGGCAGCAGCACGGCCAGCGCCAGCGTCGACGCCCAGAGGTGGATCCAGCGCGCCGCGCCCTCGCCGCCCCCGGTGGCCAGCCGCAGCCCGGCCACACCGGCACTGTCGGGCAGTGACTGGCCACTGAGCGCCGCAGCCGGCCCCAGCACGGTGACCAGCAACCGGTGCACCGCCGCCGGGCCAAGAAAGGTGCTGTCCCAGCCGGCGCGGTAATCCAGCACCAGACCACGGCTGTACAGCGACACCACCGCGCCCAGCGCCAGCAGGGCTGCGGCTGCGTGCAGCAACGCAGCCAGCCGCGCGGTTTGCAGCGGCGTGCTGGCGAGCAGCCAATCACGGCCGAACTGCAGCACCAGCGCGTCCACTGCGCTGCGGCCCGTGCCGGCTTGGCCGGTGGACGGGTGAACCGGATGCGCATGCAAAGCAGCCCGCCCGGCCGCCGCCGTGCCTCGCTGCCACAGCGCCAACAGCACACGCCGCAGCGGGCCGGCCAGCAACGCGCCGGGTGATGCCGGGCGCTCACCCGTGTTGCGGCCCGCGCTTGTGCTGCGGCGACCTAGGCGCCGCAGCGCGGACGCGATCAGCACCGCGTAAACAGCCAGGTTCCAGACCAGCAAGGCCAGCAGGGGCGGGGCCAGCAGGTTGATGACCCGTGCGCCGCCCAGTGCATCACCGACCGCGCCCAGCAGCGCCGCCAGGGCCAGCACCAGCGCTGCCGCCCACCCGCCCCAGCCCCCCACGCCGGCTGCCAACGGCCCCAACCGCACGCCACGCTCACGGAGCCGCGCCAGGCCCAGGCGGGCGCGCTGCACCAGCCAGGCTTCGGCCGACGTCTGCTCGCCAAGTCGACGGCGGGCTTCCAGACCGGCCCACTGCCCGTCGTCAGCCGACCAGCCCGGCGGCGGCGTGCGCTCAACAGCGCGCAGCAGCAGCACGGCGCGCAGGTCGGATTCGGTCATGCGGCTGGGGGTGGTGGGTGCACGGCCATTGAGGCGCTAAATCCGGCGCTAAATCAGGCGGTAGGGATGCTGGGGTGGGGCAACACGCGTGCCGATTGTGCAGGCAGCCCCAGCCGGCGGGGGTCGCTGCCGGCAACCGCCACTCCGGCGCTGCCGAGGTCATCGCGTGGCGCCTGAAAGCTGCCACAGCCGCACCGGCAAATTCCCCGGCAGCAGCGGCATTCGAAATGAGAGAGAATCGCATTTAGATTTCGCCTACCGATCTTCACCATGACCACCCTGCTCAGCGACTTGCCCGATGGCGTTCACGCCACCGTGACGCAAGTGTGCGCCAACGGCGCCGGGATGGCGCCCCAGCATCTGCGGCGACTGGCCGAGCTGGGTTTTCTGCCGGGCGAGTCGGTGCAGGTCTTGCACCGCGGCCCCGGCGGCCGCGAGCCTCTGGCGGTGCGGGTGGGCGACACGCTGTTTGCGTTGCGCCTGCAGGAGGCCCGCTGCATCCGCGTGGCGCCTGACGCGCCGCCCGCGCCCTCTCAGCCATGAGCACCACGCCGATGCCCGGCGCTTTGCCGCCGCTGCGCAGCGTGGCGCTGGTCGGCAACCCGAACTGCGGCAAAACGGCCCTGTTCAACCTGCTGACCGGCGCACGCCAGAAGGTGGCCAACTACGCCGGCGTGACGGTCGAGCGCAAGATTGGCCAGGTGCGCCTGCCCGACGGCCACAGCGTGAGCGTGATCGACCTGCCAGGCACCTACAGCCTGCAGCCGGCCACGCCCGACGAGCAGGTGACGCTGGACGTGATCGAAGGCCGGCGCGCCGGTGAGACCATGCCCGAACTGCTGGTGGCAGTGGTCGATGCCACCAACCTGCGCATGAACCTGCGCTTGGTGCTGGAGCTCAGGCGCCTGGGCCGGCCGATGCTGGTGGCGCTGAACATGGTGGACCTGGCGCGCAAACGCGGGCTGCTGATCGACAGCGCCCGGCTGGCTGCTGAACTCGGCTGCCCCGTTGTCGAAACCGTGGCGGTGCGGTCCAATGGCCAGGCCGCGCTGCTCGACCAGTTGGCGCTCTGGCGGCTGCCGGCGGCACCGGCGCCGGCCAGGTCCGGGCCGCAGGGGGCTGGCGGGCCATCCGCGCTGCCCACGCCGGCCGCGCTGCAGGCCGAGGTGCGGCGCATCCTGGCGATCGCATCGCCGCTGGCGCCCACCCACGACCGCCTGCAGCTCAAGCTCGACGCCTGGGTGCTGCACCCGGTTTGGGGGCTGCTGATCCTGGCCTCGCTGTTGTTTGTCACTTTCCAGGCGGTTTTTTCATGGGCCAACCTGCCAATGGACCTGATCCGCGCGGCCATGGCCGCGCTGGGTGAGTGGGTCACCGGGCAGATGGCCGCCGGACCGCTGCGCAGCCTGCTGGTGGACGGCGCGATTGCCGGCGCCGGCAGTGTGCTGGTGTTCCTGCCGCAGATCCTGATCCTGTTCTTGTTCATCCTGGCGCTGGAGGACTCCGGCTACCTGCCCCGCGCTGCCTTCTTGCTGGACAACGTGATGGGCCGGGTCGGCCTGTCGGGCCGAGCCTTCATCCCGCTGCTGTCGAGTTTTGCCTGTGCCGTGCCCGGCATCATGGCCACCCGCACGATCGCGAACTGGCGCGACCGCATCACCACCATCATGATCGCGCCGCTGATGACGTGTTCGGCCCGGCTGCCGGTCTATGCGCTGCTCATAGGCGCGTTTGTGCCCGACCGCGCGGTGGGCCCGTTCAACCTGCGGGGGCTGGTGCTGTTTGCGCTGTATGCCGTGGGCGTGGGCTCGGCGATGGGCGTGGCCTGGTTGTTCAAGCGCTTGTGGTCCAAGAGCCACTACCAGCCGCTGATGCTGGAGCTGCCGCCCTACCGCTGGCCCGATGTGCGCACGCTGGCGCTGGGGCTGTGGGAGCGTGCCGTGGTGTTTTTGCGGCGGGTGGGCACCATCATCTTTGCGCTGATGGTGGTGCTGTGGTTCTTGTCCAGCACCCCGGCGCCACCGGCCGGTGCCACAGGCCCGGCCATCCAGTACAGCTTTGCCGGCCAGCTGGGCCGCGGGCTGGAGCACCTGTTTGCACCGATCGGCTTCAACTGGCAGATCTCGATTGCGCTGGTGCCCGGACTGGCGGCGCGCGAAGTGGTGGTGGGCGCGCTGGGCACGGTCTACGCCCTCTCGGCCACCCGCGACGCGGTGGCCGAGCACCTGATGCCGGTGATCGCGCACAGCTGGTCGCTGGCCACCGCCTTGTCGCTGCTGGCCTGGTTTGTGTTTGCGCCGCAGTGTGTGGCCACGCTGGCCGCCGTGCGGCGAGAAACCCACAGCTGGCGCTACCCGGCGGCGATGGCGGCCTACCAGTTTGCGCTGGCCTATGCCGCGGCCTTCATCACCTACCGCTGCACGCTGTGGTTGGGCGGCTAACATGGATTCGTTGATGCAATCGGTTCTCACCGCGATCATCGTCGGCGGCAGCGCGGGCTATGCCAGCTGGGCGCTGATGCCGGCGGCCTGGCGCGCCGCCATCCACCGCAAGATGGGCCGCACGCCGGCGCCGGTCAGTGGCTGTGGCGGCTGTGGCGGGGGCTGCGCGGCGCCGCCCAGCGCAGTGGCCGCACCCCGCACGGCGATCATCCGCGTGCACCGCAGGCCCAAGGCGGGTTAGACCGTCCGCCCTGGCTTGCCGTGGGTGCGTCAGACCGCGTCGAGGTGAAAGCGCTGGCGCAGCAGCAATTTGAAGCGCTTGACCACCGCCAGCGTGTCTTTCAGCAGGTCGCGGTCCAGGCTGCTCAAGCGGTCCAGCACGACGCCATGGCCGGTCTGGCCGGCCGCCAATGCAGCCAGGCCGGCATCCAACTTGAGCCGCATGAAAAAGTGCAGCGAGTCGGTCAGCTCGGCACCCAGGGCCGCGGGCAGGCGGTGGGCTGCCACCAGTGCGGTGATGCGCTCGACTGTGCCGGTGGCGTCCAGCCGCTCGGCCAGGGCCAGCGCCCGCACGCCGTGCACCAGCGGAAAGGTGGCAGCCTTTTTCAGGTCCAGCGCGTCGGGGCGGGTCTCGGTGCCGCGCAGCCGCAGCCACCAGTTGCGCTGGCCTTCGGCATCGAAGGCATTGATCGCCGCGGCAAACCGCGCCAGCAGCGCGTCGTTGTCGGTGACCATTGCCATCACCTCGGCGCGCAGCTGCGCCAGCAGGCTGGCATCGCCGCAGACAGCATGCGCGTCGATGAAGATCGCCAGCGCCATCAGGCTGTCGGGTGTGGGCAGCAGCAGCCAGCGCCGGGCGGTCTGGGCAAACTCGGCCAGCGGATGCCGCCAGGCCGGGTTGTTGAGCATGATGCGACCCGGACATTCGGGGTAGCCAAAGCTGGCCAGCGCGGCCGAGAACCGGTCGCAGATCGCTGCCAGATCGGCCGGCGGCGCATAGCCGTCGCGCAGCACCAGGCCGTTGTCCTGATCGGTCTTGAGCAGCTGCTCGCCGCGGCCCTCGCTGCCCATCACGAACAGGCAGGTGTTGGCCACCAGCGCCGGCGGCGCCACCAGCTGCCAGGCGCGCTCGAACAACTGGGCGTTGAGCGCCTGCACCAGCCGCGCGATCGCGCTGACCCGGGTGCCGCCCTGGTGCAGCAGGCCGATGACGCGGGTGATCTGGGCGGCGGCGGCGGCGAGCGCAGCCAGGTCCGTGGCGTCCAGGATCTGCCGCGTCACCAGGTAGGAGTGGTTGGACAAGAAGCTCAGCAGGTCGATCTGCTCAAGCATGCCCAGCACTGCGGGCTCCAGCGGATCAGGCCTGCCAGGCACCGCCTCGGCCACCACCACCAACCGCTGCACGCGTTGGCGGATCATCGTGGCCAGCGCGTCGAACAGGGGGTCGCTGGGCCGCACCGTGACCAGCGGAAA
Organism: Betaproteobacteria bacterium; assembly: GCA_031394235.1. Classification (GTDB taxonomy): domain Bacteria; phylum Pseudomonadota; class Gammaproteobacteria; order Burkholderiales; family Burkholderiaceae_C; genus Pseudaquabacterium. The sequence goes on from JANMXG010000390.1 coordinate 7,861, forward strand.
GCTGGCCAGCGTGCCCACCGCCAAGACGTCCAGCGGTGTGCCTTGCAGGATGGCGCGCTGCAGCCCGGCGCTGGTGAAGATGCCCAGCCGCGCTGGCGCCACCCCAGTGTCACGCACCAGCACGCTGGTGATGCGCTGTGCACTGAACAGCCGCACTACCGTGACGATGTCGGTCGCGGCGTCCACCTCCAAAGCCGGCCGCAGCACCAACTGGTCGACGCGCGCCATCGTCAGCGCCTGCAGCTCATGGCGCTCATGGCGGTCGGCCAGTGCGCCGAGCTTGTCCGACAGGTCGGCAAACAGCAAGGCGGCGAAGTGGGTGTTGCTGGCGATCAGACTGGTCACGGTGGCGCGTGCCAACCGGTAGACCCGCCCGTCGCCGGCGGCGACAAAGCGGTGGCTGGCCTGGCCGGCCACCAGTGCACGGCCGTCGAAGCAGTCGTCCGGGCCGAAACTGGCCACCAGTTCATCGGCGTCCCACTGCTGCACCTGGCCTTGGGCCAGCACAAAGAGGTGGCTTGGCGCATCACCCGGCGCCAGCAACACCTGGCCGGCCCGCAGCGGCACCAGATCGACGTTGTCGCGCACCTGGCGGCGCTCGGCGCTGGTCAGGCAGTCAAAGGGCGAGGCGTTGAAGTTGAAGGTGTCCGGCACGCTGTGATGTCAGCACAACTTGCTGACGCCAGGCCTGCGCTGGCGCGGGGCTGGCGCGCGCCGGGCGCTGGCGGGCGCCGGTGGGCAGCAACCAGGGGGGTCGACGCGTGGCCGCGATGGAGCGGCGCTGCGATCGAGCACTGCGATCAGGCCATGCGATCAGGCGATGCAGGTGCGGTTCTTGCCGGTGCGCTTGGCCTCGTACAGGCCCTCGTCCGCCCGCGCCAACGCGGCCTCGACCGTCTCACCGGCACGCCAGGTGGTCACACCGGCGGAGAAGGTGACAAACACCTCGCGGCCCTCGTGCATGAACAGGCTGGCACTCAGGCGCCGCTGCAGCCGTGTCAGCACCTGCTGGCCTTCATCCAGCGGCGTGCCGGGCAGCAGCACGACGAACTCTTCGCCGCCAAAACGGGCAATGTGGTCCACCGGCCGCAACCACGCCTTGACCCGTGCGGCCAGGCTTTGCAGCGCGACGTCGCCGGCCGCATGGCCCAGGCTGTCGTTGAGCTTCTTGAAGTTGTCGATGTCGATCAGGCCCACCGCCAATGGCGCGACGGCCACACCGTCGCGCACGCTGCGCGCGCTCTCGGCGCTGAATGCCTGGGCCAGGCCACGCCGGTTGGCGACCTGGGTCAGGGCATCGGTGGACACCTCATCGGCCAGTCGGCGCAACTCGGACTCCAGCCCCAGCACTTTGGACTCCAGCGCGGCGCCGCGGGCATGCTCGCTGGCCAGCCGCTCGCGCGCGGCGTCGACCAGGTCGTGCACGGCGCGGCTCTCACCCAGCAGTTCGCGCACCACCTCGGCCAAGCTGGCCAACGAGTCGGCCGACTCGATCACCTGGGCATAGCCGTTGACCCGGTCATTGAAACGGCCGGTGGCGCTGGACAGGTCGCCGAGCTCACTGAGCACCTGCCGCACCATCTGCTTGAGCGCGTCGCGGGCGTAGTGCCGCTCACTTTGCAGTGCACGTTGGCTGGCCCGCGCGTCGTCCAGCAGGTTGCGTGCAGCCCGCACCGCCCGGGCGCTGCCTTTGCCGCCGCCACCGCTGCCGTCGACCAGTTGCAGCCGCAGGCGCTCGCCCTGGGCGCGGGCCCAGCTGCCGTCCTCGGCCAGGTCGGTCAGGCCATCGGTGAGCGACGCGCACAACGCCAGCAATTCGTCGACCAGCTCATGGCGCAGGCCCAACCAGCGCTGCGCACGGCCGCAGACCTTGGCCACGGCATCGGCCAACGCCGGCGTGGCGCCGTCGCTGCGCACCTGGCGGGCCAGCACGGACAGCTCGTCGGCCAGTTCGGCGGCGCGGGCGTCGCCGTCGGGCAGGCCGGCGCAGACGGTGAGCTGCAGTGCATCGATCATCGCCGGATGGCCGGCAGCACGCTCGACCGCGGCAAGCGCCGCGACGGCGGCGGCATCCACCGCGGTGGGACTGGCCGCCGCCACGGCGCCGCCAACGCTGGCCCCAGCGTCGGGCCGCGCTGCGCCGCCCGTATCCGCGGCTGCAGTCTGGACCGCGTCCACATCGGCATCGGGCTGGTCAGTCTCCCAGGCCGCAATCAGCTGGCCCATCCGCTGTTGCAGCAGGCGGGCATCGCTGCGGCTGCCGTCCAGCACCCGCTGCAGGCTGTCTTTCTTGCGGGCGCCGGTCCAGTGGCGGCCACCGCGCTCCAGCCCCTTGGCCAGCCGATCGATCAGCACGGCCCAGGCCTGCGCTGCGCTGGCAGCGACCGCGCTGCTGCGGTCCAGCACGCGTTGCAGGTCGTCATAGCGTGCGTCCATCAGCGCGCCGGTGATCTCGCCGCGCAGGGTGGCGTCTTCGGTCGCTCGCATCACCAACCGATCGACGGCGGCGCGCGCCCGCGGCGGCAGCGCGCCCTCGGATGGCAGCGGCTCGCCAGCCTCCTCGGCATAGGCCCGGGCATAGTTGGCAGGCGTGGGCTCTTGTTTGGCGGCCGCCAGCCGGCGCAGTGCACCTTTGGCAAGCTGGGCCGGCATGGCAGTGGCTGGACGTTGGGCATCCATCGAAGGCAGCTCCGGGTGTGAAAGGAGGGGTTGATCGCGCGGCCCGTCGGCCCCGACAGACTTTGCCTGGACTTAAGGGCGCCGTCCGATGGTGGTCAGCGCCAGGTCCGACCGGTCAGCGCCGGCCTGCACCAGCCAGGGCTCCTTGCGCGGCAGCACGGTGAGTTGCAGCCATTCTTCAAGCTTGTCGGGCGGGATCGCCTTGCTGAACAGAAACCCCTGCATCACCGTGCAGCCCAGACGGTGCAGCACCTCCATCTGGCGCAGGTTCTCGACCCCTTCGGCAATCACCCGCAGGCCCAGCGACCGTGCCAGCGCGATGATCGCCGTGACCACCGCCGAGCTTTGTGGCGTGATGCCCAGGTCACGCACAAAGCTGCGGTCGATCTTCAGTTCAGAGATCGGCAGCGTGGTCAGGTAGGCCAGCGACGAGTAGCCCGTGCCGAAGTCGTCGATCGAGATCTCGACGCCGATCTCGGTCAGCCGGTGCAGCGCCGGGATGACGTTTTGCAGGTCCTTCATCAGCCCGCTTTCGGTAATTTCGAGCTGGATGGCGCGGTGCGGCACGCCAAATGCCGACACCGCCTGGTGGATGGTCTCGACCAGGTCGCTGCGCTCGAACATGCGGTTGGGCAAGTTGACCGCAATCGAATCGGCAAAACCGAAATTGACCGACCAGATCTTGGCCTGGCGCGCGGCCTCGCGCAACGCCCATTCGGACAGCGGCACGATCAGGCCGGTTTCTTCAGCCAGTGGGATGAAATCGTTCGGCGGCACCAGCGTGTCGCCACGCTGCCAGCGCATCAGCGCCTCGGCGCCCACCATCCGGGCCGAGCGCACGTCGATCTTGGGCTGGTAGTGCAGCACCAGCTCGTTGCGCTCGATCGCCTTGTGCAGCGCACTTTCGAGCTCAAGTTTTTCGCGGCCGCGGCCGGCCAGCATCGGGCTGTAGACCGCCGAGTTGTTGCGGCCGGTGTCTTTGACCGAGTACATCGCCACGTCGGCGTTGCGCATCAGGTCGGCCACCGACAGGCCGTCCACCGGGTACATCGAGATGCCCACGCTGGCGGTGACAAAACACTCCTGGCCGCAAACCCATACCGGCTCGCGCATCGCCTCCAGGATGCGGTGCGACACGCGCTCGGCGTCGGCCTCATCGGCCACCTCGGGCAGCAGCGCGATGAACTCGTCGCCACCCAGCCGACCCACGGCCTCGAGTGACCGGTGGCTGCGCACGCCAGCGGCTTCAAGCGCAGCGTCCATCACTTGGTCGCTGTGGCGCACGCAGCCGCGCAGGCGCCGGGCGACCTCGACCAGCAACTCGTCGCCGGCAGCATGGCCCAGCGTGTCGTTGATCACCTTGAACCGGTCCAGGTCGATCAGCAGCATCGCGGCCTGGTGGCCAAGCCGGCGGGCGTGGTCCAAAGCACGCTCGGTGCGCCAGATCAGCTGGCGGCGGTTGGGCAACCCCGTCAGCGCGTCAAAATTGGCCAGATGGCGGATACGGTCTTCGGCCACACGGCGGTCGGTCACGTCCTGCACGATGCCGGTGTAGCCGATGGGGACGCCGTGCTCGTTGAATTCGGGCTCGGCCTCGATGTGGACGATGCGCTGTCGACCGTCGGGCATGTCGACCGGCACGTCGATCGCCAGCACCTTGCTGTGGGTCTGCACCTCGGCCAGCACGCGGGTCAGGCCGCGTCGCTCGGGCACGGGCACCATGCGCACGAGTCTGCGCAGCGTGACTGCCTCCTGCGGACCCAGGCCAAAAACCCGCAGCGCCTCAGGCGCCAGCACCAGGCTCGCTCCCAAAGCGGCGCCAAAGCTGGCCCCGGAACGGCCGCTGGCGGTGGCGTGCGCAGCCGCTGCCGCCGCGGCTGGCCCACCGGCATTGCGCCAGTCGAAGCTGCCCATGCGGGCCAGGTCTTGGGCGCGCGCCAGCTTGCTCTTGCTGCGTTCGAGTTCGAGCCGGGTGCGCGACGACCGCAGCAGGTTGCGCAGACGCCCGGCCAGCAGGCTCCACTGGGTGCTCTTGACCAGAAAGTCGGTGGCGCCAACCTGGTAAGCCCGGTTGATCGACGCCTCGTCGTCCAGGCCGGTCAGCATCAACACCGGCATGTGCTCGAAGCCAGCCAGCGCGCGCAGCGCCTGGCAGGTGGCAAAGCCATCGAGGCCGGGCATCATCGCGTCGAGCACCACGATGTCGGGTGTCCAGTCATTGAGCATGGCCAGCAATTGCTCACCGCTGGCAGACTCGACCAGCTCGAAGCCACGCTCACGCAGCGCTTCTGCCGTCAGCAGCAACGTCACCTCGTCATCATCGACCAACAACACCTTGGAGCGCACGGCGGCGTCACTGGCGTCAAAGTCATGGGGCAGGCTCATTGCGTTCGATAGTTACCTGGTAGCCAGGAGTTGAAGTACGGCAGCATCTACTTGGGCCGCCTCGACCAGCAAATCATCGAGTATGTGGGGCAACTCATCCAGCCTCCCTTCGCGCAGCGCCAGTTCGGCTGCACCGCACAGCGCTGAAAAAGCCAGCGCGCCGATACTGGCTGAGGAGGATTTTAGGGTGTGGGTCACCAGTTTGAGGGTGGCCAGGTCAGGCGGCATGCGGGCGGCCATCAGTTGGGGCAGCAAGCGCGCCAGGGATCCGCGGTAGGCCGTCAGGACCCGCGACAGCAGCTTGCTGGCCCCGGTGGGATCGAGTTGCGCAAGATTGGCCAAGGCCTGGGCGTCCAGCACCCGCGCACCCTCCCAATCGGTGTAACCGCTGGCAACGTCCGTAGCGTCTGGCATTGGGGTAGGTGAAGTCATTTGAAGGCGATCTCGGGGGTGACTGCATGTCCGCACCGATATTCTTTCAGGCAACACTGGGTTGGAGCATCGCCTGCCCTGCGCATGGCGTCAATCGGGTGTGCTTGACACCTGCGCGAAATAGGCATTGCAATCGGTACTGCGACAGGCAATGACACCAGAAACGGCGGGGGAATCGGTTGCATCAGGGCCATGGCGTGGCTTGGCGCATCCGGTCAGGTACAGCAAACGCATGCTGCCATGCAGGTTTTTCGACGCCAGCCGCAACAACTTGAGTGCGGGCACCGTGCAGGCCCGGTGCGTGCGCGGTGCATCCGTACAATCCTTGGCATGTCGCGCGACCGCGAAGCCGGCGGACCTGCGCACGGCAGCCCCCTCCCCGCCCATTGGCCGATCCTGCCGTTGGCGTTGTTGGCTGTTGCCCTGCTTGCCGCGCTGCTGGCCACCCAACACGCCCCGCCGGCGTGGCTGCTGGCGCTGGCGGTGGTGCTGGCGGTGGTGCTGGCGGCATTGGGCGCGCTGCTGTGCGGCGCATTCTGGAGCCGGCAGCGCCAACTTGACCACCTGCACGATGCCCGCCTGCAGAACCAACTGCTGGGCCAGTTGCTGGATGTCTGGCGCTGGCAGACCGATGCTGAACACCGGCTGACCCGGCTGTCGCCGCCGCAAGGCGCACCGGCATCGGCCTGGATGTCCGGCGCGTTCAGTGGCGAAATGCTCTGGCATCGCTTCAATGATGGTGCGCAAAGCCTGCAGGCCCGCCTGCAGTCGCAGCAGCCCTTGGGTGAACTGGCCGTTTTGCAAAACCTACCCGATGGCCGCAACGGGCCACGCCGCTGGCGCCTGCGCGGCCTGCCGCGCTTTGACAGCCGGGGCCGGTTTACCGGCTACCTGGGCGTGGCCTGGCCGACCGAGCTGGAGGACGCCCGCCGCAGCGCCCAGCAAGTTCTGGAGGCCTTGCTGCGGCAGGGACCGGCAGCGCTGTGCCTGGCAGGCCGCGCAAGCGATGGCCAGGGCTGGGTGCTGCAGCGCGCCAATCCGGTCGCCTGCAGCCTGCTGGGCATGGCTGCCGCGCCCGATGGTCGGCAGCCCTGGGACCAGGCGCTGGCCGGCCTGCCCGACGGCCTGCGCCAGCAGGTGATGGGGCTGGCCGCTGGCCAGGCCTTGGATGCCGGCAGTTGGCGCATCCGGCTCGACAGCATCGGTGAGCCTTCGGCAGGCAGCAACGCTGAGCTGCCGGCGGACGGCACCGACGATTGGCCAGGCACCGGCCTGGTGCTGTCGCTGGTGCCAAACGCGGCCGACGCGGCACACCCGGCTGAAAACAGCGCAGAGTCCAGCGCGATGGCGGCTGAACATGCCGCGTTCAGCTACACCATTTCGCACGACCTGCGGGCGCCGATCCGGGTGATCGAAGGCTTTGGCCGGATCCTGAAGGAGGACTACGGCACGGCGATCGACCGCGTCGGCCGCGACCACCTCGACCGGATGATGGCCGCCGCCGCCCGCATGAACCACATGATCGACGCGCTGCTGTCGGTGGCGCGCCTGTCGACCCAGCCGCTGGCGCAGCAGTCGGTCAACCTGTCGCAGCTGGCGCAGTGGGTGATGGACGACCTGCAGCGCGGCGCGCCCGAGCGTCAGACCAGCCTGCTGATCCAGCCGGGCATGACCGCGCAGGGCGACCCCACGCTGCTGCGCATGGCGCTGGAAAACCTGCTGGGCAACGCCTGGAAGTACAGCGCCAGGGTCGCGCTGGCCGACATCCGCTTCGAGCTGGCCGAGCAGGCCGGCCGGCCGGTCTACCGGGTCAGCGACAACGGCGCGGGGTTCGACATGCGCTTTGCCGACCGGCTGTTTGGTGTCTTCCAGCGGCTGCACAGCGGCAGCGACTTCCAGGGCACGGGTGTTGGCCTGGCGTCGGTGCGGCGCATCATCCGGCGGCACGGCGGCGAGGTCTGGGCCGAGGGCGAAGTGGGTAAGGGGGCGTGCATTTACTTCACGCTCAAGGGCTGAACAGCGTCAGTCGATCTGCCCTGGCCGGGCCAGCAATTCCACGGCGTCCACCAGCCGCCCGGCCTGGTCGGCCAGGCTACGCTGCTCGTCGGCCGCCAGCTTCTGCAGCCGGGACAGCGCCTGAGCCCGCTGCAACGAGTAGCGGTGCATCAGCACGCCCACCGCCATCGGCACCAGGTCGTCTCCCGGCACCCGCGCCGGTTGCGCTGCCGCCACCACCGGCGCGGGCGCTGGTACGGCGGCCGAGCCGCGCGCCGGCAAGTTGCCAAAAGCGGCGGCCACGGACGGCAAGATCTGGCCGATGTCAAGCGGCTTGACGAGGTAGGCCAGCGCACCCAGCGCTTTGACCTTTTGCACCGTCTCGTCGTCGGCAAAGGCCGACAGGAACATGAACGGCACGTGCAGTTGGTCGCGCAGGTAGGCGGCGACATCGAACCCACTCATGCCCTCCATGCGGATGTCGAGCAGTGCCAGGTCGGGCTTGTGCTCACGCGCCAGCAGGATGGCATCGTCGCCGTTATCCGCATCGAGCACGTCGTAGCCGGCCTGTGCCAGGCCGTGGCTGACCGTCGCCAGGACCAGGCGGTCGTCATCGACCACCAGGATCTTGCCCTTGACGGTTGCCTTGTCTGGCGCCGTGCCGATCTCTGCCATCTGGTTCACCCGCTGCGCGTCGAAACCCGATTGTCACCGGTGCAGGCTGCGCGGCCGATGCCGTCCGGCGCAAGCCTGCTCACAGCGGCTCCAGCAGCGTGATGCTGGGCGGCACCAACACGATGCGGGCCTCGACCTCGACACCGATCTGCGCCAGCGTCAGCGTGGCGGTGCGGCGCGGCAACAGGGCCCGCACCAGCCCCAACCCGGACACCCCCGGCGGCACCTGGGCCAGGCTGAAGCCGGCCCGCAGCTGACCGGGGTTGTGGATGCTGATCGCCAGCCGGGCCTCGTCGCAATGCAGCACGATGCGGATATCACCCGGCGCGCTGTGCTTGATGGCGTTGGTGAGCAGCTCGTTGATGGTCAGCGCGATCGGGATGGATTCGGCCTCGGGCAGCGCAAAACGGTGCGGCGGCGTGCCCTCCACCACCACCATCACCGTGCGGCCAAAGGTGCGCTGCACCGACGCCGTGATGGCCTCGATCAGCGGCTTGATGCGCAGCGGCCCCGACACCCCCACCTGCAGGCCGTGCACCTGGGCGATGGCCTGCACCTGGCCCACCGCCTCGCTGATCAGCGAGGCCACCTCGGGCCGGCGCGCCGCCGTCTGCTGCAGCAGGCCGGCCACGCCTTGCAGGTTGTTCTTGATGCGGTGGTGCACTTCCTTGACCAGCATCTCGCGCTGCGAGACCGCAGCGTCGAACCGTGCCTGCTCGGCCACCCGCTGCTCGGTCACGTCGCTGGCCACCAGCAGCAGCTGCGGCTCGCCGGTGGGGTCGAGCGGAACGATGCGCATGTCCCAGGCACGAAAATTCACCGCTGCGGCATCCGCCGCCAGGCCGCCAGCGCCGCCCTGGGCGGCCCCGGCGGGCTCACCACCGCCGGTCAACGGATCAACGTGGGCCGCTGCTGGCCGGCAAGGGCGGGGCAGCTCACGGCGCAAGCCCTCGGGCAAGGCCAGCGCGGCATGCAGATCGTGCCGCAGCATCACCGCGTCGTCGGCGCCGAACCAGGCCTCGGGCGGTCGGCCCAGCACCGCGCCGACCGGACGGCCAAAAAACGTCGCCGCCATCTGGTTGAGCCGCAGCACCCGGCCCGACGCCGCGTCGAACAACGCAATGGCCAGCGGCGCGGTGTCGATGATGCGCTGCAACGAAGCCTGGGCCTGGGCGATGCTGACCTCGGCCTGGCGGCGGCGCTCGATATCGAGCAGTGCAAAGGTGATCTGGCTGCCGCTGCCTTGTGCAAGGGCAACGTCGCTGCGGCCGGTGACCACCGCGTTGCCCACAACCCAGAATTCCCGGCCGTCGCGGCCACGCAGCCGGCATTCGAAGGTTTCGGCCTGGCCGTCGCCCAAGGCGTGGCGGTAGTGGGTGGCGCGCAGCGGATGGTCCGGATCGGCGGTGGCGACGATGGCGATCGGCTCGCCGACAAAATCGGCCAGCTCACCCCCGAACATGCGGCGCGCCGAGCGGTTCATCCACTCGATGCCGCCGTCACCGACGGTGACGATACCCACCAGCACCGAATCCAGGATGGCGCGGGTGCGCTCGGCCTGCAGCTGCACGGCCTCGCGGGCGCGGTGACGTTCGTCGACATCAACGTAGGAGCAGATCAGCCCGGCCTGCGCGTTGGCGTCGTCCACCCGGCGCTTGCTGACCTGCACCCAGAGCAGGCGGCCGTCGCGGCGTCGCAGCCGGCGCTCACCACTCCAGCGGCCGGTCTGGGTCAGCGCGCCTTGCTGCTGCTGCCAATGCTGGTGGTAGGCCGCCTCGTCCTCGAACAGCGCCGACAGGTGCATGCCCAACAGCTCGCCCACGGCATAGCCGGTGAGCGCGGCCAAGGCCTCATTGGCACGCTCGATCAGGCCATCGCGCAAGTAGGCCAGGCCGACGTCGGACAGGTTGAACATCAGCGCACGCTCGCGCGCCAGCGCCTCCAGCTCGGCCTGCTGGGCCTTGAGCCGGGAGACATCGGTCAGCACCAGCACCAGTTCGGGTTCACCGCCGGCCGCCGCCCGGCTGACCGAGAGCGCGTACCAGACGGTGGCCCCATCCGGGCCGCGGCGAGACAACTCGATCTCGTGCCGGCCTTCCTCGGCCAGCGCCTGGCGCAGCAGCGCCTGGGCTGCCGGCTGGTCTGACAGCACGTCGGCCAGCAATGCACCGCCGACCCGGCCGGTGGCCAGGCCCAGCATCGCCTCGAAGCGCCGGTTGCAGCGCACCAGCCGCTCGCCGCGCAGGTAGGCGATGCCGGCGCTGGTGCCCTCCAGGATGGTGGACAGCTCGCGCAGCAACTGCTCGCTGCGCAGGTGTGCCTCCTCCTGCTCGGTGACGTCGAGCGTGACCACCGACAACGTTGCACGCCCACCGGTCAGTTCACCTGGTTCAACCCGGGTCAGCAGCCAGCGGGTGCCCGAGTCGGGCGCGGTGACGGCGTAGCGCACCTGCGCCCGCTTGCCCTCGCGCAAGGCCCGTTGCAAACGCTCGAACTCGTCGCGCGAGCCGGGCTGAACCTGCTCGCGGCCTATCGACTGCAGGCCGCCCGCCTGCATACCGCCCGCTTGCAAACCACCCGCTTGCATACCGCCCGCTTGAATACCGGCCGTTTGTAAACCGCCCGCTTGCAAACCCCCCGCTGGTAAACCGGCAGTCTGCGCGTCGGCAATCTGCGGGCCGACGGCCCGCACTGCCGAACCGGCCACCGCGGCGCCCTGCAAGCCGGTGCCCTGCCGCGAGCCGCCTTGTTGCGCCGCGCTGGGCAGCCGATCGGCGGGCGGGCCGGCAGCCCCCGCACCGGGCGCCAAGCCCGGCGTGCGCGGCACGGCGCCCAGGGGTGCAACCGGCGGTACCACCGTCGGTACGACCGGCGACTGACCCCGCTGCGGCCGGCTGTTGAGCCAGCCCCGCGAGGCCTCGTAGGTGGCCACGCCCACGCCGGCGGTGTCC
>JANMXG010000391.1:0-4234 GCA_031394235.1 Betaproteobacteria bacterium
CAAGCTCCAGTGGCCTGACGAGTCGTACGACAGTGCCGGCGGATTCAGGCAATTCAGGCATCGCGGCGGTCAGGGGTGGACTGGCAAAAGGGGCTGCAAGGATTCTTGCACAGCGCTTCGGGGCAGCGCCTGCCGGGTGGCCGACCCCCACAGCAGGTGCCGTCAGCGCATCAATTGGCGCAGCGCGCGCACCCGGCGGTCCACGTACGCAGGGTGCATCGTCCAGCGCGCAACCGTCGGCCCCAAGGCATGGCCTCGGCGCAGGAACCGTTGCATCCACACGGTGCCCATGCCGACCTTGCGGGCCGACTTCTGGTGCACCAGCGTGTCTTCCACCAGCACGCAGCGCATCGCCGGCACCCGCAGGCCGACCGCCACCGCGCGCAGCATGCGGGCGTCGGGCTTGGGCCGCAGTTGGCCGAACATGCACATGTCGTCGATGGCGATGACCGACTCGAAGGCACCGGCAATGCCCAGCGCGGCCAGCACCCGCAGCGCGTAGGCCCGCGGCGCGTTGGTCAGGATCAACTTTCGGCCGGGCAGGCGGCGCAGCGCGGCAAAGTCGTGGCGGTGCCCGGCGAGCCGCTGCTCCAGGCCGGGCAGGCGGTGGGTTTCGTGCAGGAAGTGCGCGGGCTTGACGCCGTGGTGGCGCATCAGCCCCAGCAGCGTGGCGCCGTAGCGGTGCCAGTAATCATGGTTCAGCGCCTGGGCCTGGTCGGCGTCGATCTGCAGCGCGGCCGCGGTGTAATCGCCCATTGCCTGGTGCAGCGCACCAAACACGTAGGCGCCGGCGTCGTGCAGCGTGTTGTCCAGGTCGAACAGCCAGACCGTGCGGCGGTCGGGGCGCAGCAGTGCCATGGCGGACTGCCGTCAATGCGAACGGATCATGGTCCCGTAGGCCTGGTCGGTCAGCACCTCGAGCAGCAGCACATGCGGCACCCGACCGTCGATGATGTGCACGGCGTTGACGCCGCTCTTGGCCGCATCCAGCGCACCGCTGATCTTGGGCAGCATGCCGCCCGAGATAGTGCCGTCGGCAAACAACTCGTCAATGCGGCGCGCGGTCAGGTCGGTCAGCAGCGCGCCGGCCTTGTCCAGCACGCCGGGCGTGTTGGTCAGCATCAGCAGCTTCTCGGCCTTGAGCACCTCGGCCAACTTGGACGCGACCATGTCGGCGTTGATGTTGTAGCTCTCGTTGTTCTCGCCAAAGCCGATCGGGCTGATGACCGGGATGAAGGCGTCGTCCTGCAGCGCCTTGACCACGCTGGGGTCGATCGCGACGATCTCGCCGACCAGACCGACGTCGTGCTCCTTGGTCGGGTCATCGCGGTCCAGCATCTTGAGCTTGCGGGCCCGGATCAGGCCACCGTCACGCCCGGTCAAGCCCACCGCCTTGCCGCCGGCCACATTGATCAGGCCGACGATGTCTTGCTGCACTTCACCGCCCAGCACCCACTCGACCACCTCCATCGTCTCCTCGTCGGTGACGCGCATGCCCTGGATGAACGTACCCTTCTTGCCGATCTTGGCCAGCGCGTCGTCGATCTGCGGCCCGCCGCCGTGCACCACCACCGGGTTCATGCCCACCAGCTTGAGCAGCACCACGTCCTCGGCAAAATCCTGCTGCAGCGCAGGGTCGGTCATGGCATTGCCGCCGTATTTGATGACCAGCGTCTTGCCATGGAACTTGCGGATGTAAGGCAGCGCCTGGGCCAGGATCTCGGCCTTGTCGCGCGGCGAGATATGCGCCAGGTCGGGCACGGCAGGAACGGGTGAGGCGGCGCTGGTCATGGACTGTCCTTTGATGCGTTGCAGCAATTTTGCGGATTGTAGGAACATTGCCTGGCCCGCTGGCCCGGCCCTGCGGCGCCGATGGCGCAGGGGGCCGGCGTAGCATCGGCGCATGAACACGCACGAGCACGACCTGAGCCCTTTCCACCACAGCCACAGTTTTGGCGACGCTGGGGAGGCTGCCCGCGGCCGGGCGCTGCTGATGGTGACGGCAGTGACCCTGGTCACGATGCTGGCCGAACTGGTGGCCGGCTGGTGGACCGGGTCATTGGCGCTGACCGCCGACGGCTGGCACATGGGCACCCATGCCGCGGCGCTGGGTGGCGCGGTGCTGGCGATGCGCTGGTCGCGCCGGGCCCGCGAGCACGAGGGTTTTGCCTTCGGCGGCTGGAAGATCGAGGTGCTGACGGCCTACACCAGCGCGCTGCTGCTGGCCGCGGTGGCCGTTGCGCTGGCGGTGGAGTCGGTACGCAGCCTGGTGCATCCCGGGCCCATCAACTACCGCGACGCCATGTCGGTGGCGGTGCTGGGCTTGCTGGTCAACCTGGCCAGCGTCTGGTTGCTGGCGCGGGCGGGGGGCGATGTGCACGGGCACGGGCACGGGCACGGGCACAGCAACGCGGCAACCGAAGCCAGCGCGGCGCAGGCCCATGCCCACGCACATCCCCATCCACACCCGCACCCGCCCGGCCAAGGGTCCGCCAGTGCCCATGACCACGGGCACCGCGCCAGCAGCGGGCAAGCACCGCCGGCCCGCCCGGCCGCACACAGCGACCACAACTTCCGCGCCGCCTACGTCCATGTGTTGGCCGACGCCTTCACCTCGCTGCTGGCCATCGCTGCCCTGGCAGGCGGCTTGCTGTGGGGCTGGCGCTGGCTGGACCCGGTTGTGGCGCTGGTGGGTGCCGCGGTGATCGGCCAGTGGAGCTGGGGCCTGCTGCGCAGCAGCGCGCTGGCCCTGGTCGACGCCACTGCCGACGCGCCACTGCGCCAGGCCGTGCGTGCGGCGATCGAGGCCGATGGTGACGCCAAGCTGGCGGACCTGCATGTCTGGCAGGTCGGCCCGCAGGCGTACTCGGTGGTGATCAGCGTGGTGGCGGACCGGCCCCTGCCGGCGGCCGACTACCGTGCCCGGCTGCTGCCACTGCGCAGCGTGCGGCATGTGACGGTCGAGGTGCACCGCTGCGACCAGCACGCCGACGCATAAATCGGGGGTAATGGGCGGCGGCCGAGGGCGTCGGACACCCTGTCGATGGCGCAACGGCCCGCCAGCGGCCGCCCGCCGTCCCGTTCAGGCGAATGGCGTCCGGGTCAAAAGTGGATGCCGCGCATCATCTGCTGCATCGCAACCGCCTCAGCCGACAGTTTGGGCCTGTCGCCCTTGGCGCCCTTGGCGGCGTCGCTGTCCGGGAACATCCGGAAGGTGGTGTTCATCACGATCTGGGCCACGCGCGGTGCCAGTGCGTGCAGCACCTGGCCCGAAATGCCCAGCCGCGTCGCGATGCGCACCGGTTTGTCCACGCAGGCCTGGGCGATCATGTCGGCCGCCTCCTCAGGGGCCAGCGTGGGCACGTTCTTGTAGATCTGGGTGGGCGCGATCATCGGCGTGCGCACCAGCGGCATGTTGATCGTGGTGAAGCTGACGCCCTGGTCGGCGTACTCGCTGGACGCACAGCGGGTCCAGGCATCCAGCGCGGCCTTGCTGGCCACATAGGCTGAGAAGCGCGGCGCGTTGGTCAGCACGCCGATCGAGCTGATGTTGACCACATGGCCCTTGCGCTTCTTGACCATGCCCGGCAAGAAGCCCATCGTCACGCGCAGGCAGCCGAAATAGTTCAGCGACATCGTGCGCTCGAAATCATGGAAGCGGTCGTAGCTGTTCTCGATCGCCCGGCGGATCGAGCGGCCGGCGTTGTTGATCAGGAAGTCCACGCCGCCATGCTGAGTCTCTAGCAGCTTGACAAACTCGGCGCAGCCGGCTTCGTCGGCGATATCGACCGAGTAGCTGAAGACCTGCGCCTTCTTGGCGCCCTTGGCCTCGACGAAGGCATGGATCTCGTCGACCGCCAGTTGCAGCTTGTCCTCGCCACGGGCGCAGATGATGGTGATGGCGCCGGCCTCGGCAAACTTGCAGGCCGCCGCCAGGCCAATGCCCGATGAGCCGCCGGTGACCAGCACCACCTTGCCGCCAACCGCGCCCTTGAGGCTGCGGTCGATGAACAGGTCGGGGTCAAGGTGGCGCTCCCAGTAGTCCCACAGCCGCCAAGCGTAGTCTTTCAGATTGGGACACGCAATGCCGCTCCCCTTGAGCGCGCCCTGCATCTCGCGGCAGTCGAACCGGGTCGGGTAGTTGATGAAGGTGAACATGTCCTCGGGCACGCCCAGGTCCTTCATCACCGCCTGGTAGACCCGGCGCACCGGCGCCAACGCCATCAAGCCCTTC
>JANMXG010000392.1:0-10965 GCA_031394235.1 Betaproteobacteria bacterium
GGGCGATCCCCTGGGCGCTGGCGTCGCGGGTGGCGCGCGGGTGATCGAACTGAACGACACCTCAGGGCGCAAGGGGCAGTTGCTGGTCTGGGAACGGGCTGCGTTCGGTGCGCCTGATCTGGGCGGCACACGGCTGTCGAGCAACGCCATGCTGATCGGTTTCGGCGCAGCGGCTGCGGCCGCGGTTGCTGCAACCCTGCTCTGGCAGCGGCGGCAGCGACGCGGCGACAGGCAAAACTGACGCTTCCGAAGCGTCAGCTTTGGTTTTCGCCGGCCTGGAACAGTCTATTGGCGCGTGCCTGCACCAGCTGGCCCACTTGCCGGCCCATGACACGGCCCTGAAGATCGCCCTGCTCGAAGTGGATGCCGCCATAACGGCGGGACAGACCTGCGGCGGCAGCGGCCTCGGTGAAGGATGTCCAGCTCAGCGTGACGGGCGCGGCCGGAACGCTGGGGTCGAAAGGCACGCCCCCGGCGGGAAATGTGAATCTGAGGTCGAACCGGTCGCCACGCAGCGCTGCCAACACCACTGCAGCGGCGCCGCTGAAGGTGCTGTGGCCCGACAGGAATTCCGGGAATGCGGGTGACGGGTTGGTCGTGCGCTGGTACGGTTTCCAGTCGGCGCCGCGCATCCAGACCGTCCCCAGTTCGGGTCCACCCCAGGCCTGGATGGTTTGGTTGCTGTAGTGGTGGCGGATCGCCGTGATCGGCCGCACGCTGTCGTACACCCGTTTGGCGTCCCAGCAGGCGATGCTGGCATCAAGCATGGCCTGCGCCAGCGTGAAGAAAAGGCGCACGTCGGCGTCAAGCGAGTTGCCGTCAGCGGCCGAGACCGTCTCGGCAATCTTCATCCATTGCCCGGGCGGTGTCACGCTGCCTGGGTTGTTGGCAAAGAAGTCGACCAGCACCTTGTTGGCGTCGGTCAGACCGGCACTGAACGCGATCACCTGGTCCATCTCGGCGAAGCTGGGGCCGGGTGTGTAGGCCGGCCGCAGCACCGACCCGGATTTCAGCGCAAAGGGCCGCACCGCACCCCAGTGCGGGGTTACAAATGACTGCACCGAGCTCAGGCCGGCGGCACTGGTCACCATCAGGGGTTGCCAGCGCGTGGGATCGACCACGGTATCGAAGCTGTTCGCCGGCAGGTAGCCACTGGTGTCGGCATACGGGATGCCGCTGGGTGTCATGTCGCCAAGCTGGTTGCTGCCGTCGAAATGGCGTGCCTGCAGCAGCGCGCCCGCCGCGAATTGCCCGACCTGTACCGCAGCGATGGCATCCTGGGATGTCAACACGAGCCCGGCGGTGGCGGTGGCCAGCGCCAGGTCGAAGCGACTTTGTTGGGCCGGGAAGAGATCGACCAGCACGCCATACGCGGCGTACGAGACTGCGATCGACTTGTTGCTCGTGCGTCTCTCAGCGGTTGAGCGCTTGCGCAGCCCCGACAAGGTGAAGGCTGCCGCACTGTCGTAACAAGCCCAGGCGTTGTAGACCGCCTCGAAGACCATCGCCAGCGTGCGCGCCGCGGTCGTTGGCGCAAACCGCGCAGCGGCAATCGCCGAGGTGGCGGCGCTGTTCCAGCTGATCACGGCCGAGGGCAGGTAGGACTGTTTCGCACCCGCAGCGCCCGCAGCGCGCATCAGTGCAAAGCCGGCGCCGGCCGCACCGGTCTGGGTCAAAAACAGTCTGCGCTTCATGGGTCACCTCTTGCAAGGCGGGTTGCTGAACCAGGCTGTCCTGGGGGAATTCACGCTATGCCGGCACAGCCTGATCCTTACGACATCATGAAAGGACCCAAGCCCTCAGTCTGTGCGCAATCCCACACAGCGCGCTGCCGCGACCGCCGGTCGCTGGCGGCGCAGCGCTGGTCAGGCCAACCGGCAGCTCAGGGCGTCATCGCCTGCTGGTACAGCCGGGTCGAGCGGGCGCCCGAGCGGCAGAAGGCCAGCACCGGCGCTGGCAGCGTCTTGAGCAACTCGGCGAACGCCGCGATCTGCTCGGGTGACTGCCAGCCCGCGTCCACCGGCAGGTGGCGGTACTGCAAGCCCGCGGCCAGCGCGGCAGCTTCGACCGCCGCGTTGGCGGGCTGGTCGGGGCCGTGCTCGAAGTCGGGCCGGTTGTTGATCACGCTCTTGAAGCCCAGGCGGGCCACTTCGGCCATGGCATCAGCAGTGAGCTGTGGCGCCACACTGACGGTATCAGTGATGGCGCGGATGGGCAGGGTGGTGTTCATGGTGCTTGAGCTTACTTTGACAAGGCGGCCTTGACCGCCGCCGAGATGGCGCCCATTTCGGCCTTGCCGGCCAATTGCGCCTTGGCCGCGCCCATCACCTTGCCCATGTCGCCCGGGCCGGCAGCGCCCAGGTCGACAACGATGGCGGCGACCGCAGTGGCCACCTCGTCGGCCGAGAGCCGCGCCGGCAGGTAGGCCTGCAACACGCCCAACTCGGCGGTTTCCTTGTCAACCAGGTCGCTGCGGCCGGCGCTCTGGAACGCGGCGATCGAGTCCTTGCGCTGCTTGATCGTCTTGTCGACGATGGCCACCACCGCCTGGTCGTCCAGCACGATGCGCTCGTCCACCTCGCGCTGCTTGATGGCGGCCAGCAGCATGCGGATAGTGCCCAGGCGCGGTGCATCCTTGGCGCGCATCGCCGTTTTCATGTCTTCGGTGATCTGGTCTTTGAGGCTCATGGAATTCCCTTGGGCGGTAGTGTCGGCGGCGCGCCATGAAAAACGCCCGCAGCGGGTTGCCGTGCGGGCGTTTGAGCGTCTGGGCGCTGTGTCAGCAGCGGCAGCGTGGGCTGCGGCGCAGAGAAACTTAAAACAGCTTCTTGGGCAGCTGCATGCTGCGCACGCGCTTGTAGTGGCGCTTGACGGCAGCCGCCTTTTTGCGCTTGCGCTCAGAGGTGGGCTTTTCGTAGAACTCGCGGGCACGCAGGTCAGTGAGCAAGCCGAGCTTTTCGATCGTGCGCTTGAAACGGCGCAGGGCTACATCGAACGGCTCATTTTCCTTGACGCGAATCGTGGTCATTTAACGGGGTGATCCTAAAGTGTTGACGCTCGGTGTTCCTGACTCAGCCTACCGGAAATGGGCCTGAAACCGCCGTCTTGGCAGTGAAATTGGCCTACCGGATAAACCAGGCTGGGGAATCGACGCGCAGATTGCCAGCAAAACCAGGATTCTACTTCGGTTTCATGGGATCAGCCAGGGACTTGATGCCCGGCATGCGTTCTGGTGTTTCTGCAAGGCCACGGCAAGCCGCGCTAGGCCGCCGCCAGGCCCTGTGCACACGCCGCCGCACTGGCCCAGGCCCACTGGAAGTTGTAGCCGCCCAACCAGCCGGTGACGTCCACCACCTCGCCGATGAAGTACAGCCCGGCGCAGCGCTTGCTGGCCATCGTGCGGGAGTCCAGCTCACGGGTGTCCACGCCGCCGGCGGTGACTTCGGCCTTGCGATAGCCCTCGGTGCCACTGGGGGTGAGCGTCCAGCGCGAGAGTGCATCGGCCAGCTGCTGCAGGTCGCGGTCGCGCAATTCGGCCACAGGCCTGGCCGCGTCCAGCCCCAGCCGCGCCAGCCAGGCGTCGGCCAGGCGTTGCGGCAGCAGGCCGGCCAGTGCATTGCCCAGCTGGCGGCGTGATTGCTGCTTGGCCTCGCGCAGCCAGGCCGCGGCGTCCTGCCCGGGCAGCAGGTCCAGCGTCAGGGTCTCGCCGGGCTGCCAGAAGCTGGAGATCTGCAGCACCGCCGGACCACTCAAGCCCCGGTGGGTGAACAACAGGTCCTCCCGGAACCGGCCCTTGCCGCGGCCGCTGCCGGTGCTGATGTCCACGGCCAGCGACGCGCCGGCCAGCGGCACCAGCGGCCCCCAGCTGTCAGCGTTGAAGGTCAGCGGCACCAGCGCCGGGCGCGGCTCGATGATCTTGTGGCCAAACTGGCGCGCCAGCCGGTGGCCAAAATCGCTGGCGCCGATCTTGGGGATCGACAGCCCGCCGGTGGCCACCGCCAGTTGGCGGGCGCAGACCGTGCCGAGGGTGGTGTCGAGCTCAAAGCCGTCGGCCGTTGCGCGCACGGCCCCGACTGTGCAGGGTTGCCACCGGGTGACAGCGCCAGCGCCGGCTTCGTCCAGCAGCAACGTGATGATTTGCTCGGCCGAGCCGTCGCAGAACAGCTGGCCCTTGTGTTTCTCGTGGTGCGGGATGCCGTGGCGCTGCACCAGCGCGATGAAGTCGGCCGGGCTGTAGCGGGCCAGCGCCGAGCGGCAGAAGTCGGGATTGGCGGACAGGAACTGCGCCGGCGTGGTGTCGCGGTTGGTGAAGTTGCAGCGCCCGCCGCCCGAGATACGGATCTTCTCGGCCACCTTGGCGGCATGGTCGATCAGCAGCACTTTCTGGCCGAGCTGGCCGGCCATGCCGGCACAAAACAGCCCGGCCGCACCCGCGCCCAGCACGATGGTGTCGAAGGTGGCAGGGCGGGGCGTGGACATGGCGGCAGATTATCGGCGGCCAATTTGGCGGCGGCCCGGCGCTTGCCGGATCGAGACGAGCCACAGGTTCCGCAGCGGGATGTGGCAAAAAAGCCAGCACCAAACCAGGCGCTACTTGCCGTGCTGAGCGCGGTGCTGAGCGCAGAGCTTTGGGGCGGCGCTACGTCACGCGGCGCGTTGCGCGTCGACCGCCGTCGCCGGTGCTGCCTGCAAGGCCAGCAGCCCGGTCAGCACATCGCCGATCACCAGCACAGCCGGGCTGCCCAGGCCGTGGTCACGCACGGTCTGCGCCAGCGCGCCCAGGGTGCAAACCGCACTGCGCTGGGTCGGCAGGCTGGCGTTTTGCACCACGGCGGCCGGCGTGCGGGCGGGCAGGCCTTGCAGCAGGCCGGCCTGCAACGCCGGCACCTTTGCCACGCCCATGTAGACCACCAGCGTCAGGCCTTGCGCCGCGGC
Source organism: Betaproteobacteria bacterium (assembly GCA_031394235.1). Taxonomy (GTDB): domain Bacteria; phylum Pseudomonadota; class Gammaproteobacteria; order Burkholderiales; family Burkholderiaceae_C; genus Pseudaquabacterium. The sequence continues at coordinate 4,936 of JANMXG010000392.1, forward strand.
CGCCGCCAAGGTGGGCCAGTGCAACGCAGCGGCGCCAGGCTTGGGATGGCCGGTGACCAGCATCACGCCGTGGGCATGATCGCGGTGGGTCAGCGGCACACCCAGCGCAGCGCTGGCCGCCACTGCGGCGGTGATGCCGCTGGCCACCTCCACCGTGATGCCGTGGCGCCGCAATTCTTCGGCTTCTTCACCGCCGCGGCCAAACACAAAGGGGTCGCCGCCCTTGACGCGCACCACCCGCTCGCCGGCCAGGGCCTCGCTGACCATCAGCCGCAGTATGAAGGCCTGCGGCGTGCTTTGGCAGCCGCCGCGCTTGCCCACGTGCACCACACGGGGCGGGCGGCGCCGACCGCGCAGTGCCAGCGCCAGCACCGCGTCGCTGACAAGGTCGTCAACCAGCAGCAACGTGGCCCGCCGTATCAGTCGCAGGGCCTTGAGCGTGACCAGTTCGGCATCGCCCGGACCGGCACCGACCAGGGCGCACCACGGCGTGTTGCGGGGATTTGTGGCGGTGCGGTGGGTGGTGGTCATGCGCTCTTTTGCTGGGGAGACTGGCTGTCCAGCCGCTGCAGGGCGCGCAGCATCAACTCAACTTGCTTGTCCAACGGCGCCGGGCCGGGCTTTTAACCGGCCACCACGCCCTGGATGTAAACGGCAACGGTGGCAGCATCGATCTGGCGCGGCAGCAGCGGCAGTTCGGTCAGCGCACCATCCTGGACCGGGCAGGACAGCTCGGCCTGCCACTGGCCACCCAGCCAGACATCGAGCTTGGGACAGCGCCTGGGGTCGGCCACGGCTTCACCTTCGGTGCCGCGCAGCAGCATCATGTCGCCGCGCTCGCGTTCGGCAAAGTCGGCCATCAATTTGCCGAACTCGGGATGGGTGTGGCTGGCCAGACGCAGCGCGGGCGCACCTTGCACCGGGTTCAGCAGCTTGGCCACAGTGTGGCCCGAGTTGCGCAGGCCCACCACCCAGCGCACATCCAGCAGGCGCTGCAGGGCTGGGCTGAGGGTGTCGGTGGCGATGAAGGCCGGCTCATGGCGTTGCCAGCGCTCGTGCACGGCAGCGTTGCTCTCGACCGGCGGCAGGCCCAGCGCCTGGAAGATCTCGGCGCTGGTCACGCGGGCCGGGTCATGGCGCGGCCCGTGCACCAGCACCCGTGCACCCTCTTGCGCCAGGCGCATTGCCAGCAGCGGCGTCAGGTTGGGCAGCCGGCGCGCGCCGTTGTAGCTGGGGATGACGATCACCGGCCGGTCGCTGTGCAGCACCAGGCAGCGCGCCTGGGCCGCCTGCACAAAACCCTGCAATTCGTCGACCGTCTCGCCCTTGATGCGCATGGCCAGCGCAAAGGCGCCGATCTCCAGGTCGGTCACCCCGCCGTCCAGCACCTGGGACAACAGGTCGGCGGCCTGCTCGGCATTGAGCGATCGGGCGCCTTCGCTGCCGCGGCCGATCTCCTTGATGTAGTGCTTGATGCCCATGGTGAGGATTGGGGGGGTGATGGTCACGGGAACGCAAGTTTCGGGCCGTTCGCTGACGGGCGCTTGCGGGCGCTCAATCGGGCTCGACTTCGGCGCGGTCCGCCTGCTGCGGTCAGGCCATCACGGCGATCTGCTGCACCAGCCGCTTCAGCTCGGGGATGCACGACCCGCAGTTGGTGCCGCACTTCAGCTGGCCTTGCAGCACGGCCAGGCGCTGCGCCGCTGTGCCGGTGCAAGCGGGCAGGGCCGCATGGATCGCCGACTCGCTGATGTCAAAGCAGGTGCAGACCTGTTTGCCCTTGGGCGCCAGCGCCACCGGCGCCTGGGCATCCGGCCGCAGCAGCAGCCGGCCGTAGGCTTGGGCCGGCAGGCGCTGCTGCAGCAAGGCCTTGATCCAGGCCTCGGCGCGGATGTCGCCGGCCAACACAAAGGCCTGCAAGCGGGTGTCGTCGCCCTGGCGCACCAGGCCCATTGCCCGGCGCTGGCCCTGGCGCCGGTCCTCGTAGCGCAGGGCATCCTTGCGCTCGGGGCCGAGGCCAAACAGCATCTCGATCGCCGACACCCGCTCGGGTGGCGGGGCGGTGGTGGCGGCCAGGCGCAGCAGCACGCCGTGCGCGTCGTGGCCAAACGGCACGCAGCAGGCGTAGCCCACACCCGCCATCAGCGCGCCGGCCTGCTCGCGCAAGGCCAGTGCCTGGGCTTCTGGCAGCCAGGCGCAGGCCAGCAGCTGCCAGGGCAGCGTGGCTTTTTGCAGCTTGACGGCGGTGTGCTTGAGCTCCGGTTGCTTGGACAGCGGGCAAAACGCCGGGCTGGTCAGGCTGTTGATGCCGGATCCGGCCAGCCCTGCGGTGCTGACACCGGCCAGCATCTCGTCGCCCCAGTGCATTGCCGCATGGGCCTGGTTGGGGGCGATGCTGTCGCTGGCCAGTGCCGGCAGCACCAGGCTGCCGCGGCGGGAGCTGAGCCGTACCAGATCACCGTCCCGCAGGCCGAGCCGGGCCATGTCGCGCGCGTTCAGGTCCAGCGTGGGCTCGGGCTGGTGGCCAAACAGCCGGCCCAGCGTGCCGGTGCGGCTCATGCCGTGCCACTGGTCGCGCAGCCGGCCGGTGGTCAGGCTGACCGGGTAGCGGGCATCGCGCGGCTCGGCCAAGGGCACGAACGGCGTGTCGAAAAAGCGCGCGCGGCCGTCGTCGGTCGGGAAGATGCCGTCCTCGTAAAGCCGGGCTTTGCCGACGGTTTGGCCCTCGGCCATCGGCCACTGCTGGGCGCCAAGGTCGAGCAGCGGGTAGCTCAGGCCGGTGATGTCCAGGTCACGGCCGCGGGTGGATTCGCGGTGCTCCAGCCAGACCGACTCGGCGTCGGAGTACGGAAACAGCGTGGCTTGGCCGGGCCGCAGCCGGGCCTCCAACTTTTGTCCGATCGCCACCGCCACAGCCCAGTCGTGGCGGGTCTGGCCGGGCGCTGCCACCGCGGGCCGAACTCGGCTGATGCGGCGCTCGCTGTTGGTGACGGTGCCGTCCTTTTCGCCCCAGGTGGTGGCCGGCAGCAGCCAGTCGGCATAGCGGGCGGTGGCGGTGGTGGAGAAAGCCTCTTGCACGATCACCAGTTCGGCACGTTCCAGCGCACGGCGCACGGTGGCCTGGTCGGGCAGGGACTGCGCCGGGTTGGTGCAAGCAATCCACAGCGCCTTGATCTGGCCGTCGGCGGCGGCCTGGAACATCTCGACCGCGGTTTTGCCGGGCTGGGCCGGCACCTCCCGCCCTCGCAAATCCAGGCCCCAGAGCCGTGCGACCTCGGCCCGGTGCACCGGATTGGCCAAATCGCGGTGGGCGGACAGCAGGTTGGCCAGGCCACCCACCTCGCGCCCGCCCATCGCGTTGGGCTGGCCGGTGAGCGAAAACGGGCCGGCGCCGGGCTTTCCAATCTGGCCGGTGGCCAGGTGCAGGTTGATCAGCGCGGCGTTTTTGGCGGTGCCGCTGCTGCTCTGGTTCAAGCCCTGGCAGTACAGTGACAGCGTGGCCGGCGCGGTGGCAAACCAGCGTGCGGCTTGCGCCAAGTCGGCCTCATTCACGCCGGTGAGGCGGGCGGTCTCCTTGGGCGTGAAGTCACGCACCCGGGCCTTGAGCGTATCGAAGCCGCGGGTGTGGGCGGTCATGAAGCCGAGATCCAGCCAGCCCTCCCACAGCATCAGGTGCAGCATGCCGTGGCACAGCGCGATGTCGCTGCCGGGCAGGATCTGCAGGTGCAGGTCGGCCATCACGGCGGTCTCGGTGCGGCGCGGGTCGACCACGATCAGCTTTTGCGCGGGATTGGCGCGGCGCGCGTCCTCCAACCGCCGGAACAGCACCGGGTGGGCCCAGGCCGGGTTGGCGCCCGTGACAAACACGGTGTGGGCGTGGGCCACGTCGTCGTAACAGGCGGGCGGTGCGTCGGCACCCAGCGTGGCTTTGTAGCCGGCCACCGCGCTGCTCATGCACAGGCGCGAGTTGGTGTCGATGTTGTTGGTGCCCAGCAGGCCCTTGGCCAGCTTGTTGAAGACGTAGTAGTCCTCGGTCAGCAACTGGCCCGACACGTACAGGCCCACGGCGTCGGGGCCGTGGCTGCTGACGATACCGGCGAGCTGGTCGGCGATGCTGTCCAGTGCGGTGTCCCAAGCGGCCGGCTGGGGCGATGCGCCGCGCACCGCCCGGTGCATCGGCTGCAACAGCCGCACCTGCTGGGTGATGGCCGCGCTGGCGGTCAGGTGCAGCGTGGCACCCTTGCTGCACAGCCGGCCGAAATTGGCGGGGTGGTCCGGGTCGCCGCGCACGCCGGTGATCTGCGCGCCGTCGCTCTCGATGATGACACCGCAGCCAACGCCGCAGTAGGGGCAGGTGCTTCGGGTGTCGGTCATGGCGTCACGCGCAGGATTTGGCGCAGGGTCCGGCCTGCGGCGCGGCCAGGTCCAGCGCCTTGCCGGCCAGCTCGACCGCGTCCAGGTAGACCAAGCCGGCCTCGACCTTGACGGCAAAGGCTGGCGTGCAGCCCTCGTCCGGGGCGCGGGCGTTGCCGTCTGCCAGCTGGATGCTCCAGTTGTGCAGCGGGCAGGCCACCGCGTCGCCAAAGACGATGCCCTGGCTGAGCGGCCCGCCCTTGTGCGGGCAGCGGTCCAGCAGCGCAAATACGCGGTCGTCGGCGGTGCGGAACACCGCCACCGGCAAGCCCTGCGGCCGGGTGGCCCGGCGGGCGCCGAGTGGCGGGATGTCATCGACGCGGCAAACGGGTGTCCAGGTGGTCATGGGTGGTCCTTGTGAAGGGTCAGGCCTGCAGGCGGTCGTAGAGGTCGGCCACGGCTTCGGTGACCTGCAGGATGCGCTCGCTGCTGTTGAAGACATCGGCGGCAGCCAGGCCCAGGCAGTGCCGGCGCCTCACGCCGGGGCCACCGGCTCGAACTGGCGCAGGTCCACCCGGGCCTGGTCAAAGTCAAACCAGGGGTCCGGCTCACCGTCCAACGCAAATTGCAGGTCGGCCCACAGCGCCTTGCGGCCCTCATGGTCGTCCAGGATCTTCTTCTTCACATGGTCCAGGCCAACGCGGTTGACGTAATGCACCGTGCGCTCCAGGTACCAGCCTTCCAGCCGGTAGAGCTGGCAGAACGCGCCGGTGTACTCCAGCACCTCGGCGGCGGTCTTCAACTTGACCAGGAAGTGAGCCACCTCGGTCTTGATGCCGCCGTTGCCGGCAACGTACATCTCCCAACCCGAATCCACGCCGATGATGCCCACGTCCTTGATGCCGGACTCGGCGCAATTGCGCGGGCAGCCCGACACCGCAAACTTGACCTTGTGCGGCGCGTACATGCGCCACATTGCGCGCTCCAGGTCCTTGCCCATCTGGGTCGAGTCCTGCGTGCCCATGCGGCACCACTCGCTACCGACGCAGGTCTTGACGGTGCGCAGCGCCTTGGCGTAGGCATGGCCGCTGGGCATGCCGATGTCCTTCCAGACGTTGACCAGGTCCTCTTTCTTGACGCCCAGCAGGTCGATGCGTTGGCCACCGGTGACCTTGACGGTGGGGATCTGGTACTTGTCCACCACGTCGGCAATGCGGCGCAGTTCACTGGCATTGGTTTCGCCGCCCCACATGCGCGGGATCACGCTGTAGGTGCCGTCCTTCTGGATGTTGGCATGGCTGCGCTCGTTGATGAAGCGGCTTTGCGGGTCGTCCTTGGCGTCCTTGGGCCAGGTGCTGATCAGGTAGTAGTTGACCGCCGGCCTGCAACTGCTGCAGCCGTCGGGCGTGCGCCAGCCCAGCGCGCTGTAGACGCCTGCGATGGTCAGCAGTTTTTGCGTGCGGATGGCGTCACGCGTTTCCTGGTGGCTGGCGTCGGTGCAGCCGCACATGGCCTTTTTCTTTGGCGAGGCCGAGTAGTCGCCGCCGGCGGTGAACATCAGCAACTGCTCGACCAACCCGGTGCAACTGCCGCAGCTGGCGCTGGCCTTGGTGTGCTTGCGCACCTCTTCCAGCGTGAACAGGCCCTTTTCCTTGATTGCCTTGCAGATGCTGCCCT
>JANMXG010000393.1:0-4081 GCA_031394235.1 Betaproteobacteria bacterium
CTGTGTTCAGCGCGAAGTGCTGGCCTTCGACCAGCATCAAGCCGATCCAGCGTGCGGCCAGCGCGGCGCCGAACTGGCCATGCGTGAACAACGCCACCGTACCCTGCAGTTCGCAAAGGCGCGCGATGAGTCTGTCGGCTCGCGCGCTGACGTCGGCTGGCGATTCGCCACCGGGGCAGCCATCACGCCAGATGTTCCAGTCCGGCGTGTCTTTGCGAATGTCCGCAGAGCGCAGGCCCTCGTAGTGACCGTAGACCCATTCGGACAAATCGGGCTCGATCGCACTCGCCGTCCCGAGGCCGGCCAACTCACAGGTTTGGCGCGCACGCAGGCGCGGGCTGACCAGGACTTGCGTGAAGGCCAGACCACGCAGGCGAGGTGCCAGAGCCCTCGATTCAACTTCGCCGTGAGCGGTCAGCCCGAGGTCGGTCAAGCCGGTGTGCTGGCCAGTGAGCGACCAGGCGGTTTCACCGTGGCGGACCAGGCAGATCTTCATGCCGCCGGTCCTTCCGTCTCCATCGCCGGGCGCCAGGCGCCCTGCGCCGCCGCGGCATTGCAATGTGCGCGGTGCAGCAACGCGCGCTGCGCAGCGACGCAGTTTTCATCATTGCCGGCCCACAGACTCAGAGCAGGCTCTTGCAGCGCGCGCCCGAACGAGAAGGTAATCGGCCAGGGCAGGCTGGGGCGCAGGACCATGGACGCCGGACCAGGCACAGTGCTTCGCAGATGCATGGCGTTCAATCGTGCCGTCGCCAACTCGGCAGGTTGGCCACCGGACAGGAACGCGATACCCGCCACTGCGGCCGGCACGGCACGCAGCAGGCAGTTCAGCGTGGCGTCGGCGACGTCGTCCAGCGACGCGGGTTCGGCGCAGGAGATGCCGGGCAGCACCATGTTCGGCTTGAGGAGCATCGCCTCCAGCGCCACACCCTGGCGGTGAAGCTGCTCGAAGACCAGGTGCAACCCGTCGGCCGTGACTTCAGCGCAGCGCGCCAGCGTATGCGAACCATCCATCAGCACCTCGGGCTCGACGATCGGCACGATTTGGGCTTCCTGGCAGAGGGCAGCGTAACGCGCCAGGGCGTGCGCGTTGACTTCGATGCAGGGCCGGCTGGGCAACCCAACGCCTATGGCCAGCACCGCCCGCCACTTGGCGAACCGCGCGCCAAGCGACGCATAGTGAAGCAGGCGATCGCGCAACCCGTCCAGGCCCTCGGTGACCAGCTCTCCAGGGTGGCCTGCCAATGCTTTTGCACCGGCATCCAACTTGATCCCGACCAGGATGCCCGCCGAGCGCAGGACATCAGCGAACGGCACGCCGTCGCGGGTGTTCTGGTGAAGGGTCTCATCGAACAGGATCGCACCGCTGATCGATTCGCACAGTCCCGGCGTCGTCACGAGCAACTCGCGATAGCGGCGGCGGGAGTCTTCGGTCTGCGCGATGCCGAACTCGGCCAGGCGCCGGTTGCAGGTGCCGACGCTCTCGTCCATCGCCAGCAGGCCTTTGCCCGGCGCCATCAGGGCCCGTGCGGTGGCAATCAGGGGCCTCATGCCTGCGGATCTGGCAAGGACTTCTCGACACGGTCCAGCGCCTGCCTGATGGCAGTGACGATGAGCCTGGTCGCCAAAGGCTCGTCGATCTCCGGCACGTCCCATTCGGCAATGGCCAGGTACTTCTCGACCATGCGCCTCACATCAGCTTCCAGCTGCTCGCGGTGCGCTCCCAGTTCCATGCGCTCAAGACCCGGGCTCACGGCGCAGCCTTCCAGCGCCAGTTGCGGACCTCGGGCATGTCCTGGCCGTGCTCCCGGATGTACCGCTTGTGCTCGACCAGTTTGGCGGCAAGCCGGCCCTTCAACGCGACGCCCGCAGCGCCGGTCTGCGGCAGGCGATCGATGGTGTCCATCACCAGGTGAAAGCGGTCCAGGTCGTTCAGCACCGTCATGTCGAAGGGCGTGGTGATCGTGCCTTCTTCCTTGTAGCCGCGGACGTGGATGTTGTGGTGGTTGGTGCGCCGGTAGGTCAGCCGATGGATCAACCAGGGGTAGGCGTGGAAGGCGAAGATGACCGGCCTGTTGCGCGTGAACAGCGCATCGAAGGCAGCGTCCGCCAGGCCGTGCGGGTGTTCGCTGGGCGGCTGCAGGCGCATCAGGTCGACGACGTTGACGACCCGCACGCGCAAGGCGGGCAGTTCCTCGCGCAGGATCTGCACTGCGGCCAGCGTCTCGAGCGTCGGCACGTCGCCGCAGCAGGCCATGACGACGTCCGGGTCGCTGTCGGGCCCATCGGGCGCGCCTGGCGCCGATTCATTACCGGCCCAGCCCCAGATGCCAATGCCCGCGGCGCAATGCGCGACCGCCGCGTCCATCGCCAACCATTGCGGCGCCGGGTGCTTGCCGGCGACCACCACGTTGACGTAGTGCCGGCTGCGCAGGCAGTGATCCATCACCGACAACAGGCAGTTGGCATCGGGTGGCAGGTAGACACGAACGACCTCGGCCTTCTTGTTGACGACGTGGTCGATGAAGCCCGGGTCCTGGTGCGTGAAGCCATTGTGGTCCTGGCGCCAGACATGCGAAGCCAGCAGGTAGTTCAGCGACGCGATCTTGCGCCGCCAGGGCAGCCCGGCGCTGACTTTCAGCCACTTGGCGTGCTGGTTGAACATCGAGTCGACGATGTGGATGAAGGCCTCGTAGCAGTTGAACAGGCCGTGCCGGCCGGTGAGCAGGTAGCCCTCGAGCCAGCCTTCGCACTGGTGCTCGCTGAGCATCTCCATCACGCGGCCCTGTGGCGCCAGCCACTGGTCGCCCGGCGCGGTGGCGGCATCCCACTGGCGGTTCGTCGTTTCGAACACGGCGGCCAGGCCGTTGGAGACGGTCTCGTCCGGCCCGAAGACGCGGAAATTGCGCTCGGCGTCATTGAACCGGGCCACGTCGCGCAGAAAGGGCCCGAGCACGTGCGTGTCGCCGATGCCCGGCGCGCCCGGGACAGGCACCTGGGCGGCGTACTCGCGGTAGTCGGGCAGCAGCAGGTCGCGCAGCAGCAGGCCGCCATTGGCGTGGGGATTGGCGCCCATGCGTCGCGCACCGTTGGGCGCCATTGCGGCAAGCTCGGGGTGCAGGCGCCCCTGGGCGTCGAAGAGTTCCTGCGGACGGTAGCTGCGCAGCCAGTCCTCCAGCAGCTCAAGATGCCCGGGGCGGTCGGCCGGATGCAGCGGCACCTGGTGCGATCGGAAGTTGCCTTCGCAGGGCTCACCGTCCACCCACTTCGGCCCCGTCCAGCCCTTGGGTGAATTGAGAACGATCATCGGCCAGCGCTGGCGCTCGGTGTTGCCATGCTGGCGGGCATGGCGCTGGATGCGCTGGATCTCCAGCACCGCCTGGTCCAGCGCCGCAGCCATCAGCGCGTGCATCAGCGGGGGCTCATGACCTTCCACGAAGATCGGTGTCCAGCCGCAGCCGCACAGGAACTGCTCGAGTTCCTCGCGCGTGATGCGCGCCAGCACCGTCGGGTTGGCAATCTTGTAGCCGTTAAGGTGCAGGATCGGCAGCACCGCGCCGTCGGTGGCCGGGTTTAGAAACTTGTTCGAATGCCAGGCAGTGGCCAGCGGCCCGGTTTCGGCCTCGCCGTCACCAACGACGCAGGCCACGATCAGGTCGGGGTTGTCGAACACGGCGCCGAACGAGTGGCTCAGCGAGTAGCCCAGTTCGCCGCCTTCGTGGATCGAGCCCGGGCACTCGGGCGAGGCGTGGCTGGGAATGCCACCGGGAAACGAGAACTGCTTGAACAGCTTCTTCATGCCGGCGAGGTCTTGCGTCACGTCGGGATAGACCTCGCTCCAGGTGCCTTCGAGGTAGACGTTGCCAACCAGTGCTGCCCCGCCGTGTCCGGGGCCGGAGACATAGAACATGTTCAGGTCGTACTTCTGTATCGCGCGGTTCAGATGCACGTAGATGAAGTTCTGGCCGGGCACCGTGCCCCAGTGGCCCACCACCAGCGGCTTGATGTGCGACATCGCCAGCGGCTCGCGCAGCATCGGGTTGTCGTAGAGGTAGAGCTGCCCTACCGAGAGGTAGTTCGC
>JANMXG010000394.1:0-15618 GCA_031394235.1 Betaproteobacteria bacterium
GCCCGCGTCGCAGGCGTTGATCAGGTCGCCCACGTCTTTGCGCTTGACCAGCTTGACCAGCGCATTGAGCCGGCTCTTGGCCTTGTCGATCGGCGCCAAGTCGAAATGCGGCGGCACCACCGGCAGGTTGGCAAAGCTCCATTTGCCGCGCTTGACGTCGTACTCCTCCGGCGCGGTGATCTCCACCAGGTGGCCGACCGCCGAGCTGACGACATAGCGCTCGTTCTCGAAATGGTCTTCGTGTTTTTCAAACTTGCCGGCGGTGGTGGTCAGCGCGCGCACGATGTCTTGGGCCACGCTGGGCTTCTCGGCAATGATCAGGGTCTTGCTCATGGGTCGGGTCGAATCCTTTGGGTGGGCGCAAGTGAGCACGGGCCGTGCCTACAATCCGCCGCTCATCTCGCGCGCGCTTGCACAGGTGTACACGCGCGCGCTCACATGGTTTCACTGTACCCAATGAAAGCCACCGTGCAAGCCACCGTCCGCAAGACCGCCAACACGCCACCGGCGCCAGCCCCGTTGGCGCAGGATGCCGCAAGCACCACTGCACCCGCGCCGGGCACACCAGTGCGCGGCCGGCGGCTGCAGGTGCGCAAGAGCGGCGTGCACGGCAAGGGCGTGTTTGCAGTGCAGCCGATCCGCAAGGGTGAGGCCTTCATCGAGTACATCGGCGAGGTGATCGGCTGGCCCGAGGCACTGCGCCGCCATCCGCACGACCCCGACCAGCCTGACCACACGTTCTACTTTCACCTCGACGACGAGAGGGTGATCGACGGCCTGGTCGGCGGCAACGCCTCGCGCTGGATCAACCACGCCTGTGCGCCCAATTGCGAGGCCGAGGACGACACCGGCCGGGTCTGGTTGAAGGCCTTGCGCAACATCTTGGTTGGCGAGGAGTTGTTTTTCGACTACGGCCTGGTGATTGAGGAGCGCTACACCCCGGCGCTGAAAAAGCGCTTTGAATGCCGCTGCGGCGCCAAGGCCTGCCGCGGCACGATGCTGGCGCCCAAGCGCGCCGCCAAAGCCTGAGCGCTGCCGCGGCACCGGTTCTCGATGCCTCCCGACCGTCGCCACCCGTCCTGGCGCACTGACGCACTTTTGCAACAGTTGCTGCCGTTGCTTCCCGGGCTGAGCATCGAGGTGGTGGCCAGCATCGCGTCCACCAACACCGAACTGCTGGAGCGCGCACGGCGTGCCGGGCCTGGCACCGGCGGACGGCGCCAGACCGATGTCAGCCCCTGCCTGCTGGTGGCCGAGCACCAGACCCGGGGCCGGGGCCGCCAGGGCAAGGATTGGCACTCCAGCGCGGATGCGTCGTTGACATTTTCACTGGCCCTGCCGCTCGCGCCGGGCGACTGGTCAGGGATGTCGCTGGCCGTGGGCGTGGCCCTGGCCGAGGCGCTCGACCCGGCCCGGCCTGGCCAGCCCGTGCGGCTGGGCCTGAAATGGCCGAATGACCTGTTGATCGTCGGTCCGTCGGCCGCCCCAGGCATCGGCCGCAAGCTGGGTGGCATCCTGATCGAGACGGTGCAAGTCGGTGAGCGCCGCATGGCCGTGGTCGGCATTGGCCTGAACCTGCAACCCCAGGCCATGCCCGAGCTGGGTTGGGGCTTTGGCTGTTTGCAAGAGCTTCAGCCCGGCCTCACCGCCCCCGCCGCGTTGGCGGGCGTGGCGCAGGCGCTGGTGCGGGCGTTGCTGGCCTTTGAGCGCGACGGCTTTGCGCCCTTGCAGCAACGCTACGCCCAACGCGACGTGCTGCGGGGCCAGCAGGTCACCACCACGCTGCCGGGCGTGCCGCTGGGCCTGGCCGACGGCGTGGACGAAACCGGCACGCTGTGGTTGCGGTTGTCGGCTGATGCGGCATCGGGCACGCCAGAGCGCCGGGTGCCGGTGAGCAGCGGCGAGGTCAGCCTGCGTGCAGCCAGCCCGCCCGACCCCACATCGGCGGACGCCGGTGCGGCGCAGCGGTCGGCACCTGGATTGCCCGACACAGCAGGCCCGTCACCAGCGCCACCCGTGCCGCCGACATCGTCCGGCGCGTCAGCCGTCGCAGATGCGCCGACCCTGCCGAGACCCGCGAGGTGCTGAGATACCTGGTGCTGGTGCTGGTGCTGGCCAATGCCATTCTGTTGGCAGCGCAGTGGGGGTTGTTCGATCCGCTGACCGGTGGCACCTCGGTCAAGGCCCGCGCCGACCAACAGCGTGAACCCGGGCGTGTGCAACGCCAGGTCGCGCCCGACGCGGTACAAATCCTGTCGCCCCAGGCCGCCAGTGCCGCGCTGGTCGCAGCAGCGGCGTCTGCAGCCCCGCCTGCAGCGCCGCCGGCATCGTTGCCTGGCAACCCGCCGCTTCAGCGCAACCGCACCGGCGGCCGCCGAGCACAGCCTGCGCGACGCCGGCCGCGACATCTGCAGCGGGTTCAGTGAGGGTTGGCGTATCGCCTGTCGCCCAGCCTGCGGCGTCTGCAATCGACCGACGCTGTAGCTGAGGTTGGCATTCGGCCTGCGACGCTACGCAGCCCTTTTGTTGCCTCGAACTCGGCGCTCGTGGGTGTTGAGCCGCCGCGCCGGGCTGGCGTGCCCCGCTCCGTGTGATTCCGGGCCGGACAACCACCGGCCCTCCCTTTTCGACCGGCGCGGGACACGCCAGCCCGACGCAGCGCTACGCCACCCGCGCGGCATGCCGGCCTTTCAAGCCAAAGCAGGCGGAAACGGTGGCGGCGGCCAAGGGCGTTGGGTGACCGGCGCAGTGACATAAAGGGGGAAATGTCGGCCGACCGGCCGGCATGGAGGACATTCACGGAGGCCGTTGCCCGACGGCCTTGGTAGCTTTGGCACCGCACGCCGCACGCCGCACGCCGAAAGTCGAACGACTGCGTCCCCACCAGGGGAAAGACAGCTCGGAGCCGTTTGCCACCAGCCGACACCCTTTGTGCCGGGCCAAAGAAACTCAACCGGATCCGCTGCGCTGTCGACGCGCCAACAACAGGATTGCGCTCGCCAGGCCCAGCATCCAGCCCCAACCCATCGCCCCACCCCCACCACCGCTGCTGGGCGACGGCGTGACCACCACGCTCGGAACGGGCGCAACGGTGACCGTCCGGGCCACGCTCTGGGTCAAGCCGGCGCTGTCAGTCACCTTGAGCGTGACCACCACGTCACCCGCCTCACGCGTCGTCAACGTGGCCATGCTGCCGTTGACAGGGCCCGTGAAGCTCGCCAGGGTTGCGCCGCTGGTGATCGTCCACAGGTACGCCGTGATGCTGCGCCCACCGGCTGCGATCGAACCACTGCCGTCCAAAGTGACTTCTGAGCCGACAACGGGCGCATTGTTCGACAGGGCAATCACCGCACTTGGCGGCGCCGTGGCGGCGGCGAGGTGCACATGGGTCACCGCAGCCCCGGCATCCAGCATGCCCGCGCCGCAAGTGCTGGTGGTGCAGTAGCACTCGACCTGGGTGGCGGCGCTGGGGGCCTCGCAGGCAGTCGCACCCGGGGTTTGGGCGCCGATGGTCGGAAACGGCCTCGCCGTCGCCTGCAATGCCGCTTTGATTTTGGCCGGTGTCAGCGTCGGGTCCACCGACAACATCAGCGCCACCGTGCCGGCCACCAACGGCGAGGCAAAACTGGTGCCCAGTGAGCTCTTGATGCTGTCGCTGTAGGTGTTGGCGCCTGGCGTGGTGCTGCCGGCGTTGACCGTGGTCAGCAACGGGTACAGGCACAGGCCAGTCTCGTTGACACAGTTGCCGGCCGGCGCGGCCAACGCCACCTCTGGCCCCAGGCTGGAATAGCCCACCTTGGTGCCGGCATGTCGCAGCCCGGAGACCCCGATCGCGCCCGTGCAGTTGGCGGGTGAGTTGACAGCCAGGCCAGTGCTGTTGCCGGCGGCCACCACCACGGTGACGCCAGCCGCCACCAGCTGGCTGACGATCGGCTGGTACGAGCCGCAGCTGCCACTCGATCCCAGGCTCAGGTTGATGACCTTGGCCGGGTGTGGGTTGGCGACAGGTGCGTTGGTCAACCCGGCAGCCCACAGCATGGCGGCCTGGATGTCGGAGTCAAAGCCACCGCACTTGCCCAGCGCACGCACCGGCAGCACCATCACGTTGCGGCCAACGCCGGCCATGCCCAGGTTGTTGTCGCTGGCCGCACCGATCAGGCCGGCGACCTGGGTGCCATGCCAGCTGCTGTTGGCCGCGCCGCAGGAGTTGGCCGCGGTGGTCCAGTCGCCCGGGTCGCTGGCGTCGGCATCCGGGCCATCGCCGTCGCCGGAGATGGTGTTGCGCACGAAGTCGTAACCGGGCCACAACTTGCCGGCCAGGTCAGGATGGTCGAAGCGCACGCCAGTGTCGATCACCGCCACCGTCACGGTCGGGGAGCCGGTGGTGATCGCCCAGGCGCTCTCGGCATTGATGGCCGACAGCGTGGTGGCATCCGGTGCCCGCAAGTACCACTGGCCCACGGTGGGCGTGATGCTGGTCTGGTTGGCGCCGTAATACGGATCATTCGGCAGCGCGGCGGTGATGGTGCGGCGCTGGTCCACCACGGCCCACTCGACATCGGGCTGGGCCGACAGGCGGGCGGCCAGTTGCCGCGACGACAGGCCCTGACCGTGCAGGCCTTGTGAATGCGGACCCAGCGGCCGGCCATCTGCCAGCGGCAGCGCCAGCCGCGCGCCGAGGCGGGCGGCGTGCTGGGCACGGCCGGCACTGGCGGCCAGCCGGGCCAGCGTGCTGCCGCTTCGGTATTGCACGATCACGCGGGCGGTGTTTGGGTCTTCGTCGACCCCAACGCTGACCGCGCCGGGGTCGGCCAGCAGGCGCGGGCCGCGCTCGCTGAAGGCGGCGGTGGGCCATGCCACCAGTGCCGGCAGCAACATCAACGCCGGCAACAGCCCCCACCACCGTGCCCCATCCTGGGCTGGCAGGCGTTTGATTGATCGTGAAGACGTCACGCTGACACCTACAAAAATCGCCGGGGCGCGGGGCGCCCACAAGGCACAAGGCACGAGTCAAGAAGCAAAAAGCACAACGCCAGGATGCTATCCCGGCCTTGTCAAGTATTGTTGCTGGCGGGTTTCCGCAGTGGTCCGCCGTGTGGCGGCCATCACGCCATCATGCAATCACGCGCACCATTTCAAGCACCTTGTTGGAGTAACCCCATTCGTTGTCGTACCAGGCAATGACCTTGATGAAGGTCTTGTCGAGGGCAATGCCGGCATCGGCATCGAACACGCTGGTCATCGGCTCGCCGCGGAAGTCGGTGGACACCACCTTGTCCTCGGTGTAGCCCAGCACGCCCTTCATGGCGCCCTCGGACGCGGCCTTCATCACCGCGCAGATTTCGGCGTAGCTGGCTTCCTTTTCCAGTTCGACCGTCAGGTCGATCACCGAGACGTCGCTGGTCGGCACCCGGAACGACATGCCGGTCAGCTTCTTGTTCAGTTCGGGGATCACCACGCCCACTGCCTTGGCCGCACCGGTCGAGCTGGGGATGATGTTCTCCAAGATGCCGCGGCCGCCGCGCCAGTCCTTGTTGCTCGGGCCGTCCACCGTCTTTTGCGTGGCGGTGGTGGCATGCACCGTGGTCATCAGGCCGCGCTTGATGCCGAAGTTGTCGTTCAGCACCTTGGCCACCGGGGCCAGGCAGTTGGTGGTGCAGCTGGCGTTGCTGATGATGGTCTGGCCGGCGTAGGTCTTGTCGTTGACGCCAAAAACGAACATCGGCGTGTCGTCCTTGCTGGGCGCCGAGAAAATCACCTTCTTGGCGCCGGCGGCCAGGTGTTTTTCACCGGCCTCCTTGGTCAGGAACAGGCCAGTGGCCTCGACCACCACCTCGGCGCCGACATCGCCCCAGGCCAGCTCGGCCGGGTCTTTGACCGCGGTCAGGCGGATGCGTTTGCCGTTGACGATCAGGGTGTTGCCGTCCACGGACACCGTTCCCTTGAAGCGGCCGTGCACGCTGTCGTACTGCAGCATGTAGGCCAGGTAGTCGGGCTCCAACAGGTCGTTGATGCCGACGACTTCAATGTCGTCCGAGAAGTTCTGCACGGCGGCACGGAACACCATGCGCCCGATGCGGCCGAAGCCGTTGATGCCGATCTTGATGGTCATGATCTCTCCTTGGGGGTGGGATGGACTGGGGAATCGAGGGGAAAGGATGGGGTCAAAGATCGACCGTGCCGCAAGGCACCTCCACCACGATTGTCTGGCCTAGCACCTCGGTGTTGCGCACGTCGGGCAGGTTCAGCGTGATCTGCGACAGCCAATCCATGAACGCCTGGCGCTCGGGATGGTGCGTATCGAGCGAACGCACCTCGTTCGGTCCGTGCGGCCGAAAGTAGCCCAGGCTCAGGCTGAACGGGCATTGCATCGTGTTCAGATCGAAGTAAACCCCCGCAGGCAAATCACGCGCGGCGCCTACCAATTGCACCAGGCTGATGTCGTTGAGCACGGTGCGAGCGCCGCCGTCGATCTTGAACATGAAGAGCTGGGTTTGCTCGACCGGCTGACTGCCCAGGCAGGGCATGCGCAAACCGGCGGCAAAGTCGCGCACCTCGGCCACCAGCGCGGTGTGGCGCGACGCGGCCAGCACGTCGAGCTGGGGTGCTTGGTCGGGCGCCTCGAAGCGCAAACGCACGTAGACGTTGCCCTGCTTGTCGTCCCGCAGCGCCAGCGCTGCATAGTCCGGCCGCTTCAAGCCCTTGACGTGGGTGATGCAGGCCAGTTGTTCGCGGCGTGCCCGATCTGCCTGGTCGCGCGGCTGGCTGGCCACCACTTTGCGCCCGTCGTTGGGCACAAATACATAGTCGAGGCGCAGCACCACGTCAGGGCTGCCGGCCGCCATGCAAGGCACGCGCAAGTGCACGACATGCTTGAGTACCGCGTCCTCCAGCGCGCCCAGGATTTGGCGGTCTTCATCCAGCACGTTGACCTTGGGGGCCTGGTCGGCAGCGCGGAAGCGCAACTCCACCTTGACCGTGCCGCCGTCCTTGCGGCGCAATAAATCGGGGGGATACAGCAGCGGCGGTGAGCCCGGCACGGCTACCAGGCAGGCTACCGCGGGCGACGGCGCCAGCATCGGCTGCGCGCCGGCCACGCCCTGTGCGCCGGCTGTCAGCAGCCAGCCCCACCCGACCGCGCGCCACAGGGTCATCACTGTGGCCTCAACGCCAAAGCACCTGCCGCACGGTGTTGGTGAGGTCTTCTGCTGTCAATCCGAAATACTTGAACAGCGCCGGCGCCGGCGCGCTGTCGCCGTAGCGGTCGATGCCCAGCACGGCAGCGCAGCCGTACTTCCACCAGCCGTCGGTCACGCCGGCCTCGATCGCGATGCGCGGCAGTTTGGCCGGCAACACGCTGGATTTGTAAGCCACGCTCTGGCGGTCGAACACGCTGGTGCAGGGGATGGACACCACCCGCACTGCGATCTTCAACGCCGCCAATGCCACCTGGGCGTGCAGTGCCAGAGACACCTCGCTGCCGGTGGCGATGATCACCGCCTGCGCAGCCTTGTTCAGGCCCACTTCGCTGGGCTCGGCCAGCACGTAGCCGCCGCGGGCGATGGCATCCAGCCCGCTGGCCAGCGGCGCAATGTCCGAGGTGGCCTTGGGCGCATACGGCAGGTTTTGCCGGCTCAGCAGCAGCGCGCTGGGGCGGTTGCGGGTCTGGATCGCGCAGGCCCAGGCGACAGCGGTTTCGGCCGTGTCGGCCGGGCGCCAGACGTCCAGGCCCGGGATCAGGCGCAGGCTGGCGGCGTGCTCGACGCTCTGGTGGGTGGGTCCGTCCTCGCCCAGGCCGATCGAGTCGTGCGTGAAGACGTGGACCACCCGCAGCTTCATCAGCGCGGCCATCCGGATGGCGTTGCGGCTGTAGTCCGAGAACGTCAGGAAGGTGCCGCCGTAGGGGATGAAGCCGCCGTGCAGCGCCGCGCCGTTCATGATCGCGGCCATGCCGAACTCGCGCACGCCGTAGTTGATGTGGCGCCCACCGTTGGGCGTGCCGGCCTCGTCGAAGCGCAACGCCGCGGTGTGCGAGGTGTTGGTCAGGTTGGACCCGGTCAGGTCGGCCGACCCGCCCAGCAGCTCGGGCAACGCGCCGGTGAACGACTCCAACGCGATCTGGCTGGCCTTGCGGCTGGCCACGGTTTGCGCTGCGCTCATCGCGGCGATCACGGTGTCCACCGCGGCCTGGGCAAAGCCTGCCGGCAAGTCACCGCTGACCCGGCGCGCCAGCTCGGCGGCCAGTTCAGGGTGCTGGGCCTTGTAGGCGGCAAAGGCCTGGGTCCAGCGGGCCTCGGCGGCCTCACCGGCGCGCTTGGCGTCCCAGGCGGCGTAGGCGGCCTCGGGGATCACGAACGGCTCATACGGCCAGCCCAGCGCGTCGCGGGTGAGCTTGATCTCGTCAGCGCCCAAGGCCTCGCCGTGGGCCTTGGCGGTGCCGGCGCGGTTGGGCGAGCCCTGGCCGATGGTTGTCTTGCAGATGATCAACGTGGGTTTGACGGCGGGTTGCGCGGCGCTGCCCTTGGCCTGCGTCAACGCGGCGTCCACCGCGTCGGCGTTCTGGCCGTCGATCGGGCCGATCACGGTCCAGCCGTAGGCCTTGAACCGCTGGGCCACGTCGTCGATGTACCAGGGCGTGACTTGGCCATCGATCGAGATGCCGTTGTCGTCGTACAGCGCCACCAGCTTGCCCAGCTTCCAGGCGCCGGCCAGTGCGCAGGCCTCGTGGCTGATGCCTTCCATCAGGCAGCCGTCGCCCATGAAGGTGTAGGTGTGGTGGTCCACCACGGTGTGGCCGGGACGGTTGAACTCATGGGCCAGCAGCTTTTCAGCCAGCGCCATGCCCACAGCATTGGCCAGGCCCTGGCCCAGCGGGCCGGTGGTCGTTTCGATCCCGGGCGTGACGCCCACCTCGGGGTGGCCGGGCGTCTTGCTGTGCAGCTGGCGGAAGTTGCGCAGCTCGCTCATTGGCAGGTCATAGCCGGTCAGGTGCAGCAGCGCGTAGACCAGCATCGACGCATGGCCGTTGCTCAGCACAAAGCGGTCGCGGTCGGCCCAGTGCGGGTTGACCGGGTTGTGCTTCAAATGCCGGCCCCACAGCGCGGTGGCCATCTCGGCCATGCCCATGGGCGCGCCCGGGTGGCCAGAGTTGGCTTGCTGCACCGCGTCCATCGCCAGGGCGCGGATCGCGTTGGCCATCAGGGCGCTGGCTTCGGGGAGGGTCTGCTGCTGGGAGTTGGCCATGCGTTGCGCCTGGAGGCGTTAATGGGGGGTTGTCGAAGGCGGAGCCCAGGATTTTAAGCGGGCGCTGACCGGGCCGGCGGGTGGCCAGCGCTGCTGCGCGCCGGTTGCTGCGCTTGACCTTGCGCAAGGCGGGCGGCCGGGCCAAAGCGCACGCTACGGGCCAGACCACCCCTGACCTGGAAGCTCCGACCATGCGCCACCTTGCCCTCGATGTGATCCGCGATGAACACCAGGCGCTGGCCGCGATGCTGCGCTCGATGAGCCTGCTGGTGGCACAGGCCCAGCGCGAGCGCCACGCGCCGGACTTTGGCGTGCTGCGCGCCATGCTGTTTTATGTCGACGAGTTCCCGGAACGGCTGCACCATCCCAAGGAGAGCGAACTGCTGTTCCCGCGGGTGCGCCAGCGCTGCCCGCAGCTGGCCGCCACGCTGGACCGGCTCGACGCCGATCACGCGCGCGGTGAGGCGGCGATCCGCACTTTGGAGCACGCCCTGCTGGCCTACGAGGTGCTGGGCGAAACGCGCCGGCCCGATTTTGTCGAGGCCATGGAGCGCTACGTCGGCGGCTACCTGGCCCACATGGCGGTGGAGGAAAACGAGATCTTGCCCGCCGCCCGCGCAAATCTGACCGATGCCGACTGGGCTGTGCTGGACAGCGCGTTTGCCAGCAACCGCGACCCGTTGACCGGGCATGACGCGGACGAGGTGTTCCGGCCGTTGTTCAGCAAGATCGTGATGACCGCACCGGCACCGGTCGGCCTGGGGTGATGCCGGGCTGGCGGCGGGCCGGTGGCGTGGTCGGCCTAAACTCACTGCCGCATGACAGCCCCGACCGCACCGCCCAATCTGAACGCCCTGATCCTGGCCGCCGGCCGGGGCCAGCGCATGCGTCCACTCACCGACCGTGTGCCCAAGCCGCTGCTGCCGGTGGCGGGCCGGCCGATGATCGAATGGCATTTGCGGGCGCTGGCCGCTGCTGGCGTCAAGACGGTGGTGATCAACACCGCCTGGCTGGAAGACCAGTTCCCGGCCGCGCTGGGCGACGGCAGCCGCTGGGGCCTGACGATCCACTACTCGAGGGAGGGCCGCGACCACGGTGGCGCGCTGGAGACAGCGGGTGGTGTCGCCAAGGCACTGCCCTGGCTGGGCGAGTGCTTCTGGCTCGTGTCGGGCGACATCCTGGCGCCCGGATTTCGTTTTGACGCCTTGGCGGCGCAGCGATTTGCCACCGGCCCGGACGATGGCCGACTGTGGCTGGTGCCCAACCCCGACTTCCACGCTGCCGGCGACTTTGCGTTGGACGGCGACCGGGTGCAGCGGCCGCCAGTCGGTGCGCCACGTCCGCTGACCTATGCCAACCTGGCACTGCTGCGCCACACCCTGGTGGCAGCAGTGACGCCTGGCAGCCATGCCGCGCTCGGCCCGCTGCTGTTTGCCAGCGCCCAGGCCGGACGGCTGGCCGGCGAGCTGCTGCAGGGCGACTGGCACAACCTGGGCACACCGGCGCAGTTGGCGGCGGTGCAGCCCCGGCTGGGCGATGGGCTGGCACAGCCGCGGAGCCAGAGCGCGTGATCCACCGGTCTGCAGCCCATCGGGCTGGCGCCGCGTTGCTGCTGCTGGCCGGGTCTTGCGGACTCAGCGCGCAGGCCAGGGCCGCGCCGCCACCGGCCCAGCCAGCGGCGGCAGCCGCCGCCGCGTGCGCCGCCGCCGCGTCCGCCGCCGCTGTGCGGGCCTGCCAGTACCAGGGGGTGGACCGCCATCCCGGCGTGCGTTTCACGCTGGCGTCCGGTGTGGTCAGCCGTGCCGAAACCCGCGACATGCGCTACACCACGCTCAGTGGCGTGCACGTGGGCGATACGCTGGGACGCGCCCGTCAGGCGTACGGCAAGCCGCTGAGCGTGGCGCCACATTCTTTTTTCGACAACGGCCACACGCTGACCGTCTACTCGCCGGACCGGCGCTTTGCGCTGGTGATGGAAAGCATCGACAGCGGGGCCGCATCATCACGCTGCGTGGCGGCCGTTGGCCCGACGTTGGCTGGCTGGAGGGTTGCTCATGACTGAACCGCAGGGATCCCGGTCTGGCGCTTGGCCTAGCGCCGTCACCGTCGCCGCCTCCCCCGGCCCGGTCTGGCGCATCGCCGTCATCGGCGCCGGGCCGGCCGGCCTGGCGTTGGCGCTGCAGGCCGCCCGCCTGTTGCCGGGCGCCGACATCACGCTGTTCGATGCCCGGCCTACGGACAAGGACGTGTCTGGCGACCCGCGCACCCTGGCGCTGGCCTTGGGCAGCGTGCAGTTGCTCAAGCGCCTGGGTGGCTGGCCAGCCGCGGCCGCGCAGCCGATCACTGAGGTGCTGGTGTCCCAGGCGCCACCCACCATCGCCCTGCGCGGTGCCGCCAGCGCGGTGCACCTGCGGGCCGCCGACGAGGCCGTGCCGATGCTGGGCGCCGTGCTGAGCTACGGTGCACTGGTGTCTTGCCTGCAACGGGTCTGGCAGGCGGCCGAGGCGCGTGAGCCCCTGCGCCTGCACAGCCGCTTTGGCCAGCCGGTGGTCGAGGTGCGCAACCTGGGCGGCGGGGACAAATCGCCGGCAGCGCTGGCCGCGGACGGCAGCGCTGGCGGCGGTGCGGCTGATGACCGGGGGGCCGGCGATCAGCGGGCCGGCCGGGCCGGCAGGACAGGTCGCGTCGAGGTGGATGCCGGCATCGCCGAGCGTTTTGATCTGGCCGTGGTCGCCGAGGGCGGTGTTTTTGCCGACCAGGCGCGCAAGGCGGTCACCCACGATTACCGGCAGACCGCCTGGGTCGGCAGCGTCACGCTGGACGGCGCCACACCCGGCCTGGCGGTTGAGCGTTTTACCCGTGAAGGCCCGCTGGCGCTGCTGCCGCTGCCTGCCGGGGCCGACGGCGCCCAACGCGCTGCGATGGTCTGGTGTGTCAACCGACCCCCAGGCGGACCGGATGAAGCGGTCGACACAGTGGCCGCGCTCGACGATGCGCAGCGCATCGCCGTGCTCAACAGCTTGCTGCCGCCCGAGGCCGGCCGGGTGGTGGCGGTATCAAAGCTCAAGCACTTTGCGCTGGGCCTGAACGCCGAGCGCACGCTGGTCGATGGCGCCATCGTGCGCATCGGCAATGCGGCGCAAACCCTGCACCCGGTGGCCGGCCAGGGGCTGAACCTGGGCCTGCGCGACGCCACCGAACTGGTACAGGCGCTGCGTCACGCCCGGCCGGACGACCTGGACCGTGTGCTGCGCCGTCTGGAGTGGGCCCGCGGACCGGACCGCTGGAGCATGATCGCCGCCACCGACTTTCTGGCCCGCAGCTTCACCTGGCGTTGGCCCGGTTTGCCGGCGGTGCGTGGCCTGGGTTTGGCCGCGCTGCAAGGGCTGCCGTGGCTGAAATCGGCGCTGGCGCGGCAGATGATGTTTGGCCGGCGCTAGGCAGATCGCGCGGGCTGGCCGGCAAGCCCTGCCTTCAACCCGACAAGCCTGCGGTCAAACCGTCAATTCGCTGCGCCGGCGGTAGATGGTGTTGCGGCTGATGCCCAGTTGGCGCGCTGCCGCTGACACGTTGCCATCGAGCGCCACCAGCGTGCGCTCGATGGCCAAGCGCTCCAGTTCGCGCATGTTGACTGGCTGCCGGCCGGCATATGCGGCACCTGCGTCTGCGGCAGCCCCCGGCACAGCGGGCGCGGCCAGCGCGCCGCCAGGCAGTCGGTCCGCGTCGGCATGGCGCGGTGCGCTCTCAAAGCGCGCCTGCACCTGCAGGCCCAGTTGGGTCATCATCTCCACCAGATCGGTGCGCTGACCGGCGGGCCGGGCGAACAAGGACTGCAGGCGACGGTCGAACAACTCGCTGAACGGCCGGCCCAGCAGTGCCGACCGGGGCTGGCACAGCACCCGCGCAGCCGCCCGATTGACGCCGGCGATGCGGCCGTCGTTGCCCACCAGTGCCAAGCCCTCCAGCGCCGTGCCCACCAGCTCGGCGCGGGGGTGGAAGCGCACCAGCAAGCTGTCGGTCGACGGCCGGAACAGGCTGTTCTCGATCGCCGCGGCGGCGTCGATCACCAGGGCATAGATGTCGAACGAGGGCACGTTGTCGTAGGCGGTGACGTCGAGTGCGCCCAGGCGCTCGCCTTGCGGGCTGTCGATCGGTGCGGCCACGCAGAAAAACGGCCGCACGTTGGCAAAGAAATGGGCGTCACGGCCCACCAGGTAGGGCAGGCCTTCGGCCAGCGCAATCGCCGGCGCGGTAGTGCCCACACAACGCTCTGCCACATTGATGCCCTTTCGGCTGGCCATCAGCAGCACCGATGGTGTGCCGGCCTCGTGGCACAGCCGGTCGATCACCACGCCACGGGTGTTGAACAGCAGCACCGCACAACCGGTGCCGCGCAGCGCGCGCGCCAAGCGCTCGGTCTCGGGCCGGGCGGTCTGCACCAGGGCGCCGTGTTCGTCATCCAGCGCGGCCAGCATGGACCGCGAGACCAGTTCGAAGGTGACGCGCTCATGCTCGCGCATGCCGGCGTCGCGGCAGCGCTGCCAGGACCGCAGCAGCGGCGACTCGTCATCCCGCGGCTGGATCCAGGGCGTCACCCGGTAATGGCTGCGCACGGACAGCAAGCGGGACTGGAGTTCGACGGAAGGGTTCATGGGGATCCGCCTTGCGGCGTCGTTGTTGCTTGCTGGAGCAGCCCGGCCACCGCAAGGCCTTTGCCACCCGCCTGGAAGCACTGTAGGCAGGTCGCGGCCTGCTGGCGAACTAGGGAAAGCCCGCTGTATTCGCACAGCTGCCGGATTAGTGTCGATCATCTTCCCTTCGGAAACCTTTCCGATCAGAGCGGCAACCGGCCGTCACCCCCCGACGAGGAGACAAGACATGGTTTTGAATCGATGGCTCACCACAGGCGCCGTATTGCTGACTCTGGCAGCGCCGCCAGCGCTGCAGGCGCAGACGATGGACGCGCTCAAAGCCGACGCCAACACGCCGGGCGACATCCTGACCTACGGCATGGGCTACAACAACCAGCGTTATAGCGCGCTCAAGCAGATCAACACCCAGACCGTCGCCAACCTGACGCCGGCCTGGAGCTACAGCCTGAACAACCCGCAGGGTCAGGAGTCG
Organism: Betaproteobacteria bacterium; assembly: GCA_031394235.1. Lineage (GTDB taxonomy): Bacteria > Pseudomonadota > Gammaproteobacteria > Burkholderiales > Burkholderiaceae_C > Pseudaquabacterium. Next base: position 14,368 of record JANMXG010000394.1, read on the forward strand.
CAGCCGATCGTGTTTGAGGGGGTGATGTACGTCACCACCCATAACACCACGGTCGCGCTGAACCCGCTCACCGGCAAGCAGCTCTGGAAGCATGAGATCGAGATGCCCAGCGATGTGTTCAAGATGGCCTGCTGCGGCATCGTGAACCGCGGCGCAGCGATTTTTGACGGCAAGATTTACCGCGTCACGCTGGACGCCCACGTGCTGGCGCTGGACGCCAAGACCGGCAAGCAGCTCTGGAAGAGCAAGGCTGCCAACTACCTGGACGGCCATGCCATGACCGCCGCACCGCTGATCGCTGGTGGCGTGGTGATGACCGGCATCGCTGGTGGTGAGTACGGCACCCGCGGCTTCATCGACGGCTGGGACCCGCAGACAGGCAAGCAGCTGTGGCGCAAATACACCACCGCCGCGCCCGGCGACAAGGGGGGCGACACCTGGCCTGGCGACACCCATGCCAAGGGCGGCGCACCGACCTGGCTGACCGGCGCCTACGACCCCGAACTGGACCTGGTGTACTGGGGCACCGGCAACGCCGGCCCCTGGAACCCCGAGGTGCGCAAGGGTGACAACCTCTACGTCTGCTCGGTGATCGCCTTCCGGCCCAAGACCGGCGAGTTTGTCTGGCACTACCAGTTCAGCCCCAACGACCCGTATGACTACGACGCGACCGAAGTCGGCATGCTGGTTGACCTGAAGATCGACGGCCAGAACCGCAAGGTGCTGGCACAGGCCAACCGCAACGGCTTCTTCTACGTGCTGGACCGCGCCAACGGCAAGTTGCTGGCCGCCAACCCCTACGTCAAGGTCAACTGGGCCGATAAGATAGACATGGCCACCGGCCGGCCGGTCGACAGCGAAGTCACCAAGAAGATCCGCGCGGGTGGCGACGAGATGGTGTGGCCGTCGGTGCTGGGCGGCAAGAACTGGCAGCCGATGTCCTGGAACCCGGCCACCGGCCTGGCCTACGCCAACACGCTGAACATCAGCTGGCCCTACAAGTTGGCCAAGCCCGAGTACAAGCGCGGCGAGTGGTACCTGGGCATCGAATTCCGAGGCGTCGACATGCCCAAGGACCAGCCGCACGGCTACCTCAGCGCGATCGATCCGATGACCGGCAAGAGCAAGTGGCAGATGGCCTGGCCCGGCCAGCCCAGCATGGCCGGCACCTTGTCCACCGGCGGCGGCCTGGTGTTCACCGGCGCGGCCACCGGCGAATTCATGGCCGTGGATGCCAACAACGGCAAGAAG
>JANMXG010000395.1:0-12893 GCA_031394235.1 Betaproteobacteria bacterium
CAACGCAGGCGGAAACGGTGGCGGCGGCCAAGGGCGTTGGGTGACCGGCGCAGTGAAATAAAGGGGGAAATGTCGGCCGACCGGCCGGCATGGAGGACATTCACGGAGGCGGTTGCCCGACGGCCTTGGTTGCCTTGGCGCTGCACGCCGCACGCGGCACGTTGCACGTCGAACGTCGAACGTCGAACGCTGGACGCCGCACTTCGAACGACCGCATCCCCACCAGGGGAAAGACAGCAAAGAGCCGGCTGCCGTCCGTCTCCATCGCCTTGCTCGCCTTCCCGAGCCGCTGCGCACAGGCCACTGCCCGACCTGGCGGCAGCGGATCAGCGTGGCCGCAGCAGTTCCCGGACGAAACGTACCGGAATGGCATAGGTGATGCCTGAGGGGTTGGTCAGCAGGGACTCCTTGCTGGCCTTGACCAACACCATGTTGATCACGCCGACCACCCGGCCGGTTTCGGCGTCAAACAGCGGGCCGCCGCTGTTGCCGGGGTAGGCGGTGCCGTCGAGCTGGTAGATGTTGAATGGCCCCTGGCGCAGGCGCGCCACCGACGCTGCATCGAGCTGGCGCGCATTGGGCGGCGGCAGGGCAATCGGTGTGATCGACGAGATGGTGGCGCGGTGCGTGACGGGCGAAAACCCCAGCAGCCCGCCGATCGGAAAGCCGATGAAGGCCACGGCCTGGCCCTCGCGGGCGCTGTCGTTGGCCTCCAGCGTAATCACTGGCAGGGCGTCGCCGGCGATCTGCAGCACGGCCAGGTCGTGCACCCGGTCCAAGTCCAGCAGCGTGAGCTTTCGCGTTTCGATGGCGGCATCCTGGTTGGCGGCGCGGTTGCCGGCGATTTGCAACATCAGCTGCCGCTGCTCGACGATCTCGTCGGGCACGACGTGGGCGTTGGTGATCAGGGTGCGGCCATCACCCACCACAAAGCCGGTGCCACGAAACGCAAAGCGTGGGCTGGCCAGCGGGTTGAAGGTACCCACCGCGACCACGGCGGGCTTGGCGGCGGCCACCACCTCGGGCAGGCCAGCGTGGGCGGCAATGCCCATCCAGCACAGCAACAACGCAATCAGACGGAAGGGCAGGGTGGGCAAGGGCGGGGCCGGTGGGTGAAAACCTGACTCTAGCGCGTTGCGCCATCAGCCCGGATCGGGCTCTGGCAATGCGTCGGGCAGGTTCACCGGAACGAAGAACCGAAAGCCACTGCCCAGCTCAGGGCTGCTGTGCGCGTCGACCTGCCCGCCCATCAGGTGCACCAGGCGCCGCGCGATGCTCAGGCCCTGGCCGGTGCCGCCACAGTGGCGGGTGATGCTGGCAGCGGCCTGGATGAACGGATCGCAGATCACCTTCAACCCGACGTGCGGCATGCCGATTGGCCAGAAAGCTGAACGTGGCACGATGGCCCGCTTCAGCCGTTTCAGCCGATTCAGCCGTGTCGCTGGCGGCCAGCGGTTTGGCGCAGAACAGGATGGCCTGGCGGCTGTCGGCCAACCGGATGCCCGGCGACACCCGCGACGAGGTCAAGGGCTGGCCCATCGGGTTGAGCGTCCAGGACTCGCGCAGGCGACGCCCGTCGGCAGGCAGCTGCAGGCTGGTGCGCAGAGGCGCAGCAGCGTGGCGGGCGATGCGTCGCTGAAATCCGGTGGGGCCGGTTTGGCCAGTTGATTGGCACGCCAGGCGTCCAGCCCCGCGGTGTTGGCCCAGCACACCCGCATCCGCTCAATGTCGAACACCCACATCGGCACCTGCAGCCAGGCGCAGTGGTGCAGGTTGTCGAAGGCCAGCAGGGGCAGCGCCGGGGCGTCGGCTGCGGGCTGAGGCGAATTAATCACCCACGGCCGCCCGGTAGGCATGCCAGGACGCATGGCCCAGCACCGGCCCCGCCACCAGCAGGCCGGCAAACCACGGCAGCATGGCCAGCACCACGGTGCCGGTGATCAGCGCGCCCCACAGCAGCATCACCAACGGCTGGCTCAGCACCAGGCGCAGGCTGGTCAGGCCGGCGGTGATGGCGTCGGTGGGTTGGTCCAGGATCATCGGGATCGACACCACGCTGACGGCGAAGATCAGCCCCGCAAACAGCCCGCCCACCAGCAGGTAGGCGATGATGAATTGCAGGTTCTCCGGGTTGACCAGAGCCAGCAGCGAGCCCTTGAAGTCGGGCATGCCGTCGAAGCTGACCGCAAACACGATCAGCGACGCCCGGCCCCACAGCATCTCCAGCACCAGCAGCACAAAACCGAAGATCGCCAGCGTGCCGGTGCGCTGGTCCCAGGCCATCAGCGAATCGCCCAGATCGGGTATTTCGCCGCGCTCCAGCCGGCGACTGGCCTGGTACAGGCCCAGGCAGAAAAATGGCCCGGTCAGCAAAAAACCGGCCGACAGCGCCAGCACATAGGCCGGTGCGTGCTGGAACACGGTCATCAGCAGCCAGCCCATCGCCATGAAACAGGCGCCGTAAAACAAGCCGATACCCGGGCAGCGCAAAAAATCGCGCCAGCCGGCGGCCAGCCAGTGCAACGGCGCTGATGCGGCGAGCGGGCGCAGCGTCAGGGAAAACGGGTGGGTCTCGGCGCTGCGCTCGGGCGACATGACGACAGCCTAACCCGCAGGCGGCTGATCCGCCATGCGCGTCAATACGGGTGGGGTCACTGCGGGTACGGTCAGCGCGTGACAGGCCCCTTGATTGCCGGTCCGGTGTGCTTGTCAGCGGCCGCTGCGCACCCGCAACAACTCGTCGGCGATCAGGCCGATCGCGCCCAGCGTGATCGCGCTGTCGGCAATGTTGAAACTGGGGAAGTACCCGCCCGGAAACATCGGCGCCAGGAACGACCAGTGGAATTGCAAAAAATCGACGACATAGCCGTGCAACAGCCGGTCGATCACATTGCCCAGCGCCCCCCCCATGATCAGGCTGATGGCCGCGCAAAACAGGCGCTGGCCTGAATGTCTGCGCAGCATCCAGACGATGACCACCGACGCCACCGCGCCCAGTCCGACAAAAAACCAGCGTTGCCAGCCCGATGCGCCTGCCAGGAACGAAAACGCCGCACCGGCGTTGTGCGCCCGCACCAGGTTGAAGAAGCTGTAGACCGTCACGCTGTCGCCCAGCACAAACTGGCCCATCACCAGCGTCTTGGTGATCTGGTCGGCCAAGATCACCAGCAACGCCAGGCCAAGCCACAGCGCCATCGGTGGGGTTCTGGCGGCGCCGGCGCGGCGGCCGAACGGCGGGTGGTTCGGACGGGTGGCGGTCTTGACAGAGGGCATGGGGTGCGCGACCGGGCGGGCCGTGGGGCTGGAGGATCGGGCGCTACTGTAGCCTTGCCCGCCCGCCGGTGGGCGGGGCGGTGGCATCATGATCGGCCTTGTCTTGGCCGTTTCCGCGTTCGCAGCGGGTGTCGGGCCGGGCAGCTTTCTGCCAGAACTCTCCATAACTTCCACCCAGCCCACCATGGACGCCGCCCTCAACCCTTTGCTGATCGACGACACGCCGCTGGCGTTGCCGGACTTTTCCCGCATCCGCAGCACTGACTTTGCGCCCGCGCTCAAGCAGGCCATGGCGCAGCACCGCGCCGAGATCGCCGGCCTGGTGGCGCAAACCGAGGCGCCGGACTTCGACAACAGCGTGGCCGCCTTTGACCGGGCCGGTGCGCCACTGCGGCGGGTCGAGGCGGTGTTCCAAAACCTGGCCAGCTCGGCCACCAGCCCGGCCCTGCAGGCGGTGCAGCGCGAGATGGCGGCGCCGCTGTCGGCGCACTGGAGCGCGGTGATGCAGGACGCCGGCCTGTTTGCCCGTATCGCCGCCGTGCGGGCAGCACTGCCGGCCGTTGGCGCTGCCACCGCACTGACCGCCGAACAGCGCCGCCTGGTGGAACGCACCCACAGTGATTTCGCCCGCGCCGGCGCCTTGCTGCCCCCCGCCGATCGGGCCGAGTTTGCTGCCCTGGCCGGTGAGTTGGCCGAGCTGAACACGCGCTTTGGCCAGAACGTGCTGCACGACGAGGCCGCCTTCACGCTGCCGCTGCCCGACGAGGCCGCGCTGGCGGGCTTGCCCGACTTTGTGCGTGCCGCCGCCAGCCAGGCCGCCGCCGAGCGCGGGTTGGCCACGCCGGTGATCACGCTCAGCCGCTCGCTGATCGTGCCGTTCTTGAGCTTTTCCACCCGACGCGACCTGCGCGAGACCGCCTGGCGGGCCTGGATCGGCCGCGGCGAGCAGGCCGGCGAGTTTGACAACCGGCCGATAGCCGCCCGTATCCTGGCCTTGCGCCAGCGCCAGGCGGCGTTGATGGGCTGCGCCAGCTATGCCGACTTCAAGCTGGCCGACACCATGGCGCTGAGCCCCGACCGGGTCTGGGCCCTGCTGGACGATGTCTGGGCCCGCGCCCTGCCGGCGCTGGACCGTGAGCGTGGCCTGCTGCGCGCCGCGATGGACCAGGCCGGCGCCACGCACCCGCTGCAGGCCTGGGACTGGCGCTTCTGGGCCGAGCAGGTGCGGCAGGCCCATTACGCGCTGGACGAAGCGGCGCTCAAGCCCTACTTTGCGCTGTCCAACATGGTGGCCGCAGCATTTGAATGCGCCGGCCGGCTGTTTGGCCTGCAGTTCCAGCGCCGACAGGACCTGGTCGCCTACCACCCTGATGTCGATGTCTACCAGGTCAACGATGCAGCGGGTGCAGCCATCGGCTTGTTCCTGCACGACAACTTCTCGCGCCCGGCCAAGCGCAGCGGCGCCTGGATGAGCACGCTGGCGGTGCAGCACCGCAATGGCGCTGTGCCGTCGTTGCCGGTGGTGCTGAACAACAACAACTTTGCCAAGGCCGCACCGGGCCAGCCCACGCTGCTGTCGCCGGACGACGTGCGCACGTTGTTCCATGAGTTCGGCCACGGCCTGCACGGCCTGCTCAGCGACGTGACCTACCGCCGGCTGTCGGGCACCCATGTGCTGCGCGACTTCGTCGAGCTGCCGTCGCAGTTGTTTGAGCACTGGGGTACCGACCGCGAGGTGCTGCGCCGCCATGCCCGCCATGCCGTGACCGGCGAGCCGATCCCCGATGCGCTGCTCGACCGCCTGGACGCCGCCCGCCGTTTTGGCCAGGGTTTTGAGACCGTGCGCTACACCGCCAGCGCTATCGTCGACCTGGCGGCGCACCAGAGCGCTGCGCCGATAGACGATGTGGTGGCCTTCGAGCGCGCCGTGATGGCCGGGCGTGGCCTGCCCGACGACACCGGCCTGAACCACCGGTTGCCGCACTTCCAGCACCTGTTTTCGGGCGACGGCTACGCCGCTGGCTACTACGTCTACCTGTGGGCCGAGGTGCTGGAAGCCGATGCCTGGGATGCTTTTGGCGAGGCCGGCAGTGCGTTCGATGCGGCAGTGGCCCAGCGCCTCAAAGCCTGCATCTACAGCCGGGGCGACAGTGTCGAGCCGGGTGCGGCGTTCCGGGCGTTCCGGGGCCGCGATGCGGTGATCACGCCGATGTTGCGCGAGCGCGGGCTGATCGACTGAGCGGTGCCGCGCCCTGCCCGGGCGCTCAGGCCGGCGCGGGTCCGAACAACCGGTCCATTGCCCGCATGAAGGCACGCAGGTCGAGCGGCTTGGTCCAGTAGTCGTCGAACCCGGCCTCGCGGGCGCGGCGGATGTCGTCCGGTATGGCGTTGGCGCTCAACGCGATGCAGCGGATGTCTGCGGTCAGCGGGTCGGCGCGCAGCCGGCGCAGCACCTCGTGGCCGTCCATGTCGGGCAACTGCATGTCCAGCAGGATCAGCGCGGGCCGGTGGGCCTGGGCGCAGGCCACGCCGCTGCCGCCATCGACCGCCGACAGGAATTCGAGGTCACTGCGGCCGCGCACCAGCTCACTGACGATCAACAGGTTGACCTCGTTGTCCTCGACATAGAGCAGGCGCTTGCCGGCCAGCACGGGGGCGGCATGTGGCGGGGCGGGCAGCGGCCCGGCCTGGCCGTTGGCAGGGTCGGGGTCGATGGCTGCGGCGCCACCGACGGCAGCGGCGGCTGGCGCCCGCACCTGTTGCAGGCTCAGCTCGAAACAGCTGCCCTGGCCCGGCACGCTGCGCACCCGCACCGTGCCGCCCATGTGCTGCACTGACGCCTGCACGATGGCCAGCCCGATGCCGGTGCCGGCAATGCCCTCGCGCTCCACGCCCAGCCGGTTGAAGGGCTCGAACAGGTGGCTGATCTGTTCGGCGTCCAGCCCGCGCCCGGTGTCCTCGACCCGCAGCAGCAGCCAGCCCGCATCGGGGGTGGCGCTGACCGTGACGCTGCCGCCGGGCCGGTTGTACTTGATCGCGTTGCTCAGCAGGTTGAGCAGCACCTGGCGCAGCCGCACCGGGTCGGCCAGCACCCAGCCGTCCAGCGGGCCCAGCTGCAGGCCGATACCGTGGTCACGCGCCAGCAGCTCGACCAGCGGCAGGCTGGTTTCGGCCAGCGGCGCCAGCGCCACCGGTTGCAAGGACAGTGGCAGCTCGCCCGATTGCAGGCTGGACAGGTCCAGCACATCGTCGATCAGCGCCAGCAGGTGCTCGCCCGAGGCCTGGATGTGCGCCACCCGCCGGGGCCAGGTGGCGGGGTCGGCGCCTTCGGCCATCAGCAGCTGCGAAAAGCCCAGCACGGCATTGAGCGGGGTGCGCAGCTCATGGCTGATGCGTGCCAGGAAGCGTGATTTGGCCTGGCTCTCGCGTTGCGCCAGCTGGCGCTCCTCGCGCACCGCGGCAGCGTTGCGCACATCGGTGACGTCCCAGTTGATGCCGATGCGGCGCACCGTGCGGCCCTGCTCGTCTCGCACCGGCGTTGATCGCGAGGCCAGCCAGCGCAGGCTGCCATCGGGCAGCACGACGCGGAATTCGATGTTGGTCGGCGCATCACCTTGCAGCGCCGACTGCAGGTTGCGGTTGTAGGTGTCGCGGTCGGCCGGATGCAGCCAGGCCAGCATCTGGTCGGCAGTCACCGGGCCGGCTATCGGCGCGCGCCCGCGCAGCCGAAACATCTGTCCGTCCCACCAACCCACCGACGCCACGGCATCGGACTCCCAGGTGCCGATGCCGGCACCGCGGGCCGCCAGCGCGGCGCGTTCATTGGCCTGTCGCAGCTGGCCTTCGGCGCTGTGGCGGTCGGTCACATCCAGCATCACGCCGTGCAAGTGGCGCTGGCCCGGCGTGCCGCTGACGGTGGACCGGGTGGCCAGCCGGCGCACCTGGCCGTCGGGGCGCAGGATGCGCAGGTCCAGGTCCAGCAAGCCCTCACGGCGCTGCAGCAGCGTGGCCATGCTTTCGGCCACGCTGGTGCGGTCAGCCTCCAGCACCCACCGGGCGATGTAGGCCGGCAGGTCGGGCGCCGGCGTGTCGGCGTCCAGGCCATGCAATGCCCGCATCTGCTCGTCCCAGTGCACCGGGTCGGGTTCGCCCGCTGGGCTGCCCAGCTCGACGCTCCAGATGCCCACGCCGGCCGCGGCAGTGGCCATCTCCAGCCGCTGTGCCAGTGCCAGCGCCAGTTGCTGCTGGTCGAAGCGGTCGCTCAGGTCCAGCACTACCCCGACATGGCCCAGCAATTGCCCGTCGTCGTCCCGGCGCGCCACCCGGCGTGTCAGCAGGTAGCGCCAGCGGCCGTCGCTGTGTCGGCAGCGGGCGCCCAGCTCGATCGGGCCATCGCGCTCGCAGGCGGGCGCGCCGACGGTCGGCGTGCGGGTGTCCGATCCGTCGGCTGGCGACGGGCCCGCCAACTGGGCCATGACGGCGGTGAGGTCCTCAGAGTGCAGCAGGCTGGCCAGTGCGCCCAGCGCCAGGCCTTCAGGCTGGGCCGGCAGGCCCAGCAGCGACCAGCCCAGCCGGTTGCAGTGCAGCAAGCCGGTGGCGGCGTCGTGTTGCCAGATGCCTATGCCCGCCAGCGTGCTGGCCATGTCAAAACGAGCCTGGGCGGTGTCGAGTGGGTAGGGCGTGTCGAGCGCACCCGGCACCGCGCTGTCTTGCACCGCCGGTCCGGTCAACGCGCCGCGCATGCCGTCGCGCAGCGCGCGCAGATCCCAGAAGCGCGAGGGCTGCGGCGGTGTTGCCGGCAAGGGTGCAAGCTGCAGGGTGACGATGCACAAGCCCGCTTGGCAGCGTTGGCCCAGCAGGCCGACCAGCGGCCGGCCCTGGGCGTCGCGGCCGGCAAAGGGCCGCGGCGCAAAGTCAAGGCTGCCGGCCAGGCCGTGGGCCAGCGCCGGATCGCTGCCGCTGGCGTTCAGGTCCAGCAAGTCAGTCAGGTGCCCGGCCTGCAGCGCGCTGACGCTGTGCCCGGTGGCAGCCTCGAAAGCGGGGTTGGCACCCAGCAGCCGGCCCTGCCGATCGGTCCAGGCCACGGGCAGGTCGATCCAGTGGAAGGCCGAGGTGTCGGGCCGCAGGTCGGCCGGCGCTGCCGGTCCGGGCAGCGTTGATGGCGGGGCGGCGGGAGCGGAGGGCGGGTTCATGTGTGGTGTCTGCGGTGCCAGATGCGTTGGCGGCCGCAGGGGCCCGACAGCCGCCAGTTTAAGGCGGCAACAGCGGCGCTGGCCAACCTGCCAAGCGGTGGGGTGGTGTCACCTCACGCACAATTGCTGACTCCTGATTCGACCTGCCTGCGGCCCGCCGCAGTGCGCCGTTGTCCGCCAAATGCCATGCCTGCTTACTCACTGCCTCCGCCCCTCACCCGGTTAGCCGATCTCGATGTCCAACTCGGCGGCCAGGGTTTTGCTGTGCTCGATGCCGCCAGCCTGGCCAGCCTGGCGGGATTGGATTTGGCGGTGTTTGCCCGTTGGGCCCCGCTGTGGGACGACCTGCCGCCCGATGCCTTCTTGAAGGACGGCGGCCGCTACCGGCGCAGGCGCCATGGCTGTTTTGTGGTGCAGGCCGCACCGTCGGGTCCGCAAGCCGGTACCGATCCCGGCAGCGCAGTGGCTTGCACCGTCACGCCGGTGCCGCACCGCGCGCACTGGCAGCCGGTGGAATACAACGCACTGCACGGTGGCACCTTGCGCTGGTTCGAGCCGCTGGCGCCATCGCTGGCGCTGTCAGCCGACTGGGCGCGCCTGTTGGTGGCGCTGGCAGCGCACAGCGCCCGGCTGCGCGGCGAGCAGCCCGGCGCGGTGCCCTGCTACGTCGAGGCCCATCCGTTCCGCATCGACACCACCGACGGCATCGGCCGCCCGACACCCGAAGGCGCGCACCGTGACGGTGTCGATCTGGTGGTGGTGGTGCTGGTGGCGCGGGTCGGCATCAAGGGCGGCGAGACCCGGGTGTTTGATGCGTGGGGTCCGCAGGGCCAGCGCTTCACGCTGGACCAGCCCTGGAGCGCGCTGCTGCTTGACGACGAACGGGTGATCCACGAAAGCACGCCGATCCAGCCGCAGGACAGTACTGCTGGCGGCGGCCACCGCGTCACGCTGGTGCTGACCTTCCGGCGCGCGGGCTTTCAGGGCCCGGCCTGAAGCCTGGCCGCGTTCAGGCCGAGTGACCGTGCCAGCCGTCCAGCGGCCTGGCGCAAGGTGGCCGACGTCGAGCCCGCGGCCAGCGCCAGGCAGCCCCGCGTATAGGCGATCTCGGACTGCAACCGGCCCAGGTCGATGCGGTGGCCCTCGGCGGCCATCAGCCACTTGAAATCGATGAACTCGATCAGTTCGGGGGCCGGCGGTGGCGGGCTGTGGCCCAGGACGGCTGGGTCGGCGGCCAGGGAGGTGGCGCTTGCGGTCGCGGTTGCGGTGGCGGGGTACATGGCGGTGAGCACCTTCAATAAATCGACAACTGCTGGCGCAAGCGTAGGCTTGGCGCGGCGGTGACAGGTCCCGAGCAGCGGGCAGAAAACCGGCCAGTTCGGTTAGCCGCGCGGGTCGGGTCTGCGGCGGTCTTTCAAGGGCCTTCGTTATGCTTGTCGGCATGCCCTCCCTCGCCATAGAGTTTTCCGACGTCGCCGCCGCCGCCCAAAGGCTGCACGGTGTGGCACACCGCACACCCGTGCTGCAATCGCGCTTTGCCGACGACCGCTGCGGTGCGCGGGTGTTCTTCAAGGCTGAACATTTGCAGCGCATGGGGGCATTCAAGTTTCGCGGTGCCTACAACGCGCTGGCCCAGTTCACGCCCGAGCAAAAGCGCGCCGGTGCTCTGGCGTTCAGCTCTGGCAACCATGCCCAGGCGATCGCGCTGTCGGCCCGGCTGCTGGGCATGCCCAGCGTGATCGTGATGCCGCAGGACGCGCCCGCCGCCAAGCTGGCAGCCACCCGCGCCTACCAGGCCATGCCGTCCGGTGCAGCGCGCAGCGAGGTCATCTTGTTCGACCGCTACACCGAGGACCGGGCAGCGATCGGTGCCCGCATCGCCGCCGAGCGTGGCATGACGCTGATCCCGCCGTTTGACCATCCGCATGTAATGGCTGGCCAGGGCACGGCGGCGCTGGAGCTGATCAACGAGGTGGGCCATCTCGATGTGCTGCTGGTCTGCGTTGGCGGCGGCGGCTTGATTTCGGGCTGCGCCGTGGCGGCCAAGCACAAGCTGCCGGCCATCGAGGTGATCGGGGTCGAGCCCGAGGCCGGCAACGACACCCAGCAAAGCCTGGCGCGTGGCGAGATCGTGACGATTGCGGTACCGCAAACCCTGGCCGATGGCGCCCAGACGACCGCCAGCGGCCAGCTCACTTTTCCGATCATCCAGGCGCTGGTGCAGCGCATCGCAACCGTCAGCGATGCGCAACTGGTGAGCACGATGAAATTTTTTGCCGAGCGCATGAAGCAGGTGGTCGAGCCCACCGGCTGCCTGGGCGCGGCGGCGTTGCTCGAAGGTGCGCTGGACCTGCGCGGTGCCCGCGTCGGCGTGATCCTGTCCGGCGGCAATGTGGACCTGTCTGTGTACGCCCGCCTGCTGGCCCTGGCCTGAGCACCCTCCGATCCGACCCCAACCCGACCCCGACCCCGACCCGACCAGGAGCCCGACTTGAGCGACACCCCCCCCATCAGCCCGCCCCCGACCGACCCTGACGCCGCCAAGCGGCAGCGCGACAAGGTGGCGCAACTGCTGGCCCGAGCACCCACGCTGGCCAGCGGCAGTGTCACGTTGGACAACGGCCAGGCGCTAGGCTACGGCGTGCGTGCGGCCTTTGTGCCGGTGCTGGCCGGCGGCGTGGACGCCCAGCGCGGCGAGCCGCAGGCAGCGGTGTTCACGGTGGCCTACCTGGCCGACTCGGGCGCGGCCGACAGCGGCACGGCCGGCGCCGACGCCGCGCGCAAACCCGCCCCGCTGCGGCCCGTCTGTTTTGCCTTCAATGGCGGCCCTGGCTCGTCGTCGATCTGGCTGCACCTGGGCGCGCTCGGCCCCAAGCGGGTGCCGGTCAATGACGACGGCACGCTGGCGGCTGCGCCCTACGCCGTGGTCGACAACCCGCTGACGTGGCTGGCGCATTTCGACCTGGTGTTCATCGACCCGCCGCACACCGGCTGGTCGGTCAGCGCCAGCGACGCGGCGCGCAAGACGCTGCTCTCGGTGGACGGCGATGTCGATGCGCTGGCCGAGGTGATGCGCGGCTGGCTGGCCGCCAACGGCCGCTTCGGCGCGCCGCTGTATTTGTGTGGCGAGAGCTACGGCACCACCCGCGGTGCCGCGCTGGCCGACAAGCTGCTGGACCACGGCCTGGCGCTGTCGGGGTTGATCCTGGTGTCTTGCGCGATGGACTTGCAGTCGATCGTCTTTGCGCCGCGCAACGACCTGCCTTACGCGCTGTTCCTGCCGGGTTTTGCCGCCACTGCGCAGTACCACGGCACGCTCACCGGCGAGGCCGGCCGGTCAGGGGAGGACGCCCGGGCAGCGGCCGAGGCCTTTGTGCAGGAAGACTACCTGGGCGCGCTGCACCAGGGTGCCCGGCTTGACCACCGCGCCCGCAGCCGCGTTGAAAAACGCCTGGCCGAGCTGACTGGCCTGGCGCTGCCGGTGGTGCAGGAGAACAACCTGCGCATCAGCGACAGCACCTTTTTTGTCGAGGCCCTGCGCCCGCGCGGTCTGTTGGTGGGCCGGCTTGAATCACGCGCCACGGCCAGCATGGCGGCGGCGCGGGAGCGCCAGATGAGCTTCGATCCCGGCATCGAGGGCATCGCCATCCCCTACACCACCGCCATGCTGGCCTACTACAGCAGCCTGGGCCTGCCCACGGCGGAGCGCTACGACACCTTGTCGTTCGACGTCAACAAGGCCTGGAACTGGCAGCGTGGCAGTGCCGACGGCATGCGCGAGGCCAATGGCTTCACCAGCACCAGCAACGACCTGGCGCGGGCCATGCGCCGCAACCCGCACATGAAAGTGCTGGTGGCCAGCGGCCGCTATGACCTGGGCACGCCGTACTCGGCCACCGACTGGTCGCTGGCGCAGCTGGACGCGCCGGCCGAGGTGCTGCAGCGCATCACCCACCGCTACTACGACGCCGGCCACATGATGTACACCCGGCGCGCCGACCTGGCGCAACTCAAGGCCGATCTGGCGGCCTGGCTGGGCTGAACGCCCCGCAAAAATGCGGTGAACTGCCGCGCTGGCGGCGCCTGAATCCGGAGCTCAGCATGCATGTCGGCATCCTCACCGGCGGGGGCGACTGCCCTGGCCTGAATGCGGTGATCCGTGCGGTCACGCTGGCGCTGGTGCGGGGCTGCGGCGCAAGGGTCACCGGCATCCGGCGTGGTTTCCTGGGCCTGATCACCCAGCAGGTGATGGCGCTGGACGTGCCGGCCGTGGCCGGCATCCTGGCGCAGGGCGGCACCATCCTGGGCACCCACAACAAATGCGACCCGTTCAACTACTTTGGCGCCGGCGGGGCCGATGTCTCGGCGCAGGCGCTGGCCTACGTCCGCGAGCTGGGCCTGGACGCGCTGGTGGCGGTGGGCGGCGAC
>JANMXG010000396.1:0-15688 GCA_031394235.1 Betaproteobacteria bacterium
GTCTCGGCCAAGGGCAAGAGCGAAACCCTGGGCGCGCTGGCCGGCACACTTGGCTTGGAAGCCAGCGGCGAGATCCAGCCCGGCTCGATGAGCAGCAAGTTTTCGCAACAGTCGTTTGGCGCCCAAGGCGGTGCTTCTCGACGAGGCCGATGACAAGACCAATCCGTTGAAAATCAAAGGCATCGGCGAACTCGGCATCAGCGGGGCTGGCGCGGCGCTGGCAAACGCCGTCTACAACGCTTGTCGCGTACGGGTGCGCGACTATCCCGTCACGCTGGACAAGGTGCTGGTCGGCTTGACCTGAACCGGATACCCAGCTGAATTTCAACTGCTGCAGGCAAACAGGCGTCGCGGGGAGCCAACAGGCCCGCATGGCAGACGGGTGCGGTGGCCGAAAGCACGCGCTGCCGCCGCCTTGACCAGCCGAAGCCTCGATGCCAGTCGGTGGGTCAGCGTACAGACATTGAGGCCTACGGCGCAGATCCTCCCGCCCTCAACAGCAGGTGCGAGAAACCGCACCGTTGCCGCGGCACGGATCCAAGCAGCCGGTGTGCTGCCGGCACAGTAGCCGTTGACGCGCCAACGCCAGCACTCAACAGACCCCCCAACGAAAGGCAAACCATGACTACAGACACCGTCGCCGAAAAGCACCTGTGGCCCCTGATCAAGGGTATCAAGTTCGCGATGTTCACCACCCAGCATGGCAACGGCCATCTGCATTCGCGGCCGATGACGACGCAAAACCAGTCGATGCCGGACGACAAGCTGTGGTTCTTCATGTCCGCCAAGAGCGGCGCCACGCACGAGCTGGCACAGCAACCACAGGTCAACATCAGCTATGCCGACACGGACCAGGACATCTATGTTTCAGTGTCAGGTTCAGCGCAGGTGGTCGACGACAAGGCCCAGCGCCAGGCGCTTTGGACAAAGTTTGCCCAAGCCTGGTTTCCTGGCGGCATCGACGACCCCGATCTGGCCTTGGTTCGGGTGACGGTGAGCCATGCGCACTACTGGAATGTGAGCGAAAACAAACTGACCCAGTTGTTCGTGATGGCCAAGGCCGTTTTCACCGGCCAAAAGCCCAGCGCACTGGGCGAATCGGGCGAAGTCAGACTGGGCAGCGACACCAGAGCCTGAGGCCATTGGTTGCAACGCCCCCCTGCTGGCACGGTCAGGAGTCGCGTGGGATGGTCTGCGCAAATCCGGTTACCCGTACGTGTTGTTGGCGTCCAGTCCTACCCCTGTCGGCGGCGCTGGCTGATCGATGCATCACTTTTGGCGAGCGACGATCTGGGCAAATTCCTGCTTCTGCTGCCTCATGAACCAATCACTGACTCCACCCGTTCAACGACCACCTCTCGCGCTGCTTGGCGCCGAGCCCTTCCGCGCGGCGGTGGAATTTGCACGGCACGCGCTGGGTAAACGCCCGCAACAACAGCCGGGCGACGGACATCCCGTCATCATTTTTCCAGGCCTGGGTGCAAACGGGACTTCAGTCGCGCCATTGCGCCAACACTGCCGATCTCTGGGCTTCGACGCTATGGATTGGGGGCAAGGCTTCAACACCGGGCCGCACGGCGATCTGGACGCCTGGCTCGCGCAACTTCAGTCCCAGGTTACCGACATGCTGGGCCACCACGCCAAGCCGGCGACGCTCATAGGGTGGAGCCTTGGTGGGCTCTACGCACGTGAACTCGGCAAACTGATGGAACCACGCATCCGACAGGTCATCACGATCGGCACGCCGTTCAACACCGATGCCGACCATTCCCATGCGGGTTGGCTTTTCAAACTGCTGAGCGGCAGCTCTGCCGCGTTCGATCCGGCTTTGAGCCTACGGCTGCGCACGCCGCCACCGGTCCGCACCACGTCGATCTACAGCAAAACGGACGGCGTGGTGGCATGGCAAACCTGCTGTCATGACAAGCAATCCAGCCTGGTGCACGATATCGAGGTCGTCAGCAGCCACATCGGAATGGGCTGGAACCGGAATGTTCTGTCCGCCATAACTGATCGTTTGGCCCAGCCGGCCGGCCCGTGGCGGCGTTATGTCCGTCGCCATTGACGCTGAGCGTGCGGCTGCGCGGATGTGTGCCGGCCGCGCGTCAACCAGCCAGAAACGCCAGCCATGCCGGCGCTGGTATTTTTTCTCGGCAGCTTCCTCACGATCGTCATCTTGATCGCGCTCTTTGTGCCTTCATCGCACACCACCACGCCAACTTCACACGAGGACATTCGATGACCACCCCCAAAGCCTCCACCGCACCGAAGTCTCCCGCCATGGCCAAGGACGCCATCGCCTTGCTCAAGGCCGATCACGAAGCTGTCAGCCAGCTGTTTGCAGAATTCGAGAAGACCCGCTCTGTCACCAACAAGAAAGCGCTTGTGGCCGAAATTTGCACCGCGCTGAGTGTGCATGCCCAAATCGAGGAAGAGATCTTTTATCCCGCTTTCAAGGCGGCGCTGAAAGACAAGTTGCTCGTTCCGGAGGCCACTGTTGAACACGCTGGTGTCAAAGGCCTGATTGCCCAGCTCGAAGGCGTCGAGCCTGACGGTGAGCTGTATGACGCCAAGGTCAAGGTGCTGTCCGAGTACGTCAAGCATCACGTCAAGGAGGAGCAGAACGAGATGTTCGTCAAAGCCAAAGCCTCGTCGCTCGACCTGGTTGAGCTGGGTGCCCGCATGGCCGCCCGGAAGCATGACCTGCTGGCCAAGACTTCTTGATCGAACAGTCGCTGACGACGTTCGACGGCAAAAATTCCATTGCAGCATCTCCGCTGTGGCAAGGCGCTGGCGAATCTTTGCATGTACCTGACACGCCGATGATGCCGCCCGCCGAGCCATTGGCCTGACAGCCTGCGCGTCTCGGTGACACAAGGGCTGACCTGCTCAGCGGGCGCATTGGCAGTGAGCGCGCTGATCGACCGCATCAGCCGCCGACGCACGGCGTTGTGCCAGCACCTGACTGCCACCGCAGCAACCCACAAGGACTGAAATGGGCAATCCCTGGTTGAAGAAGAATCCGTTCATGAGCCTCTGGCTCAGCGGCGCGAACAAGGTAATGGGCAGTGCGCGCGGTCAGGCCACTGCCGCGATGAAACGTGAAGCCAACAAGGCCGGTGCTGCAGCCAGCGCCGCTGCAGTGAAGCAGGTCACCGACTTCTGGACCCAGACGGTCACTAAATCGCCTCCAAACGCGCGCAAGCGCCGCACACCGCGATGATCCAGGGCGGCCCCGCCCGGGAGGTCAAGCCAGTGCGCAAGATGGCTGTGTGTGGCTCTGCAACGCCATGGCACTGCTCAAAGTTGCGTACCGAGCAGCGACGCAAAGCGTTCGCCTAACCGTTCGCGCCAAGGCCGATCCCGCCACGCCGCCAGGCTGACGGGGCGTGATCGCTTCAAGTCGTCCTCGAAAATTTGGGTCTGCTGCGCTGCAAAGTCGGTATCCAGGATGTTGAGTGTGGCTTCGTCGTTGAGACGAAACGAGCGGTTGTCGAAGTTGGTCGAACCTACAGATACCAACAAACCGTCGACGACCATGACCTTGCAGTGGTACATCGTTGGCTGGTATTCGGCGATCAGCGCGCCCGCGGCCAGCAGAGGTCCCCAACGCGCCCGGGACGCGCTGCGCACGGTCTCGCTGTCGATGTGGGGGCCGGGCACGACGATGCGCAGTTTGACGCCGCGCTTCATCGCGGCCACCAGCGCGTTAGAGGCCAACTCGTCGGGCACAAAATAAGCGGCGGAGAGGTCGATCGTCCGCGACGCTGCGGTGATCGCGAGAAGATACATCAGCTGCATGCTCTCGCTGCCACCGCTCGGCGAACTGCTGAACATCTGCGCCAGGCCGATGCCGCTTGCCACCAGCGGCGGGAAGTATGCAGCGCCGTGCAGCACCTCTCCACTGACCTTGACCCAGTTGTCGAGAAAAACGGCCTGCATCTGTGCAACCACCGGACCTTGGACCTGGAAGTGCGTGTCGCGCCAATGCTCCGGTTCCTGTGCAGCGCCGGTCCACAACGGCGCGATGCCCACGCCACCAGTGAAGCCGATGCGGCCATCGACGACCAGCAGTTTGCGGTGCGTGCGGTTGTTCAGGCGACCCAAGTTCGTCCAGTGTGGCGGATGGAACTTGTGGATCTGCACGCCGGCAGACCGCATTGCATCGAGCAGACTGTCATCCATCTTCGCGCTGCCCACCCAGTCGAGCAGCACATGCACCTTGACGCCGCTGCGCGCACGGTCGGCCAAGGCCTGCGTGAACTCGCGCCCAATGTCGCCCGACCAGTAGATGTAAGTCTCGAAGGTGATCGTCTGTGTCGCGCCACGGATCGCAGCCAGCATGGCGGGAAAGATCTCGTCACCGTTCCGCAGCACCTGGACACCGTTGCCAGCAATGAACTGCGGCCCGAGCAGCACACCGAGCTCTTGGTGAAAACGGGGGTCATCGAGTGTGTGCAGGCGTTCGATGCGGCGCTCGATCTTTTTTTCGCCGCCGATAAAATTTGAAGCCAATACGATGCCGACCAGAGTCAGCAACACGGCCAAGCCAGCTACCGCAAGCGGTCGCGGTTTGAATCTCACACGCATCATCGTCAGGTTGCTCCAAGGGGACCGGCAGCCGTGACTGCGCCGGTGCCGCGCGTCGGCTATGCCAATGACCGAATGTAGGGTTATGCCAAACGGGGCTGCGTGCGCTGGCGTACAGAGGCGTTTGTCGGACGAACTGCGGCACCTACCCGGCCAGCAGTGTGGCTGAGCAGGCCGCGGCGAGAAACAGGGGACGGCGTCAGATCGACACGACCCGACCGTGGGCTGCAAAGAAACGCAGCATTTCGCGCGTGGCATCGGGGCCTTGGCTGTCGGCATAAGTGCCGCGCAGGTTGCCGCCGGACCAAGCGTGGCCTGCGCCGTGCACGACCCAGTGCTCAGCCACCACACCGCCTTCGTGATCGCGGTAGGTGTGCCGGGTAGCGGCCCGCCCGTTGGTGTTGTCAAAGCGCTCGGTGAGGGCCGCCGTGCGATTGCACACGGCACTCGCCACACGCTCGCCGTTGACCGGGTGCACAGTGCCATCCTGGTCGCCATGGAAAACGATGGTCGGCGGGCCGGGATGTGTCGATGCGGCACGCGCAGCCGCACCACCCCTCATCGCCGTGAACGCGGACGGCATGTCGTTGGCCGCGCCGGTCGGCAAACCCGAGTGCACCCCGACTGCGGCAAACAACTCAGGGTAGACCTCGCCGAGGATCGCCGCCATCGCCCCGCCCGCCGACAGTCCTGCCACGTACACCCGCTGCGGGTCGATGGGGCAGCGATCAATCACTTGGCGCGTCATGGCGGCCAGCAATGCGGGCTCGCCACGGCCGCGCTGCTGGTGGTTGTGCTTGAACCAGTTCCAGCAGCGCGACGGATTGGCACGGTGTGCCTGCGCCGGATACAGCACGAAATAGCCGTGCTCCAATGCCGCCTCGTTCATGCCGGTGCCGGCCGCAAAGTCGTCGGGGTCTTGTGTACAGCCATGCAGCATCACCACCAGCGGCAACTTTGTGCCGCTGGACGAACCCAGCGGGCTAAAGAGCTTGTAGGCCAGCGTGCCGCTGGCGTCGGTGTAAGTTCCGGCGGTGAATTCACCGGTGGGCGGTCGGGGTTGGGCGGCGGCGGGCGGCGCTGTTGCTGGGGCAGGGTCGACGGCGACCTCGCGCGCCTGGACGTCGATCACGTCGGTCTCATCGCCCGCGGCGAAAGCGGCCTGCCGCGCAGGCGCCTTGGCGCGGCCAAGCGCGGCCTGGATCGCAGCGGTTGCAGCTTGCAGATTGCCCTGGCGCGTCAGGCGTGTCGCAGCGGCCATCAGGCGTTCAAAAGAAGGGTTCATGTGGCTTTTGGGTAGGGGTCTTCAGCGGGTGCGGCTGGCGAGTGCCGCCTTCACGGCCGGGCTGGCGCGCAAAGCGCCCAGCACTTCGACCGACTCGATTGTTGCCAGCGCCAACTCCGGGCTCACGTCAGCGGCAATGGTGGCCAAACCAAGCACGCTGATCTGAAGCGTCTGCCCGGCCGCCTGCACCTCGCGCAAGTCTTGCGCGCTCAGATGATGGATGCCGAGCACCAGGGTCTTGCGTGCGACCACTTGCTTGACGATTTCGGCGTGGCTCGCAAGCTGGTTGCGGATGGCCGTGCGGATCAGGTCAGTGCGGTTGGCATAAAAGCCTTCGTTGACCAGTAAATCAATCTGGCCAAGGTCGACGCAGCCCAGGTTGATGGTGATCTTTTCGTCCGCGGGCTTGGCTGTACGGGTGACCGAGGTAGCGCTTCTTGCTGGCATTTTTGGAATCTTAGCACCATCCATGTGGATGTACAAAATTTATTTGAATCCACTCACCATCCATGTGGAATCCAAATTATGCTTTTTGGAATTGCCATGCGCGCCTGATTCGTGCGACGGCGCACAGACGCTGCCTGCACTGCGGCCTATCTTGCAATCTGGTTTACGCCCACCTCGGCATTTGGCGTTACGCCGCTTGCCACCAGGCCAGCCGCCTGACCGCAGCCCGCTGCAGGCAGTTTTCTGCGGGCAGCACTGCCCCACTTCCTCAACGCAGCAGCAGAGCATCGACATGAGCAAACGCCCGCACAAATCCGACCCGCCGTCAGGCCCAGCAGACACCGACGCACGACGCCGCAACGGGTCTGTCCGTGCCGAGTTGCATGAACAGGCCGGCGGCACCCACCCGCCACTCACGACCCAGCAGGGTTTGGTTGTCCCGGACAACCAGAACTCGCTGCGCGCCGGTCCGCGCGGGCCAACGCTGCTCGAAGACTTCATCCTGCGCGAGAAAATCACCCACTTCGACCATGAGCGCATCCCAGAGCGCGTCGTGCACGCCCGCGGCAGCGGTGCCCACGGCCACTTCGAGCTGACGCATTCGCTCTCTGCCTACACCACCGCCCAGATCCTGACCGAGGTGGGCGTGAAGACGCCGGTGTTCAGCCGCATCTCCACCGTGGCGGGCGGTTCGGGCTCGTCCGACACCCCGCGCGACGTGCGCGGTTTTGCGATCAAGTTCTACACACCGCAGGGCAATTGGGACTTGGTGGGCAACAACATCCCCGTGTTTTTTATCCAGGACGCGATCAAGTTCCCCGACCTGATCCACGCCGTGAAGATGGAGCCCGACCGGGGCTTTCCGCAGGCCGCTACGGCCCACGACACCTTCTGGGACTTCATCTCGCTGACGCCTGAGGCGATGCACATGGTGATGTGGATCATGTCGGACCGAACGCTGCCGCGGTCGCTGCGCATGATCGAAGGCTTTGGCGTGCACAGCTTCAGGCTGATCAATGCGGCGGGCGAGTCGACCTTCGTCAAATTTCACTGGCGGCCCAAACTGGGCCTGCAGTCGACCGTGTGGGACGAAGCCTGCAAGATCGCCGGCGCGGACCCGGACTTCCATCGCCGTGAGCTTTTTGAGGCCCTGAGCACCGGTGGCACGGCCGAATGGGAGTTTGCGGTGCAATTGTTCACGCAAGAAGTGGCCGACTCCTTCCCGTTTGACCACCTCGACGCCACCAAGCTGATTCCCGAGGAACTGGTGCCGCTGACCGTGATCGGCCGGCTGGTGCTGGACCGCTGGCCCGACAACTTCTTTGCCGAGACCGAGCAGGTGGCTTTCTGCCCGTCGCACCTGGTGCCGGGCATCGACTTCTCGAACGATCCGCTGCTGCAGGGGCGGCTGTTCTCCTACCTAGATACCCAGCTGTCACGGCTCGGCTCGGCCAATTTCGCCCAGTTGCCAATCAACGCGCCCAAATGTCCGTTTGCCCACCATCAGCGCGATGGCCACATGCAGATGGCGCAACCCTCGGGGCAGGTGGCCTACGAACCCAGTTCACTGGCGGCCGATTCACCGCGCGAATCCGCAGCGACCGGCTTTGTCACTGCGGCCACGCCTGAGAGCGGCGCCAAGGGACGCATCCGCGCCGACAGTTTTGCGGACCACTACAGCCAGGCGCGACAGTTCTGGCACAGCCAGACCGGCTTTGAGCAGGCGCACATCGCGTCGGCGCTGGTGTTTGAGCTGTCGAAGGTGGCGCACCTGCATATCAAGCAGGCCATGGTCGGTCACCTGCGGGTCATCGATCAGGGCCTGGCGCAACGGGTGGCGGACGGATTGGGGCTGCCAGCCTTGCCGGCCGCACCGCACCCGGCGCGCCCCGTACAGAACCTGCCGCCGTCTGCCGCCTTGCAGATCCTGGGCAAGATGAAGCACACCCTGGCCGGTCGGTCCATTGGCATCCTCGTGGCCGACGGCTCCAACGGCGGCGCCATCGCCGCCCTGAAGAAGGCCGCATTGGCAGCTGGCGCCAGCGTGAAGGTCGTTGCACCGAAGGTGGGCGGTGTGACGCTGGCCGATGGGTCCGCACTGGCCGCAGACGGTCAACTCGCCGGCACGCCGTCGGTGATATTCGACGCGGTCGCCATCGTGCTGTCAGCGCAGGCCGCCAAGACGCTCTCGGCCGAGTCAGCCGCTGTGGACTTTGTCCGTGATGCCTACGGCCACCTCAAGGCGTTTGCGGTCGACGCGGGCGGCCAGACGCTCTTGCAAGCCTGCGGCGTCCAGCCCTGTGCGGGCGTCGTGGCGGTCACGGCCGTGGCCGAGTTCGTCGATGCCGCGAAAACCAGGCAATGGGACCGAGAGCGCTCGGTGCGTCACTTGGCCTGAAACGGATCTCAGCCCAACCGCACCAGCGTATCGCGAGCCGGTTGCGGTTGGCTGTCAAGCAGGGCGAGGCACGACGGGCCTCAGCCTGTGGTGTTCATCGGGTAGGGCGGAACATGTCCACCTTGCGCCAATGCGCTCGCCACCCGGATGATCAACTCCAGGTCGATCTGCTCCGGATTGCGCGGCACCAGATCGTAGTGACACAGCGTCCCCAGGATCTCACCGGATGCGTCCATTATCGGGACGCCGCAGTAGGCTGAAACGCCCTCTCGGGCCGGATGGTCAGCTGTTCTTGGATCCAACAGCGCATGCGCCGTCATGAACACGCCCTTGCTGTTTCGCACATAGCAGCAGTAGGTGGCGGTGTCTGGAACCTCCTCGGCGTGCAGGATGGTTGGATTCTCACAGTCGTAGTGAACTGCTGCATTGGCCCGCCCGCCTAGAAACCGCCAGATGCCGATAAAGGGGTAGTCCGTCAGGCCGACAAGATACGCCAGGCTTTCACGCACGCCCTGCCTGTGCAGGACGTCTGCAAAGATCTCAAAGGACTCTTGGGTTTTCGGTGGTTGCAGCATGAAATCCTCAATATCGATAGCGTCAAAGACCGAAACTGACAATTGTCGGCTGCTTCAAAGTCGACCGTCGGAGGACAACCTGAACATTGTCGAGGCCCGAACAAGCGGAAAGTCTACCTTTTGCGACTCTGGCAGTTGCCCCGCCATCGGCCGGCGCGGCCAGGGCGCCGATGCTGTTTTGGTCGCCGGGATTTTGTCGATCACCAACGCCTGGCCCCCAGCTGGGGTTGGCGCGGGCGCGCTCACTCACCTTCATATCGACCACCCGCCACGGGCCGCCAAAGTTCAGGTCGTCCAGCGCGATGCCCAACTGGCTGCGATCACCCCTGGCGCCGACGTCACCGGCGATGGCGTAGCGGTCACGCAGGGTTCGATCAGCGCTGCCCGCGTCGCCACCCGCAACGCGCGCCTGCAACCTCACGCCAGCGGCGTCTTTCGCCAGTGACAGCACCTCGGTAGACAGCGCCCCGGTCACCGTGGGCAGCGCCGCCACGGCTGCGCGCAGTGCACGCACCACCTGCGTTTGGCTGAACACCATTGACGGCGCATGGCCCTGCGGGTAAGGCGGCACCACTAGGGTGATGCGGCGGATCAGTTGGCCGTCCACGCCAAAAAACTCGTTGGGCGTGAACGGCTCACAGTGCGGCAGCACCGCGTCCAGCACACCCATTTGCTGGAACCACCGCGAGATCTCGTGGTCTAGCGCGATGGCCCGCGGGATCTCGTAGCCACCGGGCGGCTTGTCGGCCACCCAGACGGTCAGCCCGGCCTGGCCCAGCAGGCCCGCCGCCACCGCACCTGCCGGCCTGAAGCCGACGATGGCCACATCAAACGGTTCAGCCATGTGCCATGGGGGTCTCAGGCTTGTTCGGCGATCACGGGGTTGCGCAGTACGCCGATCTGCTCGATCTCGATCTCGATCACGTCACCGGCCTTCATCCACACCGGCGGGTTGCGGGCCTGGCCAACACCGGCAGGCGTGCCCATGATGATGGCGTCGCCCGGCTCCAGCGTCAGGCACTCGGCCAGCAGGGCGATGGTCTCGGCCACGCTGAAGATCATGTCGCTGGTGTTGGCGTCCTGCATCACCTGGCCGTTCAAACGGCTCTGGATCCTCAGGTTCAGCGCGCCCGGCGCCAATTCGTCAGCGGTCACCAGCACGGGGCCGAAGCCACCGGTGGCGTCAAAGTTCTTGCCGATGGTCCACTGCGCCGTGCGCTTCTGGAAGTCACGCACCGACATGTCGTTGAAGCAGGTGTAGCCCAACACGTACTGCAGTGCGTTGGCCCGCGCCACATGGCGCGGCACGGTCTTGCCGATGATCACGGCCAGTTCGGCCTCGTAGTCAAACTTGAACGACACCTTGGGGCACAGCGCGGCCTGGCCGTGTCCCAGCAACGAGCTTTTACCGCGGTAGAAAAACCAGGGGTAGTCCGGCTTCTCGGTGCGGCCGCCTTCTTTGGCGTGATCAAAGTAGTTCAGGCCCAGGCAGATGGTCTTGCCGGGCTCGGGCACCAGTGGCGCAAATTGCAGGCTGGCCAGCGGCATCCGGGGTGCGCTGCTGGCAATGGCTGCAGCGCCTGCGGCGGCCAGGTCACAACCGGCCGCCAACGCGGCACGTAGGTCAGCGGGCGTACCGGGCACGGCGGCGGCCAGGTCGATGGCATCGTCGCCGGCAACGACGCCGAGGCGGGCTTGGCCATCGGCGGCCAAAAAGGTGGTGAAGCGCATGGAGGGTCTCCGGGGGGTGAGGAAGTGAGGTCTGGCGCAGGTCAGTTCGCCGCTGAAAACAGCACGCGGCGCTGGGCCTGCTTGAGTGCATCGGTGGGGCTCTGGCCCAGTCCCCAGTGGTCGATGCGGCCGGGCGGCCAGGTCCTGTCGGCGGGGGCGCCGGGCCGGTAGCGGTCGCCAATCTGCTCGACCTCGGCGGTGTACTCGTTGACGATACCGAAGGGGTCGACGAAGTCGTTGAAGGCGTCGTCGCCCGGGCCGTGGCGGCCGGGGCCCCATTGCGGCGGCAGGCCGGCGTCTTTCACGCGACCGCCGCCGCGCATCACCCGGTCCAGCGTGGGCATCAGGAAGGCGATGGGGTTGAGCGCATCGTTGTCGGTGTCACCGAGTGCGATGCTGTGGTGGTCCAAGTCGCCGTTCATGAAGGCCATGATCTTGGTGCGGTCGGCAAACACACAGCCCAGCACCTGCTCGAACCAGGCTTGCGTTTCGGCGATGGCGTGGCTGTTCAGCACCGCATGGGCCACGCGCCGCGGCTGGTCCGCCGGGGGCGGCTGGTCGGCGGCGCGTCGGGCTTCGCCGTGCACGATCTCGATGCGCCGGCCGTCAGCATCTCGGATCACCAGCGACTGACCGCCGGCCGGGTCGGGGGCTGCGGCGATGGACTGTTCGATCACCCCTTCCGCAGCGGTGGCGGCCGCTGCGATGGTGGTCAGCGCCTGGGCGCTGCGGGCCTGCAACGTGACGCGGCGCAACTGCGGCGTGCCGGGCGCGGCGTGCAGCGCCAGCAGGTGGTGATCAGCGCCACTGCCGCGCAGGTACAGCACGCCATCGCCGCGCGCGGCGGCGACCATGCGCCAGGTGCGGGTGTAAAAAGTCTCGGCGTCGGCCAGGTCGGGCACCGTCAGCGCCACGCTGCGCAGGCCCTGGATCCAGGGTGATTTCATGCGGTCTCCGGCAGGGCCACGGTCAGGCCGGCAGCAGCGCGGCCCGAAAAGCGGCGGGCAGCGCCGACGGTCAGCGCCTGCGCGTCGGTGGTCCGCATCAGGTGGCCGAGTGTGCGGGCGTCAAACACCCCGGTGTTGCAGAACCTCCGGCAGACCCGTTCAACGGGTGAGCCGGCGATGCTGCCCTTGCGCATCGAGCGCACGCCCCGGCCCAGTAGCAGCGCGGCCGGGCCTAACCGCCTGTCGTTACCGGCCGGCTTAAGCGCGTGCACCAACACCGACCTTTGCAGCGCCAACCAGGCGGTAAAAAAAGGGTCCAAAACGGAGAGGCTTCCTGGTTTCGCCGGTGATGCTGCTGCCGATCTCCACGCCAGTCAGGCGGATGCCGCAAATGCAAACCGTGGGCGACGCGGCGGCGAACGGGTAAGGCATGGCGCTCAGGCGTGCAAGAGCCCTGAAGCAGCGATGCCTGCAATCACGATCTGCTCGTCCTCCTCGCCGGTGCCGCCCGAGGCGCCGGCCGCGCCCAGCACCACGCCAGCGGCATCGGTGATCAGCACCGCACCGGTCTGCGGGATGAACTTTTGCTGTGACGCCTGCCCTACCCCGGTGAAGAAGGCCGACAGCCCCTTGGCGCGCTCGGTCAGCACGCGGCTGTTCACGCCCATGCCCACCGCCGCGGCGGCCTTGCCCAGTGCGATGTCCAGCCGCAGCGCGGTGGCCCCGTCCTCGCGGGCCGACGCCACCAACTGCGCGGCGGCATCCACCACCACCACGCCCATCGGTTTGAACCGGTGCTGCCGCGCTGCGGCCAGTGCGGCGTCGATCAAGGTGCGGGCCTGGGCCAGTGTGAGGGCGCTCATGGGGGATCTCGCGGACGGAAAATGTTCAAATTTTTATATACAAAATTTATTTTATCAATAGGTAAAACAAAACTTTGACTTGTTTCATCAATTGTGTACATTCAATGCCCCATGGCCCGAACCGCTGCCCTGACCCGTTTGAATGGCGTCGCCACCCGCGCCACCAGCCTGCACGAGCAACTCCGCGTCGACCTGTTGGCCGGTGCGCTGGAGCCCGGCAGCAAGCTGGCCATGGAGGCACTGGCCGAGCGCTATGCCACCAGCGCCACACCGCTGCGCGAGGCGCTGAACCGACTGGTGGCCGACGGCCTGGTTGAGCGGCGCGAGCAGCGTGGCTTCGTGGTGGCAGGCATCAGCGCCGACGATCTGGCTGAGATCACCCGCACGCGCTGCTGGCTGGAGGAGATTGCGCTGCGCGAGTCCGTCGCCGGCAACAGCGCGGCCTGGCAGGAGACGCTGGTGCTGGCCCACCACTGGCTGGCGAGCACACCACGTTCGCTGTCGGCTGAACACTTCGAGGACAACCCCGATTGGGAACCCCGGCACCGCGCCTTCCATCGGGCATTGATCGGCGGCTGCGGTTCACGCTGGTTGATGGGCTTTTGCGATCAATTGGCGGATCAGCACCACCGCTACCGCCGCTTGTCAGCGCCACGCGCGTTTGCCAAACGTGGTGTCAGCACCGAGCACCAGCAACTGGTGGACGCCGCCTTGGGCGGAGATGCCGACACCGCCGTCGCCTTGCTGAAAGCCCACTTCCAGCGCACCGCGCAGGTCATCCGCGACGACCCGGCGCTGTTCTCGCCCTCGCTGGCGCCGGGCCAGCCCGGCAACGCGGGGCCAGGCGTACCGCAACGGTGTACCGGCGCTCGGTCTGCGGCGGCCGGAGTGACAGGCCTTCAAACGGACAGCCTTGACCTTTGCCCGGATTCAACACACGGTGCTGAATGCGCAGGCCGACCATCGGCATCCAGGTCATGCCCGTGATGCACAAGGCCCAGCTTGGCGCAACCGCAGACCCAGGCCGGTTTGCCACTAACTCGGGCGACCCGCTGGCGCTCTGACCGGCGTAGCCGCCGGCGGCGCCAGACGCCTGACTCAGCCGCTAATGCCCGGGTCCATCCGGCGCCGGCGAATCAACGCCAGGACGCCGATCAGTCCGAGCCCGGTCAGCGCCACGCGCGACGGCTCAGGCACGGCCTGCAGTGGTTCGCCGTACAAAAAGTCGTCCATCACGACCAGGTCGTCGATCGAGTTGCCCAGTACGCCATTGGCGATGATGGTGTTCAGCCCCGACGTGATGCGCACCCGGGCGATGGTTGCACCACTGACCGTGGCACCGAGAAAGCTGAAACCCTGATTGCCCGCCACTCCCGCGTCGTGGCTGTAGATCAGGGTGTCGTTGCCGTCGAAGAACTGCAAGCGCGTCAGGCCCGCCACCTCCACATCGACAAACACCACGCCGAATGCACCGGTGGTCGCGGCCGTGGTCGTGCCTGGCAGGAAAAAGTGCACGTCGGTGGTATTGCTGTTGACGGCCGTGAACAAGCGCTGCGGGCTGAATGTTTGCAGGTCGTTGCCAAAGCCGAACAGGATGGGCGCGCCCAAGCCTGCATTGGCGCTGACCAGAAAGCCGCTGCCGGGTGTGCTGAACACCGCCCCGCGTGGCGAGTTGACGTTGAAGAAGTTGCCCGGCAAAGCATTGGGATCGGCCCTCAGGTCAGGCACACCGTCCCAATTGATTTCACGCCGCAGGCCGCCAAACGCGCCGTTTGCAGCCCCCACGCTGCCACCCCCCACAGCCGCGCGAAACGCATCGCGCGTGGCGGTGATTGCGGCGGCGTCCAAGCCCGCCGCTTCGAACGTGACCACGACCGGCACCGCCCCAGCGGTGGAGGCCAGCAGCAGGGCGGCGAGGGCCGAAAACACCGAGCGACGGATCATGGAGTCTCCTTCGCCAGCGGTGCAGGATGTGCCGCCGGCATGCTGCCGACACGCTGCCGGCTTGGCCCGCCAAGGGTAGAAATCCCGCCCCACCCAGTCAACGGTGATGGGCCTTTGTTCTAGGGGTCGGGTTGGCCCGGCCCCTGGCCGCGACGCCCTCCACTTCAAGCCGCATCGGGCGAACGCTTGTTACTTTTTCGCCGTTCATCCAGGCCAAGTTGCAACCGATATGAAGTCATTGCCCCACCGCCTGACGTACCAACCCGGGGTCCGAAGCACACCCTCGCCAACAGGAACACCGCATGTCCTTCAACCACCTCACCATCGGCTCGACGACCGGGTTCAACCGGGGCGGCAACCCGGTCGCCGAGCACGCTGCCGTGCAGCGCCAAAGCAACCCGTCCGCCGACGCGCCGGGCCAGTCCGCCAAGGCAGACGCCCCCGTGCGGCGCAACACGCTGGTAGCCGCCATGATGCAGGCGATGCAAAGTCTGGTGGGTGCCAGCCCACCTGCGGCAAGCCCACCTGCGGCTAATCCGGCTGCACCGGCCACCATCACCATCTCCATCACCGCCACCGCCACTTCCAACGCCGCCACACCGACCAGCGCTACGTCCGCAACCAGCGTGGGCCCTGCCGATGCCCCAACCGCCGCGCCAAGCCGCGCCCCGGTCGACTTCAAGCAGCTCACCCACGCGTTTGCCCATGCGATTTACAGCGCGTTGCGCGGCGCCGATGACGCCAGCGACTCTGGCCAGGGCGGCCGGCCTGAAAACCCGGGGCATCAGGGCCACCATGGCCACCACGGCGTGTCGAAAAGCACCTATGGCGACCTGGCGCAACGGCTGGAGACGCTGGCCCAAAGCCTGGGCAGCGCACCCACGGCGCCGGCCGATCCAGTGACGCCT
>JANMXG010000397.1:0-2359 GCA_031394235.1 Betaproteobacteria bacterium
CAACGCAGGCGGAAACGGTGGCGGCGGCCAAGGGCGTTGGGTGACCGGCGCAGTGAAATAAAGGGGGAAATGTCGGCCGACCGGCCGGCATGGAGGACATTCACGGAGGCGGTTGCCCGACGGCCTTGGTTGCCTTGGCGCCGCACGCTGCACGCTGCACGTCGAACGTCGAACGTCGAACGCTGGACGCAGCACATCGAACGACTGCATCCCCACCAGGGGAAAGACAGCACAGAGCCGTAAACGGCCCCGAAATCGATGCCCCGGCGTCCTGCAGTGGTCGACGCAGCCACGGGCCTCATGGCCTTCAGCGGCCGCGAGTCGCAGGTCTGATCTGCGCGAAAAAGTGAAGCCTCAGTGGGCCTGCTGTTCTGCTTTAATCGATGGATTTCCACGTCCGCTCGATACCGTCAGAGGACCCGAATGCACCGACGATCATTGGTTCAAACAACCGCTACCTTTGGCCTGGGCGCGCTGGCGGGTTGCGCACTGCCCGGCTTGGCGCAGCCTGGGGTCAAGACGCCCTTCGCCGTACCCGTCACCACCGTGCCGATTGTCGGCATCGACCTGCAGTTTCCGGTGCGGCGCATCTACTGCATCGGCCGAAACTATGCCGCACATGCCCGCGAGATGGGGTCCGATCCGACCCGCGAACCACCGTTTTTCTTCCAGAAGCCGACCGACGCGATCCAGAACGTGGCGCCCGGCACCGTGGCCGACCACCCCTACCCCAGCCTGACCAAGAACTACCACTACGAGGTGGAGTTGGTGGCTGCGCTGCACAAGGGCGGCCGCAACATCCCTGTCGAAACAGCGCTGGACCATGTCTACGGCTACGCCATCGGGCTGGACATGACCCGGCGCGACCTGCAGCGTGCGCTGGGCGACGAAAAAAAGCCCTGGGAGATCGGCAAAAGCTTTGACCATTCAGCGCCGATCGGCCCGCTGCACCTGGCCAGCCAGACCGGGCCGTTCAAGCAGGGCGGCATCTGGCTCCAGGTCAACGGCGTGCAGAAGCAAAACGCCAACCTGAACCAGATGATCTGGAGCGTGGCCGAGCAGATCGCCAGGCTGAGCGAGGCCTTCGAACTGATGCCCGGCGACATCGTCTACTCGGGCACGCCTGAGAACGTCGGCCCGGTGGTGCGCGGCGATGTGATCGACTGCCACATTGACGGCCTGCCCAACCTGGGCATCAAGATCGTCTGACCGCACCGTGCGCTGCTGAGCCACCCTGCCCCACCCTTTGCTGCTTCACCCACCCCCAACCACACCCGGAGAACACCGATGACCCGCATGCTCAAGCCCTTACGCGCCCTTGCCCTTGTCGCCCTGGCCTGCATTCCACTGGCCACGCTGGCCCAGTCGCCACCGCCCTACGGCCTGCCGATCACGCTGGAGCTGGCCAAGAAGGCCATGGTGGCGGCCGAGGCCGAGGCCCGCAAAAACAACTGGCAGGTGGTGATCAGCATCGTCGACACCGGCGGCTATCTGGTGATGCTGCAGAACCTGGAAGCCCAGCACGCCAGCATCGACATTGCCTCCGGCAAGGCCCGCACCGCCGTCAACTTCCGCCGCCCCACCAAAGCCATGGAGGACAGCCTGGCCGCCAACGGCAGCGCGCTGCGGCTGCTGGCGCTGAAGGACGTGACACCGCTGCAAGGTGGTCTGCCCATCGTGGTGGACGGCAAGATCATTGGCGGCATCGGGGTGTCGGGCGTGCTGGCCTCGCAGGACGAGGTGGTGGCCAAGGCCGGGCTGGACACGCTGACGGCCAAGTAAGGCCGGGCTGGCTGCCCGCCCGGGCGCTCAACCTTGCCGAGACACGCCCGCCCAAATGCCCCGCACTGACCTGGACGACCGCGTGACCCGCATGCGCACCCGCCGTCGGTTTGGCGGCCTGCTGGCGGCCGGCAGTGTGGGCGCCGGTCTGCTGGCTCCGCAGGCCGGTGCCGCGGGCGCGGACCTGCCGCTGTTTGATGCCCACATCCACCACAGCCACGACGCCTGGACGCTGGTGCCGCCGGCGCAGGCCGTGGCCCTGCTGCGCCAGGGGGGGCTGCGGGGCGCAATGGCGTCGTCGTCCGAAGACCAGGGCACCCAGATGCTGCTGGCAGAGGCTGCTGCCGCCAGCCTGCCTGGCCTGATCGTGCCGGTGCTGCGGCCCTACCGCAGCCGGGGCGAGATCGGCAGCTGGATGCGCGACGACAGCGTGCTGCGCTAACTGGATGCCCGGCTGGGCCAGCGCCGCTACGCCGGCATCGGCGAGTTCCACCTCGACGTCGACGAAGCCGACCTGCCCGTGCCACGCCGCATGGTGGCCCTGGCGCGCGAAAACAAGCTGCTGCTGCACGCCCAT
>JANMXG010000398.1:0-46687 GCA_031394235.1 Betaproteobacteria bacterium
GCCAACGACAACGCCAACGCCAACGCCTACGCCAAAGCCAACGCCAGCGCCAACGCCAACGCCAAAGCCAAAGCCAAAGCAAAAGCCAACGCCGACACCCCCGCCGACACCCCCGCACACTCGCCGCCCAGCGCCAGCGCCGAGATCGCGCTGGCCCACCGCCTGCCACCGCTGCCGGCGCGGGCCGCGCTGCTGGGCTGCGCCAGGCGCTTCGAGCGTCTCGACCAGGCGCGCCAGAGCGCCGACACCGCGCTGCGCGAGCGGCAGGCCGACGCGGCCACGCGGCAAGCCCAGTTGGCCGCCGGGGCCGCCGCCGGCACGGTGAACCTGCCCGCCGCGCTGCGGGTGGCGCTGGCCCAGGCCCGGGCGCTGGGGGATGCCCAGGCCGGGCCGGCGCGTGACGCGGTGCAACTGGCGCGCTGCCAGCGTGCGCTGGCCAGCGCCCAGGCGGGCCTGGACCGCTGGCTGCCCGCCAGCGACCCGTTGCACACCGAGCCCTTGCTGCGCCTGCCCACCCCGGCCGACGTGGCCGGCCGCCAGCAAGCCTGGGTAGACAGCCGCACCGCCTGCCAGCGCCTGTCGGACAAGCAGCGCGACCTGGCGACCGACGCCGCCGCCGCCACACTGGCCATCAACCAGTACCGCCAGGCCCACCACCCGGTCAGTGCCGACGACCTCGCCCAGGCCCGTACCCGCCGCGATGCCGCCTGGCAGCGCATCGTGACCGGCGTTGCGACCCTGCCCGCTGCCGCACCGGGTTTTGAGCAGCAGATGGCCGCCGCCGATCAACTGGCCGATCAGCGCCATGACAAGGCCCGCGAGGCCAGCGAGTTGCAATCCCGGCTCGATGCCCAAGCCCGGCTGCAGCAGCAATCGACCGATACCGACCAGCGGCTGGCGGACCAGCAGTCCCGCTTGGCGGCACTGGAAGCGGACTGGGCCGCGCTGGCGGCCGGCCTGGGCCTGCCCGGTTTGCCGCTGACCGAGGTCGAGCCCTGGCGTGCCGCGCGGGCGCAGCGGTTGCAGGCCGAGTCCGACCTGCGGGACGCGCAGCAGGCGCTGGCGGCCAGCCAGCAAGCCGTGGCCGATGTGGCGGCGCAGTTGGCCACCGCGCTGGCCGGCGCCGGGGTGGCCGTTGAGCCCGACGCCCGCTTCGAGACCCTGCTGTGGATTGCCGGCGACGCGGTGGACGCCGCCGTGGCCGCCACCACCCGGCAAGCCACCTTGCAAGACCAGCGCGACGCCGCGGCGCTGGCGCTGGCGCGCCAGCACGACCTGGCCGCCGTGGCCAGGGCCGAGTTCGACGATTGGCAGCGCCACTGGCAGGCTGCCGCCGTGCTTGCCGGCCTGCCCGGCACGGTGACGGTGGCGGGCGCCGAAAGCGCATTGGCGGTGATGGACGGCATCGATGTGCGGCTGCGCCACATCCAGGATCTGCGCCAGACGCACATCGCCAACCTGCAGCGTGAGCTGAGCGACTTTGCGCAGGACGTGACCACGCTGGTGGCGGCGTGGGGGGCGGCGCGGAGCGCAGCCGATTGGCCCAGCCCGCCGGCCAGCGCGGCTGCGCCGGCCGACCAGGTGGCCGACCTGGTGGACCGGCTGGCCGCGGCGCGCGACCAGCACCAGCAGGCCCAGCGCCTGCGGACCGAGCTGGGGGCCTGCCAGGCCGATGCGTCCCGCGCCGCCGACCGCCTGGCGCTGGCCCAGGCCGCGCTGGCGCCGCTGCTGCGGCAGGCCGGCGTGCCGGACGCCGAGTCCCTGCGGCCGTTGATCGGCGCGTCCGACCAGCGCCGGCAGCAAGAAGCCGCTGCGGCCAGTGCGCTGCAGGCGCTGCACGAAGGCGGCGACGGGCTGAGCCTGGACGCGCTGCAGGCCGAGGTGGCCGCCACCCCCACCGATCAGCTGCCGCTGGCGCTGGCCGAACTGGCCACCCGGGCCGATGCGCTGCGGCTGACCCAGGATGCACTGACCATCGCGCTGACCCAGGCCAGCGCCGCGCTGGCGCAGATCGCCGGCCAGGACGACGCCGCCCGTGCCGAAACCGAGCGCCAGCAGGCCCTGGCCGCGATGGCCAACGCCGCCGAGCGCTACCTCACGGTGCACACCGCCGCCCGCTTGTTGAAGTGGGCGATCGACCGCTACCGTGAGACCCGGCAAGGCCCGATGCTGGGCCGTACCGGCGAGGTTTTTGCCGCACTGACGCTGGGCTCGTTCCAGCGCCTGACGGTGGACGCCGACAGCGACCCGCCTGCGCTGTTCGGCCAGCGTGCCGATGGCAGCCGGGTCGGCACTGCCGGCATGAGCGAGGGCACGCGCGACCAGCTCTACCTGGCGCTGCGCCTGGCCGCGCTGGAGTTGCACCTGGGTGCCAGCCCGGCGAACGCCAGCCCTGCAAACGCCAGCCCTGCAAACGCCAGCCCCGCAATCGCCAGCCCCGCAATCGCCGGCCATGCGCTGCCCTTTATCGCCGATGACCTGTTCATCAACTACGACGACGCCCGGGCCCTGGCCGGCTTGCAGGCGCTGGCCCGGCTGTCCGAGCTGACGCAAGTGATCTTCCTGAGCCACCATGCCCACCTGCTGCCACTGGTGCGGTCGGTGTTCGGCGCCGGTGTCAACGTGGTGGCTTTGTAGGCCGGCGGCGGCGCGGCGGTCCACCGAACCCGGCCTGCATGCCGCTGTGCAGGCGCCGCCGTCCTACACCGTGCCGCAAGCCCTTGGCGCACACTGTTCGGCGCGTCCGATTGCGCCGCCCACTACTTTAGGAGCCCTATGGCCAAAACCCAAGAACTCATCGCCGGCGTCTGCCGTCAATGGCTGTTCAGCCCCAAAGGCGACGTCGAGGGCATGCTGCTCGCGATCAAGGGCGCGGTGGTGCAGGTCACCGGCGACCCGGCCACCGGCAGGTTGCTGACCCGTGCCACGTCGCCGGGCAAGCGCCTGCGGCTGTTGGCCACGGCCGACCACTCGCCCAAGACCGCACATGCGGCGCACCCGGTCTACAAGTTCAGCAGTTTTGCCGACGCCGCTGGTCAGCCCATTGACCCACCCGGTGCCGATCCGGCCAAAGCCGTGCTCAAGGGTGTGGTTGCGGCGCTGCACTTTGCCCGCCACGGCGAGCCCAACGGCGTGGTACTGGAGACCGGCGAGTTCATCCACCTGCGCCCGCACGGCATGGCCTTGCTGGGGCTGGGCGTGGGCGCCGAGGTGCGCGCGGTGGGCGAGTTGCGCCTGACGGCACTGGGCCAGCCGATGCTGGAAGCCCGTCAGGTCAACCGCATCGTCATCGACTGAGCTGCCGCCGCTGCAACCACAGCAGGTGCTGCAGCGCCATCAGCACCGCGAGCACTGCCAGCACCAGCGCGCCGGCCGCAGCCATAAGGCCGGCCGTGGGCGCGGCAAAACGGAACAGCACCCGCAGCGGCGCGATCAGCAGCACGGCGGCCAGCAGCGCAGCGGTGGCGGCCAACACCCGCCACAAGGCCCGATTGGGGCGCAGCAAGCTCGTCCACAGCCGGCCCGACAACGACCGGTTGACCAGGATCAGCGCCACGCTGCAGCCCACCAGCGCGGTGAAGGTGGCGCCGCGAGCCGCAGCCTCGGCCACGCCGCTTTGCAGCAGCGCCACAAAAAACAAGCCCACCGCCAGCAGCACCCAACCCCCTTGCGCCAGGCTGCTGGCAATGAATGCCCGCGAGAACAGCGGTGTTGCCGGGTCGCGCGGCGGCCGGTTCATCCCGTCGCCCTCCTCGGGCTCGGCTTCGAACACGATCGAGCAGACCGGGTCGATCAGCAGTTCCAAAAAGGCGATGTGCACCGGGCTGAAGACCAGCGGCAGGCCAAACAGCAGCGGCATCAGCGACAGACCGGCAATCGGCACATGCACCGCCAGGACAAAAGCCATGGCCTTGCGCAGGTTGTCGTAGATGCGCCGGCCCAGCCGCACCGCTGCCACGATGGCGCCAAAGTCGTCGTCCAGCAGCACCAGCGACGCGGCCTCGCGCGCCACGTCGGTGCCCCGACCGCCCATCGCAATGCCGATGTGCGCGGCCTTGAGCGAAGGCGCGTCATTGACGCCGTCACCGGTCATCGCCACGACCTCGCTGTTGGCCTGCAATGCCTGGACGATGCGCAGTTTTTGCTCGGGCAGCACCCGGGCGAAGACGGTGGTGGCGGCGACGCGGCGGCGCAGCTCGGCATCGTCCATCGTTGCCAGCTCGGTGCCGGTGAGCGTTGCGCCGCAGCTGTCCAGGCCCGCCTGGGTGGCGATGGCTTGGGCAGTGGCGGGGTGGTCGCCGGTGCCAAGGCGACCCTGCTGTGCCAGGCTCAGGACAGCAAGCGCACCAGTGCCGCCGGGTGGATCGGCAGGGCCGCCAGCCCGGCCACGCCCATCAGAACGCCGAAGGTTGTGGGTACCAGCGCGGCCCAGAACAGGGGCCAGAGCCGGGTCAGCGCGGTGACGGCCAGCATCGAGATGGCGATGGCGATCAGCGCGTCCGACAGATCGAACTGGTCGTCGCGGTAGTTCAGCGCGTCGTAGGTGACCTGATCCTGCTCGGCCAGCCGCTTCAATTCGTCCTTTTTGCTGGCTTGGTCCTTCTCCAACGCACGGTAGCGGGCAATCGCGGTGTCGTAGGCCGGCAAAGCGGCCACCGGCGCGCCGATGCGCGCCAGTTCGAGCTGGGTGGCGCCGGTCTCGGCCAGCGCCTGGCGCAGGTTGCGCGCTTGGTAAAAAGCCCAGTGGTCGAGCTTGTCCGCCTGCGCCTGCTGCATGGCCTGCACGATGTTGTCGTCCTTGACCTTGCAGATGCCCATGAACGTGGCCAGCAGCGCCACGGTGATCGCCACGGCCGCGTTCAGGCGGGCGCCGCGGCCGGTAACGGGCGGGTCAAGTTCCGGGTTGGGCAGCAGGTCTTGCGGGGCGATGTCCATGGAAGATGTGCAAATGGGGTGTCGGGCTGGGGATTTTGTCTGCGTGGCGGCCCGGCGCGGCGCCTCACGCACCGGCTTGGCATGAACCGGCTTGACCTTGGGCGGCATTGCAGCAGCACATTCCCATCGGGCCTGCCGCTGCGGAGCGGACAGTCTCGTCCAATCTGCGCAGGCTGAGACTGGCATGGTCGGTGGTGGCCTTGCGGCGGGTCTGTTCGCTGGCGCACCGCCTGTCGCAGGCAGCCGCGGCACCGGGGGCGTTGCCCGCGCCATCCGCGCTGCCCCGCCGCGCTGTGCGTGGTGCACAGCCCGCTGCAGGTCGACTGCGGCAGTGCAACCCCGCGTCTGCTGGCCTGCTGGTCCCAACGCTGCCAAATTAGGGGGGAATCAATTCACCCTTCACCTGCTGCAGGGCAGTCTTGACCTTGGCCACGCCGATGCGGACAGGGCGCGGCTGGGCGCAGCCGCGGGCAACCGCTGGGGCTGGACGCCTGACCGCGCTTTGAAGCGGCGATGCCGTCAACCATCAACCCAAGCCCAAGCCCAAGCCCAGTCCCAGTCCCAGTCCCAGGCCCAGGCCCAGGCCCAGGCCCAGGCCGGGGACTGGGCCGGGGCCGGGGCCGAGGAGGCCCGTTACAACCTGGTCAAGACGCCGCGATTGGCACCTGTGGGCTGCATGAAGTCGCCTCGGATGGCGCACGCCACAAGCTTTTGCCCGCCGGAACGGTCACGCGGCCCGCCCCTGGGGTTTGAAATCCACATTCGAGACGCCTCCCCTCATCAGGAAAGACGTTCGTTTGCTCAGCCGCGACGCCGTTTCAGCATCGCGCCGACGCCGCAAAGGGCGAGCACGACCAGCGGCAGCGTTCCTGGCGTGGGCACAGTGCCAATGCAAGGTGGCTGGCCGGGTTTGCCGCAGGTGTCGACGCGACCGGCGAAATCGACCGAGAGATCTTCGATGTTGCTCAGGCCACCGCCGCCCAGGTTGATCGCGCCGAGAAACGCACCTGTCAGGCCACTCCAGCGTGTGGCTCGGCTGTTTCCAATGTCCGACACAAAGAAGTCGGTGCCGTCGAAGGCGATGCCCGTGCCGTTGCCCTGGCCGAGCGTGTTGATGAAGCCCAATTGCGAAATCGTGCCATCAAGGTTGTAGATGTCGTACTGCTGCCCGCTGGCCCGCTTAAAGCCGCCGTCGTAGCGGTTGGCAATCAACTTGCCGTTGAAATACTCCAGTCCGTCATAGAAACCTTCGATGGCGCCAGCGCCAGTGGCCAAGCCGTTGTTCAGCGTGATGGTACTCAGCAAGGTGCCAGTGATGGAGTACTTGTAAGCCTTGGTGGTACCCGAATAGTCGCCGACCCAGAAGTCCGTGCCATCAAACGAGATAGCCTGCAGGCCAGAGCTTCCTGCGACGTTGAAGGCAATGCCGAGATCGGCATTGCTGCTGACGCTGCGCTTGAACACATTGCCACTGTTGGCGGTCGTGTAAAAAATGTTGTCACCCACGACGACGACCCCCCGGCCGTTGCCCTTGTCCTGGGTGAAGGTACCCACGCGTGCGCCGGTGGTGGTGTCTTGCGATGTAATTTGGCAGGCGCCGCACGCGACGTTCGTGTACAGCAGCGGTGCCGCAGTGGCGCCGACGGCGACAAGCGCCGTGGCAATTCCTGCAAGGGCGGTTCGGAAAATCATGGTGATATCTCCAGGGTCGCGGGCGAGGCGCCTGCCGCCGCAGCAGGATAAATCGACAAGAAATTAACGAGCAAACTGCATGCCAGGACGCTTGCGGATTTTAAAAATCCTTGTTTTTCAGAGACTTAGACGCGTGAACGGGCCATGACCTACTCCAGGCGTCTTGTGATGTGTAAAGGTTCCCGACATGCGGGCTTGCAGGGCGGGACGGCATGCCGAGCGCCGCGAGCGTCGCCGGCAACGTGGTGTGGATGTCGGTGACGTAGCGCCGGAAGGTTCGGCGTTGACTGTCGGCCGCCAGCAAATCCGACCGCGAGCGCAGCGCCCGTCAGATGATTGCTGGCGGGTTTCGAGCCTGCCGCTGGCAAGCGCTGTTCGACCGCGTCGCATCGGGCTGGCCTTCCCCAATGCCGGTCATTCCAGGCCAGACACCTGCCAGCCGCACGGGTGCGGTCAATCCGCGCGGTTCAGGGCGCCCGGGTTGCCAGCGGCAGCGCCCGGCTGGCCTCGGCACAAAAGCCTGCCAGTTGGCCCAGCACCGCCTGCACCGCAGTGTTGGCCGCCGCCACGCCGCCGCCGGGGTCGTCGCTGGGCGCGGCCACGGTCTGGTCGAACTCTCGCCAGGCCAGCACTTTGCGTGTGCGGCTGTCCACCAGGTGAGCGCGCAGCGTGAAGCGCAATTGGCTGGGCGACGCGCCAAACACCTGCTGCAGCCGCAGCACCTCGGTGTCCAGCCGCAGGCTGGCATCGACGCTGCCCGGTGCGCTGACCACCGCGCCGAACGCGCCGGTCTGCTCCAGCGCGGCCACGATCAACGGGGTCAACATGTGGGACGGTGTGTCCACCCATTCGTTGTTGGCAAAGTACTCTAGCCGGTGCGCTTCGCGCACGTACAGCATGCGGCGGCTGTCCAGGCCGGCTGCGACGCGGGGTGCGGTCACGACCAGCGTGGCGCCTGCTGCCGAACCGGCACTGGACAACGGGCCAGGCCCTTTGGGCTGGGCATCCAGCGTGTGAAAGTTGGGCAGTACCGTTGGTTTGGGCAGCAAGTCTGCACAGCCGCTGGCCAGCACCAGCGCCAACACCTGCAGCAGCGTGACGGCTGCGGTGACGCCCGCAGTTGCGGCCCGGCGGCGGGCCTGAAACCCGGTGGTGTGGTTCATCGCTGGGGGTCTCCGGAGGTGGACTCGCCCGGCCCGGCGGGCACGGGGCTGCGGCCAAACAACAGGCTGGCCGGACTGCGTTCGGTCTGTTCGGCCAGGCGCCGCAGCGAGCCGGACAGCACGGCCAACTCGCCCATCAGGCGCTGCAGGTCGGGCAGGGTTTCGGCCGTCAGGCGTTGCAGGTCGCCAGCCACCGTGACCACGGCCTTGCCGGCGTCGTCGCTGGCCTTTGTGGCAGCCGTGCCCAGACGCTCAACCGAATCGGCGCCGCGGCCGACACGCTCCAGCACTGGCCCGATCTGCGCACTGGCCTGAGCGCCGCGGTCGGCCGCCAGGGCGGCGTTGGCGACGGTGCGGTCTATCGCGCCCCGGTTCTTGGCCAGCAGTTCGGCCAGCGCCTGGGTGGCCTGGGCGGTGTTGGCCAGGGTCTGGCTGAAAGCGACCTTGTTGGCGTCGCTGAGGATCGCGTTGAGGTTGTTTGAGGTGCTGTCGAGCTGGCCCAGCACATGGGTCAGCACGTTTTCCAGCCGTGCGCTGAGCGACGGCTTGGTGCGGATCTGCGGCAACTCGCCGTCCACGGTGGCCAGCAGCGGTGCGGCGTCGCGGGCACCGCCGGCCAGCTCAACGTAGGCGATGCCGGTCAGCCCCTGGGTCTTGAGCACTGCCACGGTGTCCACCTTGATGGGCGTGCCGCGCTTGATGGCAAACACCAGCCGCACCCGGTCCGGGTTGGCGGCATCGAGTGCGATGCTGCGCACCTTGCCGACGTCCACCCCGTTGTACTTGACCGGCGCGTTCAGGTTCAGGCCGGCAACCGACTCGTCCTCGATCGCGAGGTACAGGTCTTCCGCGCTGCGCGTGGCACCGCCCGCGGCCAGCCACAACACGCCGGCAATCAACAGCGCGCCCAAGGCCAGCACAAATGCGCCGACCACCGTGAAGTTCACCTTGGTGTCGATGATGACTCCTTAAGTTGGTGGGCTGTCGTCGAGTCAGCCTGCGCTGCCCTGCCACGCGGGCCGTCGAAAAACTGCCGGATGGCGGGCTCGTCGCGCTGGGCCAACTCGGCCATGGTGCCCACGCCCAGCACCTTGCCGTCGGCCAGCACGGCCACCCGGTCGGCCACTTGCCACAGGGTGTCGAGGTCGTGGGTGATCATCACGATCGTCAGGCCGAACAGGTCGCGCATCTGCCGCACCAGCGCGTCCACGCCAGCGGCGCTGACCGGGTCCAGCCCGGCGGTGGGCTCGTCGAGAAACAGCAACTCGG
Source organism: Betaproteobacteria bacterium (assembly GCA_031394235.1). Lineage (GTDB taxonomy): Bacteria > Pseudomonadota > Gammaproteobacteria > Burkholderiales > Burkholderiaceae_C > Pseudaquabacterium. Next base: position 9,060 of record JANMXG010000398.1, read on the forward strand.
GGTCGAGCGCCAAAGCGCGGGCCAGTGCGGCGCGTTTGATCATGCCGCCGCTAAGCTCGGCCGGGTAGAGCGCACCGACCTCGGGCGCCAGGCCGGTCAGCCCGAGCTTCCAGCCGGCGATCTGGTCGACCAGGTGGTCGTTCAGCCCGGTGTGCTCGCGCAGCGGCAGGCCGACGATTTCCAGCACGGTGAGTGAGCCGAACAGGCCGCCCTGCTGGAACATCACGCCCCAGCGCTGGCACAAGGCCACGGCCTGCGCGGCGTCCAGCGTCAACAAGTCCTGGCCCAGCACGCGGACCTGGCCGGCGTCGGGCCGGTGCAGCAGGATCATCTCGCGCAGCAGCGTGGATTTGCCCGAGCCGCTGCCGCCGATCAGGGCAAAGATCTCGGCCCGGCGCACGGTCAGGTCCAGCCCGTCGTGCACCCTGTGCTCACCAAAGCGGGTCGCCACGCCCTGCAACTCGATCACCGTGTCGGTGGCGGTGGCGGTGGCGGTATGGGCTGCGGGATCTGTGGCGATATCGGTGGCTGTTGCGGTGGCGGGGGTCATGTCACAGGTCCAGCACGCTGAAGGCCACCGAGAACAGCGCGTCCGCCACGATCACGCCAAAGATGGACTGCACCACGCTGCGGGTGGTTTGCAGGCCCACGCTGTCGGCGCCGCCCCGGGTGCGCATGCCCTGGTAGCAGCCGATGGTGGCGATGATGGCGGCAAACACCGGCGCCTTGCCGATGCCAGTGAGGTAGGAGGTGGCGCTGACGGCCTTGACGAAGCGGTCGAGAAAATCCGCAAAGCCCACATCGAGTTGGGCCCGCGCCATGACCATGCCGCCAAACACGCCCAACACATCAGCAAACACGGTGAGCAGCGGCAAGGTGATCACCAGCGCGGTGATCTTGGGCAGGATCAGCAGCTCTTGCGGCGATATGCCCAACGTGCGCAGCGCGTCGATCTCCTCGGTCACGGCCATGGTGCCGATCTGGGCCGCGTAGGCCGAGCCCGAGCGCCCGGCGATGATGATGGCGGTGATCAGCGGCGCAAACTCACGCAGCATCGACAGCCCCACCAAGTCGGCGACAAAGATGTTGGCGCCGTAGCGCCGCAACTGGTCGGCCGCCTGGTAGGCCACCACCACGCCCAGCAAGAACGACAGCAGGCCGACGATCGGCAGCGCATCGACGCCGGCAGTGCGGATGTTGTGGCCAATCGCCCGCCAGCGCCAGCGCGCCGGGTGGGCAAAGCAGCCGGCCAGCGCCAACGCCGATTCACCGACAAAGCCCAGCAGGTCGGCAGCGCCTTGCAGCGCCTCGGTGCTGCTGCGGCCCAAGCGGTTGACCAGGCCGGGCGGCGGCGGCTCTGGTGTGGCGGCAGGTTGTGGCGGCTTTGAGGGATCTGGCGGCCTGGCGTCGGCGTCGGGCTTGTCCACCAGCGCCAGCAACTGGGCAAAGGCGGGGCGCAAACCCTGCAGCGTCACCTCGACGCCCTGCGCCCGCAGCCGCTGCAGTCCCTGGTGCAGCAGCCAAGCGCCGGCCGTGTCCAGCGCCTCGACCTGGGTTGCGTCGGCCGAAATAGTGCTGCGTGCCGCTGCCGCTGCCGCTGCCGCGCCAGACTGCGCTTCACGCGGCGCCTCAGGCGGCGCGTCAGGCGGCGCGCCGGACGGCTGCGCTGCCGGGGCCAGCGACTCGAACAAATCGCGGCCCCGGCCCAGCCCGCGCGCAGTCCAACTGCCCGACAGCGTGAGCTGCTGCGGGTTGGCCTGGGACAGCGCGGCCGGGTTCATCAGGCGCTGTGCTGGCGCACCCAGGCGGCGTAGCGGTCCATCCAGCCTTGCAAAAACGCCTTGCTGCCGGCGCCGATGGCGCCGCTGGCATCGAACAGGTCGGGCTTGACCTGGATGAAAGCCTCGGGCTGGTCCAGCGTGGGCACGTCCAGGTAGGCCAGCACGTTGCGCAGGTGCTGCTGCGCCATCGCCGTGCCGCTGGCGCCGACCGACACCCCCAGCACACCGGCCGGTTTGCCGGCCCAGGCGCTGTGGCCGTAGGGCCGGGATGCATGGTCGAGTGCGTTTTTCAGCACGCCCGGGATCGATCGGTTGTATTCGGGCGTGACAAACATCAGGCCTTGCGACGCGGCGATGGCGGCCTTGAGCCGCAGCACCGCAGCGGAGGGCTGGGTGTCGTCATCCTGGTTGTACAGCGGCAGGTCACCGATCTCCAGCGGCTTGAAGCGGAAATCCGCCGGCGCCAGCGCCGTGATAGCGGTGGCCAATTTGCGGTTGAACGATTCGCGGCGAAGGCTGCCGACGATCACGGCGATCTGGATAGTGCGCATGGACGCTCCGGTGAAGGGACTGAGCCGGCGATGCCGGATCTTACAAAGCCGGTCGCAATCATGAGTGTCCTGGATAACGGCGCTGCCGCGCGGTTCGCCAGCGCACAGACAACAGGGCCGGACGTCCGCTACAACCCACCGCGGGATCCAGAACTCGGCGCTTTTGGGCCGCAGCCGCGGCCTGTCCCCTCCACCCTGCTCGACACACCCACACCATGAACAAGCTCCCGCTGATGGCCGTCCTGTCCTTGTCTGTGTCGATAGCCGCGAGCGCAGCGGTGATGGGCACGGTCGGCGGCCAGGGGGCTGGCAGCACCGCCCGCGTCGTCACACGGACCGACGTGCAGAACCTGGCGCTGGGCTGGAGCGTGAAGAAGTCGATCCTGGGCAAGACGGTCTATACCGGCACCGGCGACAAGATCGGTACTGTGCTGGACCTGATCATCTCGCCCGACAAGACCGTGTCGTACCTGATCATCGGCGCGGGCGGTTCCATCGGCATGGGCCGCCACGATGTGGCGTATCCGGTGGCCCAGGTGAAGGAAGACAGCGGCAAGCTGGTGCTGGACGGCGCCACCCGGGACTCGGTCAGGGCGATGCCGGCGTTTGAGTACGCCACCGACGAGCGCCAGCGCGATCAGTTGGCGGCGCAGGCCGACCAGGACATCGCCGCGGCCCGGGCCAAGCTGGCCTCGCTGGACAGGCAGGCCAGCGCCGCCACCGCCGACGCCAAGGTCAGGCTCGATGCCCAGACCGTGGCGCTGAAGCGGGATCTGCTGGCAGCCGAAGCCAAGTTGGCAGACCTGCGCAAGGCCAGCGCCGCCAAATGGAAAGCCTTTGAGGCCGAGGTCAGCGCCGCCACACTCAAGCTGCGCAAGTCAGACAACGGGGCAACCCGCTGAATGCCGTCACATCGTGAGTTCAGCGGGCAGCAGCCGGTTGTACTCGCGGTGCACCACGCCGTAGCACTCACAGGCGCGGCGCTCCAGCCCGGTGCGGTCCAGCACATGAATATGGCCGCGGGCATAGCGGATCACCCCGGCGGCCTGCAGCTTGAGCGCGGCTTCGGTCACGCCCTCGCGGCGCACGCCCAGGCGGTTGGCGATCAACTCCTGGGTCATCACCAACTCGCTGCCGGGTTGCCGGTCCAGGCTGAGCAGCAACAGGCGGCTCAATTGCTGGTCCAGGCAGTGGTGGCGGTTGCACACCGCTGTCTGTGCCACCTGGCTGATCAGGGCCTGGGTGTAGCGCAGCAGCAGCAGCATCACCGGTGCTGACCGGTTGAACGCTTCCTTGATCGCCGATCCTTTGAGCCGGAAGCCCTGGCCTGCGCTTTGCACCACCGCCTGGCTGGGCGTGATGTCACTGCCCATGAACAGCGAGATGCCGACGATGCCCTCGCGGCCCACCACAGCCACCTCGGCGCTGGCGCCGCTTTCGGTCACGTACAGCAGCGACACCATCGCGGTGGTGGGAAAGTAGACATGGCTGAGCGGGCGCTCCGGCTCATTCAGCACCTGACCCAACTGCAGGGTAACGGGCTCCAGGTGGGCCATCCACTGCTGCCGCTCGTTGTCCGGCAGCGCGGCCAGCAGGTGGTTGCGTCGGGGGTCGGGCGCCAATGCACGCAGCACCGGGGGCAGGGGCTGGGGGCGCAAGGTGGCTGTGGGTAAGCGGGAGAGCAGGGCGGTCATCATGTTTGTCTCGCGGTGGCCGGTCCAAAACTGGAGATTCAAAGGTAGCCGCTGTGTGCGCCAGCGCACGTAGGACAACATGACGCCTGGGCGAAAGCGATCTGGCCTTTGTCGTGAAGGGGCCCGATAGGTGCCAGCGCGCACAATCGCCAGCGCATGCCGACCGATCCTGAAACTGCCGCCCAGGCCGCTGCCAAGCCCGCCGTCCAGGCCGCCCAGGACGGTGCTGACGGTGCGGCCGGCCCGGCGCCGGCCCCCGCGCAGCACTCTCTGGCCGCGCTGCGCCTGCGCTACGGCCCCAACCACCGCTGGTGGGTGTTGCTGACGGTGATGATCGGCAACATGGCCGCGCTGATGGCCGCCACCACCATCAACGTCGCGGTGCCGGCCATCAGCCGGCAGTTCGAGCTGGGCCAGCAGGACGCGCAGTGGCTGGCCACCAGTTTCATGGGTGCGATGACGGTCTCGATGCTGGCCACGCCCTGGCTGTTGCAGCGCTTTGGCTACCGGCGCTGCTACGTGGTGATGCTGGGGCTGCTGGGCACCGGCGGGCTGGTCGGTGGCCTGGCGCCCAACCTCGGGCTGGTGCTGGCCATGCGCATGGTCGAGGGCCTGGCCGGCGGCGTGCTGCAAACCATCCCCGGCGTGATCATCATGCATGCCTTTGCCAAGCACGAGCAGGGCCGGGCTATGGGCGTGTTCGGCTTTGGCACGGTGCTGGCGCCGGCGCTCGGCCCCAGCGTGGGCGGGCTGCTGGTCGACTGGTTTGGCTGGCGGGCGATATTTTTCTTCGTGTTGCCGTTTTGTGCGGTGGCCGTGGTGCTGGCGCGGCGCTGCCTGCCGCATGTGGCGCCGGGCGGCCTGGCGGTCAACCCGCAGGCCCGCCCGCCCGACGCCTGGAGCCTGCTGATGCTGACGGTGCTGCTGGCGGCAATGCTCAACGGCTTGGTCACCTTGCAGGGCGGGCAGACGCTGGCGGGCGGCTTGCAACTGGCGCTGGCCGCTGCGCTGGTGGCGGGCTTTGTCGTGCGCCAGCGCCAGGTAGCGACGCCGCTGATGCAGATGTCGCTGTACAGCCACCCGGTGTTCCGCCGCGCTGCGTGGGTGGCGGTGATCTATGGCGCCGGGCTGTTTGGCTCCACCTACCTGCTGCCGGTCTTCATGCTGGTGGCACTCGGCATGCCGGCGTCCACCGTGGGCGCGGTGCTGCTGCCAGCGGGGCTGGCGCTGGCCTGCACCATCCCGCTGGCCGGTCGGCTGGCCGACCGGGCGCCGCTCTACCGCACGCTGACCCTCGGCCTGCTGGTGATGACGGCGTCGTTTGCGGTGATGGTGTTTGTCGGCAGCGGCACGGCCGTGGTCTGGCTGACGGCCTTTGCGGTGCTGGGCCGCATCGGTCTGGGCTGCGTGATCCCGTCGCTCAGCCTGTCGGCGATGCGGGTGCTGGACCTGCCGCGCATCGCCGCCGGCGCCAGCACGATGAACTTCCTGCGCCAGCTCGGCGGCGCGGTGGGCGTCAACCTGGTTGGTATTTTGCTGGGTGCACGGCTGCAAACCCATGCCGCGCTGGGCCAGGCCGGCACGCTGCGGGCTTTTCACGAGGTGTTCGTGCTGATGGCGCTGCTGACCGGCGCGGCCGCGCTGGCCGCTTGGCAGATGAAACCGGCCCCGCCGCCGCCGGCGTCCCCCGCATGACATCGACGCCCGCCGCGGGCGGTGCACACTTTCACGCTTGGCGCGCCTTGACGCCACCCCAAAAAACTCCACGGAGACCCCGACATGGGACCCTTGACCGGATTGCGCGTTGTTGAACTGGCCAGCATCGGCCCCGGCCCGCTGTGCGCCATGCTGCTGGCCGACCTGGGCGCGGAGGTGCTGCGCATCGACCGCACCGAGCCCAGCGGCCTGGGCGTTCCAATGGATGTCAAGTTTGATGTCTCGGGCCGCAACCGCCGATCGGTGGCGCTGGACATCAAGCAGCCCGCCGGCCGCGACGCCGTGCTGCGCCTGATCGACCGCGCCGACGTGCTGATTGAAGGCTGGCGCCCCGGCGTGGCCGAGCGCCTGGGCCTGGGGCCCGAGGCCTGCCAGGCGCGCAACCCTGGCCTGGTGTTTGGCCGCATGACGGGCTTTGGCCAGACCGGCCCGCTGGCCCAGGCCGCCGGCCATGACCTGAACTACATCGCCTTGACCGGCGCGCTGCATGCGATTGGTGCGGGTTCGGGCGGCGGCGCGGCGGGCACTGATAAGCCCATCCCACCGCTCAATCTGGTGGGCGACTACGGCGGCGGAGCGCTCTACCTGGCTTTTGGCCTCCTGGCGGCGATCTTCGAGCGCAGCCGCTCCGGCCAGGGCCAGGTGGTGGATGCCGCAATGGTGGACGGCGCTTCGTCGCTGATGAGCATCTTTTTTGGCATGGCCGCGTCCGGCGCCTGGAACGTCGAGCAACGCGCCGCCAACCTGCTGGACGGCGGCGCGCCGTTTTACGACACCTACGCCACGGCCGACGCCAAATGGGTGTCGATCGGCGCGTTGGAGCCGAAGTTTTTTGCCGAACTGGTGCAGCGCATCGGCCTGGACGACAACTACCTCAAGCGCCAGTACGACCGCCGCTGCTGGCCCGAGATGCGCAAGGCCATCACCGCGCTGATCGCCGCCAAAACCCGCGATGACTGGAGCGCGCTGCTCGAAGGCACGGATGTCTGCTTTGCCCCGGTGCTGACGCTGACCGAGGCCTCGGCGCACCGGCACGCGCTGGCGCGCGGCGGCCACATCGAGGTGGGGGGCGTGACCCAGCCGGCACCGGCGCCGCGTTTTTCGCGCAGCCAGCCCAGCCAGCCCACGCCGGCCGTCAAGGCCGGCACCCACACTGACACCGTCCTGGCCGAGGCGGGTTTCAGCCCGGATGAAATCAGCGCGCTGCGCGCCACCGGCGCGGCGGTAGGAGACTGAATTGACCGATCACAACCCCCGTACCGACAACCCGCACCGCCCACCGCTGCTCAGCCTGCCGCCGGGCGCACCGCCGCCAGTGGCACGCGCCGCCGCGTCGCTGATCGTGCTGCGCGACGCACCGCGCGGCCTGGAGGTGCTGATGCTCAAGCGCGCCGAACGGCCAGGCGACCAGAACAGCGGCGCGGCGGTGTTCCCCGGCGGCCTGCTCGACGCCAGCGACCGAGGCCACTACGAGCGCTGCCAGGGCATGATTGATGACACCGCCAGCGCCCGCATGGGCCTGCCGCAGGACGGCCTGCACTACTGGGTGGCGGCGGTGCGCGAGTGTTTTGAGGAGGCCGGCCTGCTGTTTGCCAACGACGCCAGCGGTGCGCTGGTGGACTTGCACGGCCTGCCGCCGGCCGAGGTGCTGGCGATGCGCCATGCACTGCATGCCAACCAGACCGGCATGGCCGAGGTCTGTGAGCGTTTTGGCGTGCGCCTGGCGATGGACCGGCTGGCCTACTACAGCCACTGGATCACGCCGATTGGCATGCCCAAGATTTTCGACACCCGGTTTTTCATCACCCAGGCGCCGCTGGGCCAGACGGCGGTGCATGACGAAAAAGAAACCGTCGAGTTGCTGTGGCTGACGCCGGCCGAAGCGCTGGACAAGGCGCGGGCGCTCAAACTGCTCAACGTCACCGAGTTGACACTCAAGCACCTGGGCAGCTTTACCCAGGCCGCTGATGCGGTGGCCTGGGCTCGGGCACAAGCGGTCGTGCCGTTGATCCGGCCGCGCATCGGCCTGGCCGGCAAGGCGCGACGGCCGATCAATCCGGGTGACTGGGCGTTTGCCGAACTCGGCCGCATCGACCCTGACGGCCAGGGCACGGCCAGCGTCGAGCTGACGCCGGGCGTGCCGGTCTGGTTGTCGCCCAGGGTGCTGCGGGTCACCGCCGACAACGGCAGCGTGATGACCGGCCCGGGCACCAACGCCTACTTCATCGGCGCGCCCGGCAGCGACGACTGGGCCCTGCTCGACCCGGGGCCCGACCTTGCCGGGCACATCCAGGCGCTGCTGGCCGCCGCACCCGGCCGCATCACCCGCATCCTGGTCACCCACACCCACAAGGACCACTCCCCCGCCGCCGCCGCGATCGCCGCGGCTACCGGTGCGCCCACCTTCGGCCGGGTCGCAACGTATCCCGAGTGGCAGGACACCGCTTTTTTGCCCACCCACGTGCTGGCCGATGGCGACCGGCTGGCGCTGGGCGACGGCGTGACGCTGCGCGTGATCCACACCCCCGGCCATGCCAGCAACCACCTGTGCTACCTGCTGGAAGAAGAAAAACTGCTGTTCACCGGCGACCACCTGATGCAGGGCAGCACGGTGGTGATCAACCCGCCCGACGGCGACATGGCGGTCTATCTGGCGTCGCTGCGCCGGCTGCTCGACGAGGACCTGGACTGGCTGGCGCCCGGCCATGGCTTTTTGATCGATGCACCGCACACGGTGGTCAACAAGACCGTCGCCCACCGCCTGGGCCGCGAAGCCAAGGTCATGGCCGCGCTGCTCAGCCTGGCCGCCCACACACCGGTGGCCGAGCAGGTCTTGCTGGCCCAGGTCTACGCTGACACACCCGCCCACCTGCACGGTGTGGCGCTGCGCTCGTTGCGGGCGCACCTGCTCAAGCTGCAGGCGGACGGCCGCGCACTTCACCTGGCAGACAGCGACAGCGGTCAGCCCGCCAGCGACAGCGGTCAGCCGGCCAGCGACAGCGGTCAATCGGCCAGCCAGACCGGCGGCACCTGGAGCCCGGTTTGACCCGCGCCGCGCCGGATTTCAGCGCCGCCCACGCGGTCTTGCAGCGTGAGGTGGACCAACAGCGCCTGCCCGGTGTGTCCGCCGCCACGTTGCGGGATGGCGAGCTGGTCGACCTGTTCTGCACAGGCCTTGCCGACATCGAGGCCGGCACCCGGCTGCGCCCTGACCATATTCATCGGGCGTTTTCCAACACCAAATTGTTTTGCTCGGTGCTGGTGCTGTTGCTGGCCGACGAGGGTCATTTCGGGCTGGACGACCCGATCAAGGCATGGATCCCGGCGCTGGGCAGCGTACGGGTGCTGCGCCCGGCCGCTTTGGCGATCACCGACACCGAGCCGCTGCAGCGCGACATCACGGTCCGCCACCTGCTCAGCCACCAGGGCGGTTTCAGCCACGGTGTGTTCGACCCCGGCACGGTGATCTACAACGCCTACCTGGCGGCCGGGATCCGCCGGGCCGACACCACACTGGCCCAGGAGATGGACCTGCTGGCCAGCTTGCCGCTGTGCTTCCAGCCCGGTGAGGGCTGGGAATACTCGACCGGCATCGACGTGCTGGCCCGGCTGGCCGAGATCGTCACCGGGCAAAGTTTTGCCGAGGCACTGCAATCCCGCATCTTCGGCCCGCTGGGCATCACCGACACCGGCTTTGTGCTGCGGTCCGAGCAGCTGCCGCGCTTGGCCGCGCTGTACCGCGGCGATCCAGTGAACGTGATGAAGCCGGGCCTGCAGCGGCTCAACGACACGCCGTTCCCGGGCGCCTACCTGCGCGCCGTGCCACGCCAGTCGGGTGCGGGCGGCCTGTTTACGACCCAGGCCGACATGCTGGCGCTGTTGCGCCAGCTGATGCCGGGCCGGCCGTCTTTGCTCAAACCGGCCACGCTGGCGGCGATGTTTGTCGACCAGGTGCCGGCCGAGCGCAGCGTGCAGTTTTTTGCCACCGGCGCCGTGCCCAGCCTGGGCTTTGGCTTGGGCGGCGCGGTGGCCCGGCACGCCTCAGAGATCCAGCCGGAGGCGGCGGTGGGTGAGCTGCAATGGGGTGGCCTGGCCGGCACGCACTGGTTTGTCTCGCCCGCCACCGGCCTGGCCGGGGTGGTGATGACGCAGCGCTTCATGGGCTTCTGGCACCCGTTCTGGTTCGAGTACAGGCGGTGCCTGTACGCCGCCTGCGGCGCTGGCCGTCGAGCTGACTGACCCGGTTGATGCGGTCTTGCCGGCCGCCTCGGGCTGAGATGGGCGGCCCGGGCGATCAACCGCCGGTGGTCTTGATCAACTCGGCCACCTCGGCCTGGCGGGCATAGGCCGCACCGAGCTTTTCCAGCGCGCGCAACTCGGTGCGGGCAGCGGGCTTGTTGCCCGATTGCAGCAGCAACTTGGCCAACTGCAGGCGGAACTGCGGGGCGTCCGGGGCAGCGGCCACGGCCTGGGTCTGGACCTCGATGGCGCGGGGCAGCTGGTTCTCGGCGGCCAAGCCAAACGCCAAGGTGTCCATCAGAGCGGCCGACCTCGGCGCCAACTTCACGGCACGTTCGGCGAGCGCCACCGCACCCGGTTTTTTGGCCAGTGCCATCACGTAGGCCAGGTTGTTGAGCGCCAGCACGTTGTTGGGCTGGGTGTCGAGCACGGTCCGGTAGTGCTGCTCGGCCTGGCTGCCGTTGTTGGCGGCCATGGCCACATCACCCAGGTACAGCTCAAACGCCATATCGGTGGGATGGCTCTTGCGCCAGTCGGCGGCCATCTTGTCGGCATCGGCTTGCTTTTTGCCCGCCACCAGCACGGCATGCAGGCGCTGCGCCGAGTCGCCGGTTTGCTGGCGCGTCAAGGCCTTGCGCAGCGCGGCGGCGGCAGCGTCCCAGTTTTTCTGGCGCATCTCGACCTCCGCTTCCATGATGAAGCCGTTGGCATTGTCAGGATTCTGGGTTTGCACCGTGCGGGCCACGGCCAGCGCTTGCGCCGGCTTGTTGTCCATCATCGCCAGGCTGGCGACGGCCTGCTGCACGATCAACTGGTTGGGCGCGATCTCGCTGGCCTTGCGCACGGCAGCGGTCATGGCGGGCTTGTTCTTGGCGGCGGCGTGGGCGTCGGCCAGCCGAAGCTGGGGCATCGGTGACTTGGGGTTGAGCGCGGCCAGCTTGTTGAAGGCGGTGATGGCCTGCTGGGCGTCGCCGTCGTTCAGGTGGGCGCGGCCCAGGCGGTCCAGCAGCTCGGCGTTGTCGGGCAGCGCGATCAGACCGGCCTGGGCGGCGCTGATGGCCAATTTGGCCTGACGGCTGTCGAGGTGGTGGTCAACCCGCTGCAAATGGGGGGTCAGCTCTCCCGGCTCGGCCTTGACGGCCTGGTCCAGCCATTTGACGGTGTCCTCCGGCTTGCCGCCGCTGCGCTTGTTGATCTCGGCCAGCGCCAGCATGGCGCTGGCATTTTTGGGATTGCCCTTGAGCACGGCCTCGAACCGCGCGCGGGCGGCGTCGGGCTGTTTGGCATCCAGGTCCATCGCGGCCAAGCCCGCCAGCGCCGGCAGGTAGTCGGGGTTTTTGGTCAGCGCGGCTTCAAAATGTTTGCGGGCGCCGGCCAAGTCCCGGCGCTGCAAGGCAATCCGGCCACGCATCTGGTCGGGCAGCGACTGGCCGGGCATCTTGGCGGCCAGCACATCCACGGCCTTCAGCGCGCCATCAAAGTCGCTGCGGCGCATGCGCGCGGTGATCAGCGCCAGGTCGGCCGAGTTGCCCTTATCGGCGGACGCGATGGACTGCAGCTCGGCCATCGCGGCGGCGTCCTGGCCCTTGCCGAGCTGCGCCAGGGCCACCGTGGTGCGCAGCCGTGGGTCGTCGGGCTTGAGCTTGGCGGCCCGGGCAAAGCTGGACTCGGCACCCTTGGTGTCGCCATTCATCAGCTGGGCCTGGGCATACAGCGTGATCGCCTGGGCGTCCGGCGGCACCGCATCTACCAGCGGGCGCAGCGTGAGCATGGCTTTCTCGGCCTGGCCGGTGCGCAGCTGCACCTGGGCCAGCTGGCGCCGCGGTGGCGCCGCTTTGGGCACCAGCTGCATCGCCTTGGCAAAGTGGACCTCGGCCTGGGCCAGCGAGTTGAGCTTGAGCTCGGCCTGGCCGGCCAGCATCAGCACTTGCGGGTTGTCGGGCGCGCTGCGCAGCAGCAGCTGGGTGATCTCGCGGGTGCGCTTGTGGTCGCCCTTGTCCTCGGCCAGCACCGCCTCGAGCAGCAGGGTTTGCGGATGCTTTGGCGCGACTTTCTGCATCGCGGTCCACTGCACGGTGGCGGCCGGGATGTCGGGCTTGGCCAGCAACTGCATGACCAGCGCGTTGTGGGCCGCAATCAGGTCAGGTTGCACTTTGACCGCCTCGGTGTAGGCGGTCGTGGCCCCGGCTGGGTCCGGCGGCACGGCGCGCTGCAACAGTTCGCCCTTGAGCAGCCAGGCGTCGCCGCGGGCCGGCGCGATAGCCAGCAGTGACTCGATCTGGCTCAAGGCGGCGGCGTTGTCGCCCCGTGCGCTGGCCAGCCGTGCCCGCAGCAGCAGCGCCGGAACATGCTGGGGTGCGCTGCGCAGGGCACGTGCCAGCATCGCCTCGGCGGCGGTGAGGTCGTTGTCTATCGCCTCGGCGGTGGCCAGCTGGGTCTTGAGCTCGGCGTCGGCGACCGGGTCGGACAGGTCGAGCGCGGCATAGCGCTGCACCAGCATCCGTCCCTTTTGCAGCCCCACCAGTGCGCCAGCCAGGCTGGGCAGCACGGCAACTTCGGGTTGGCCCAGCTCGAGCGCACGGCCGAGTTCGGACTCGGCACCGGCCATGTCGCCGGCCTCATACATCAGCTTGCCCAGCATCAGGCGCGCTTCGCCCGACCCCGGGTTTTTCTGGAGCACGTTCTTGATCTGCAGCCGGGCAGCGTCGGTCTCTTTTTTGGCCAGATGCGCTTTGGCCGACGCCAGCAGGTTGGCGTCGCTGGACCCGCCGCATCCCGCCACCCCAAGTGCAGCAGCCAGCAGCACCGGCAGCAAGGTGGCACGCAGCGCGCCGGAATGGATTGTTTTGGTCAAAGGGAGCCCCTTGGGTTGAATCGCCGGTTGCGGCAGCCGGGCCGTTGGCCGGATCCACCGCCGAAAATTATGACCCAGGCCCACCCACGCCAGGCGTTTGGCGTGCGGCTTTTCGTGACTTCAGACCGGGCCGTTCAGGCCGCGCCGCCGTTGCCGGCCAGCAGCGCGGCATTGCCGCCCGCCGCCGCCGTGTTGATGGTCAGCGTTTGCTCGGCGCAGAAACGGAACAGATAGTGCGGCCCGCCGGCCTTGGGCCCGGTGCCCGACAGGCCCTCGCCACCAAACGGCTGCACCCCCACCACCGCTCCGATCATGTTGCGGTTGACGTAGACATTGCCCACCCGCGCCAGGTCGGCGATGCGCAGCGCGCGGCTGTCGATGCGGGTCATGACGCCCAGCGTCAGGCCGTAACCCAGCGCGTTGATGCGCGCCACCAGCGCGTCGACATCGCCGCGCCAGCGCAGCACATGCAGCACCGGGCCAAAGACTTCGGTGCGCAAATCCTCGACTTGGTCGATCTCGAACGCCACCGGGGCAATGTGGCTGGCGGCCCAGCGCGCGGCCATCGGACTGCGCGCCAGCAGGCGGGCCTGCTGGTCCAGCCGGCCGATGTGCCGGGTCAGGCCGGCATGGGCCTCGGCGTCGATCACCGGGCCGACATCCGTCGCCAGGTCGGCCGCGTCGCCCAGGCGCAACTCGGCCATGGCCCCGCCCAGCATCGTGATCAGGTTGTCGGCGATGCTGTCGTGCACACACAGCAGGCGCAGCGCTGAGCAGCGCTGGCCGGCCGACCGAAAGGCGCTTTGCACCACCGCGTCGATCACCTGCTCGGGCAAGGCGCTGCTGTCAACGATCATCGCGTTCAGCCCGCCGGTCTCGGCGATCAGCGGCACGATCGGGCCGTCGCTGGCCGCCAGCGCGCGGTTGATGGCCTTGGCCACCGACGTGCTGCCGGTAAAGCACACACCGGCAGTGGCCGGGTGCGCCACCAGCGCGGCGCCCACCGTCTCGCCCGGGCCGTGCAGCAGCGCCAGCGCGTCGCGCGGCACGCCGGCTTCATACAACAGTTCGACAAACGCCGCGGCCACGCCCGGCGTCTGCTCGGCCGGTTTGGCGGCCACGGCGTTGCCGGTGACCAGCGCTGCGGCCACCTGGCCGGCAAAGATGGCGAGCGGAAAGTTCCACGGCGAGATGCAGACAAATACGCCGCGGCCCTGCAGCCGCAGCGCATTGCTCTCGCCGGTGGGGCCGGGCAGGGTGATCGGGCTGAGCTTTTCGGCCGCCTGAACCGCGTAGTAACGGCAGAAATCCACCGCCTCGCGCACCTCGGCCACGCAGTCGCCGGCGGTCTTGCCGGCCTCGGTCACCAGCAGACCGCAAAACTGCGTCAGACGCTGGTCCAGCAGGTCACCGGCGCGGTGCAGGATGGCGGCGCGTTCGGCCACCGGGCGGGCCGACCAGGTGGCAAAGCCGGCGGCCAGCGTGGTCATGGCCCGGTGCACGGTCTCGGCCACCTGGGCTGCGGGCACCTCGGGCACGGCGGGTGGCGGGCTTGCCGTGAGGGCGTGCACCGCCGCCAGCACCGGCGCGCGCTGCTCGGGCACCGTCAGGTCCAGGCCGCGGCTGTTGGCCCGCGCAGCACCGTACAGCGTGGCCGGTGCCGGCTGGCCGGGCGCTGCGGCGGGCCGCAGCGGCGAGCGCAGCAAGTCCTCCGGCGCCACGCCGGCGTCTGTCAGCTGGTGCACAAATGACGAGTTGGCGCCGTTCTCCAGCAAGCGCCGCACCAGATAGGCCAGCAGGTCGCGGTGCTCGCCGACCGGGGCGTAGATGCGCAGGTTCAGCTCGGGGCGGGCGGCCATCACCTCGCGGAACACGCCCTCACCCATGCCGTGCAGGCGCTGCATCTCGAAGCGGCCGGCGTTGGGGTCGCTGCGCCGCGCCGCCTCGGCCAACTGCAGGAGGGCAGCGACCGTGCCGGCGTTGTGGGTGGCGAACTGCGGCAGGATCACCGCAGGGTGGTCCAGCAGTGTGCGGGCGCAGGCCAGGTAGGCGATGTCGGTGTGGTGCTTGTGGGTGAACACCGGGTAGCCGGCCAGGCCCAGTTCCTGGGCGCGCTTGATCTCGCCGTCCCAGTACGCGCCTTTGACCAGCCGCACCATGAAGCGCAGGCCCCGTGCACGGCCGATGGCGGCCACCGCCTCGATCATCTCGCGGGCCCGGCTCTGGTAGGCCTGGACCGCCAGACCAAAGCCGGTCCAGTGCGGTGCGGTGGCCTGGATGTGCCGGGCCAGGGTGTCGAAGACGGCCAGCGACAGCTCCAGCCGGTCGCTTTCCTCGGCGTCGATCGTCAGGTTGAGGTCGGCGGCAGCGGCGATGTCGATCAGCGTGATGACCCGTGGCACCAATTCCGCCATGACCCGGTCCGCCTGCGACTCTTCATAGCGCGGGTGCAGCGCGGACAGCTTGATCGACAGGCCGTCGCGCTGTGCCGGACCGGCGCCGGCCCGGCCAAGCGCCGTGTCGGCGGCGGGTGAGGCGGCGGCCGACGCGGCCTCCGCCGCTGCCTCCGCCGCTGCAATCGCCTGCAGCGCCTCGCGGTAGGCCGTGCCGTAGTGCAGCGCGTCGGCATCGGTGCGTGCACCTTCACCCAGCATGTCGAACGAAAAGCGCAAGCGCTGCTGGCCGCGCCGCTGGCTGCGGGCCTCGCCCAGCGCCTCGGCGATGTTGCGGCCCAGCACAAACTGGCGGCCCAGCAGGCCGATGGCGCGCACCGTGGCGGCGACCACGGTCTGGGCGCCCAGCCGGTCGATCAGGCCGGGTTGGCCGGCCCGACCGTTGGCATCGTCCGGCAAAAACCGCTTGGCCAGCCCGATCGCGCTGGCCGACAGGCCGGCCAGCAGCTTGTGCGGCGAGCCGTCGGCCGCACCGCCTGAAAAATCGGCCCGGCCCAACTGGTCGGCCGTCAACGCGATCGCCGTCTGGGCGTCGGGCACCCGCAGCAGCGCCTCGGCCAGGCGCATCAAGGCCAGGCCCTCGGCGCTGGAGATCGGGTACTCGCGCAGCAGCGACTCCATCGCCCAGAACGGCGCAGGCTTGTCGCGCACCGCCTGCACCCAGGGCCGGGCGGTGTCGATCACAGCCGGCCAGTCCAGACCGGCGCCGTGGCCACTGCCGCGCTGCAAGCCCGCCAGCAGGCCTTGCAGCACGGTGGCCTCGTCGCGGCAGGGTGCGGGCAGGCGCGAGACGGCGGGCAGCTGGAAAGCGTCGGACATGGGGTGCTCCGGTGGGGAGGTTGACAGGTCCGCTACGCTAGGCGTTGTATCGCCAAATAAAACAGGTAAATAACGGTATTGAGCCGAACAATATCCAGTCGCCCAGTCGCCCTTCGGGTTTCAGCCAGGCGTCAGCCTGCAGCCCGTTGGCCTGGGGTCAGTCGTCATTCACGGTGGTGTGCACCGCCGGCAGGATGACCTCCAGCAGCTCGCAATCGTCCGACCAGCCCAGCACCGTGTGCCGGATGCCCGGCGGCTGGGTCCAGCAGGCGCCGGCGGTCATCAGCTGCGGCCCTTGGCCTTCGAAGTCGGTCTTGAACCAGCCCTTGAGCACGTAGACCAGCTGGAGCTGCACACCCTGGTGGTGGTGGCGCTGGCTGAAGCGCTCGTTGAACGGCGCGGTCATGCGGATCACCTGGGCGGTGGCCAACCCGCCAGTGGCCGCAGCCACGCCCAGGTCCCGGTAGGCCGAGTAGGCGCGCAACCCGCCGGACTTGAAATCCGCCTCGTCCGGGTGGCTCACGTTGAAGGTCTGGGCGGGCGGGGCGGTTTCAGCGGTCATGGCGGGTCTCCGGGTGGCTGGCGGGTGTCAGCGGGCGCGGCGCGGGCGGCGTGGCAACAGCGGGGCTTGCTCGCCCACCGCGCACAGCAGGGCGGCGCTCATGGCCAGGCCCTGGCGCATCAGCGCCGGCAGCACATGCTCGTTGGGCGCATGCTGCGAGCAGGCCGGGTAGCTGTGCGGCACCCACACCGTGGGCAGGCCCAGGATGTCGGCAAACACATCGTTGGGCAGGCTGCCGCCCAGGTTGGGCAGCAGCGCTGGCCGCACGCCGGTGGCGCTGGCCAGGGTGTCCAGCGCCAACCGCACCCAGGCGTTGTCGGGGTCCAGCCGGGTGGCGGCCATCACCACGGGTTCGCTCACGCTGATGCCGTCAAAGCCGGCCGCAGCCAGGTGCGCCAGCACCCGCTCGCGGATGCGGCTGGCATCAGTGCCCACCACAAAGCGCAGCTGCAAGGTGGCGCGCGCTGCCGCCGGGATCGCGTTGACCGGCTGCGCCGGGTTGCCGCAGCCGAAGGCCAGCACCTCCAGCGCGTTCCAGCCAAACACCCGCTCGGGCGGTGTCAGGCCGGGCTCGCCCCAGTGGGTGTCCACCTCTGGATCGCCCAGCCCGCCACCTACCGCAATGTCGGCCAGTGCGGCCCGCACCGCTGACGGAAGGGGTGGCGGTCGCAGGCCCTGGACCAGGATCACGCCGCGCGCATCGACCAGGCTGGCGATGGCATTGGCCAGCACCGTGCCCGGGTTGCGCAGCAGGCCGCCCCAGTTGCCTGAATGGTGGCCGCCGTCACGGGCCACCAGCACCAGGTCGAAGTTGGCCACACCGCGCGAGCCCAGGAACACCGTGGGCCGATCAGCGCGCAGGCGCGGTCCATCGCTGGCGATCAGCACGTCGGCGGCCAGCCGGTGGGCTTGTTGGCTACAAAACTCGGCCAGGCCGGGCGAGCCGGTCTCCTCGCCCATCTCCAGCAACCACTTGGCGTTGAACCCGAGCCGGCCGCCGCGCGCGGCCAGCACGGCGGCCAGCGCGCCCAGGTTGATGCTGTGCTGGGCCTTGTTGTCGGCGCTGCCGCGGCCGTACCAGCGGGCGCCGGCGTCAACCAGGGTCCACGGGTCGCGGCCGTCGGCCCACTGGCCCTCGTGGCCACGCACCACGTCGCCGTGGCCGTAAAACAGCACGGTGGGCAGGTCGGCGTGCTCAAAACGCTCGGCGGTCAGCAAGGGCGGCGCGCCGGCCACCGGGTTGTCGTGCAGCGTGGTCTCGAAGCCCATCGCCTGCAGTGCGGGCGCAATTTGCTGGGCCAGGTAGGCCTGCAACTCGGGCGCCCGCGCCGGGTTCTGGCTTTCGGTGCGGCAGGCCACGCGGCTGGCCAGCACACGGAAAAATTCACCCGAATCGAACAGCGCCTCGGCATGGGCCACCGCGGCGCTGGCCACGGGTGAATCTACAGCAGCGTTGTGCATGGCGGGGGGCGCGGGTCAGGCCGACTTGCCCACCAGTTCGAAGTGCTCGACCTGCGGGGGCTGGGCAAAAAATGGCCCGATGATCGCGCGCCACTGCGCAAACAGCGGTCCCTGGCGAAAGCCGACGGTGTGGTCCTCCAGCGTGGCCCAGCGGATCTGCAGCACATAACGCTCTGGGCTCTCGACCCCTTTGTTCACTGACCAGCCCAGCATGCCGCTGGCCTGGCTGGCCACCGTGCTCAGCGCCCGCGCAATGGCCTCTTCAAACGCAGCCTGCTGGCCGGGAATGATGCGGATGTCGGCGATTTCCAGAATCATGGGGTTCTCCAAGGGCGGGCTGGTCAGTTTAGGCGGGCCGACAGCGCCAATATCGCCCACTACACTGTTTTGCGATGAGCAACAACACACCAGAACCGCGCTATGCCTGGGTTGCAGTCTGGGCCTGTTTTGTCGCGCTGGCGGTGATCTTTGGCGTGTCGTATTCGTTTGCCGCCTTTTTTGGTGCGCTGACCTTGGCGTTTGATGCGCAGCGCGCCGATGTTTCGCTGGTCTTCGGCTTGTCTGGGCTGGTGTACTTTTTGGCCGGTGCGGGGGGTGGCATGCTGGCCGACCGTTTGGGTCCGCGCCGGGTTTGCAGCGTGGGCATGGTGCTGATCGCCGGCGGCTTGCTCGCCAGCAGCATGGCGCAGTCGATGCTGGCGATCTACGCCGCCTACGGTGTGGGCATCGGCCTTGGCATCGCGCTGGTCTACACCCCGGCGATCGCCTGCGTGCAGCCCTGGTTCACCCGCCGGCGCGGGCTGGCGGCGGGTATCGCCAGTGCCGGCATCGGCGCCGGCACGGTGGTGGTGCCGCTGGCGGCCACTGCACTGATCGCCAGCCTGCAGTGGCGCGGCGCAATGCAGGCCCTGGCTGGCGGCGTGCTGTTGCTGGGCGTGGGCGCCACGCTGCTGCTCAAGCGGGCACCGGCGGCCACCGCCCGCGACGGCGCTGCGGTGGCTGGCCACACGCTGCGTCAGGCGCTGGCCACGCGCGAGTTCCGCTGGCTGTACGCGATGGCGGTGCTGGCCAGCCCCAGCATGTTTGTGCCGTTTGCCCATGTCTCGGCCGCGGCGCGGGACCTGGGCGTGGCCGATGCGCGCGCGGTGGGTCTGGTCGGGCTGATCGGCATCGGCAGCCTGACCGGGCGCTTTGCGCTGGGCGCACTGGCCGACCGCTTCGGCCGGCCGCTGACGCTGGCGCTGACGCAGGCGTCGATGGGCCTGTCCTTCGCCCTGTGGTACGCCGCCGATGGCTACCCGGCGATGGCGGTGTTTGCGCTGTGGCTGGGCCTGAGCTACGGCGGCATCGTGTCGCTGATGCCGGCGCTGTGCATGGACCTGTTCGGCGCGCGGGCGGTGTCGGCCATCATCGGCACGCTCTACACCGGCGCGGCGCTGGGCAACCTGCTGGGGCCGTGGGTGGCGGGTGCGGTGTTTGATGCCCGGCACAGCTACGGGCCGGTGATCTGGGGCTGCGGCGGGCTGTCGCTGCTGGCCACCGCGGCGGCGTGGCGATTGGTGCCGCGCGCGGCCGGTGGCGCGCGCCGGCCATGAAGACGCTGTCCTGCGGCATCCTGGTGATGAATGAGCAGCAAGAGCTGCTGCTGTGCCATGTCACCGGCGCCTGGCACTGGGACATCCCCAAGGGCAGCACCGAGCCGGGTGAGACGCCGCTGGACGCCGCGCTGCGCGAGACCCGTGAAGAGTGCGGCATCGACTTCACCGGGCAGGCGCTGACCGACCTGGGCCGCATGAGCTACCTGCCGCGCAAGGACCTGCACCTGTTTGCCGTGCTGACCCAGCGGTTCGACGCGGCCGCCTGCCATTGCGACAGCCACTATGCCGACAGCTGGGGCCGCAACCGGCCCGAGATGGACGGTTTCGAGTGGACGCCTTTCCACCGGGTGCAGCGCCGGTGTGCCCGTCACATGGGCGGCCTGCTGTCGCAGACGCTGTGGCTGCCGGCATTGCTGGAACGCTTGCAGGCCGCCGGTCCAGCGCTCGAGATCCAGGCCAACCTGCGGGCCCGCCCATCGCCCTAGACCGCACGGCCTGGACACGCGCGCCCTAGACTGCGTAGCCGCCCACTGACCCTGAAGGTTCCATGACGATCCGCCGCTGGCTGCCCGCCTTGCTGTTGTGCACGCTGCTGCCGTGGCGGGCTGTCACCGCAAATGCGCAAGCCGTTGCACCTGCATCGGCCAGCCCGGGCTCAAGCCCGACCACCGAAGTCACCCAGGTCGAGGGCATCACCGAATACCGGCTGCCCAACGGCCTGCAACTGCTGCTGGCGCCTGACGCCACCAAGCCCAGCACCACGGTCAACGTGACCTACCGGGTTGGCTCGCGCCACGAGAACTACGGCGAGACCGGCATGGCACACCTGCTGGAGCACCTGATCTTCAAAGGCACGCCGACCACCCGTAACCTGATGGCCGAGATGGGCAAGCGCGGGCTGCGCTACAACGGCAGCACGTCCTACGACCGCACCAACTACTTCGCCAGCTTTTCGGCCAACGACGAAACCCTGCGCTGGTACCTGGCCTGGCAGGCCGACGCGATGGTCAACAGCTTGATCGCCCGGGCCGACCTGGACACCGAGATGACGGTGGTGCGCAACGAGATGGAATCGGGTGAAAACAACCCGGTGCGGGCCACGCTGCAGCAGACCCTGGCGACGATGTACCAGTGGCACAACTACGGCAAGAGCACGATTGGCGCCCGCGCCGACGTCGAAAACGTCGACATCGCGCGGCTGCAGGCCTTCTACCGGCGCTACTACCAGCCCGACAACGCCACCCTGGTGGTGGCCGGCAAGTTCGACACTGCCCAGGTGCTGGCCTGGGCGGCCCAGTACTTTGGCCCGCTGCCCCGGCCGCAGCGCACGCTGCAGCCCAGCTACACGCTGGACCCGGTGCAAGAGGGCGAGCGCGCGGTCACGGTGCGGCGCAAGGGCGGTGCGCCATTGGTGCTGGTGGGCTGGCCCACGGTGGCCGCAGCGCACCCGGACTTCATGGCCTTCGAGGCGCTGGCCGGCGTGCTGGGGCCGGCGCCGTCCGGCCGGCTGCACAAGCGCCTGGTGGACCCCCAACTCGCCGCATCCACCTTCGGCTTTGCCTGGAGCCTGGCCGAGCCCGGCCCGTTTCTGCTGGGCGTGCAGCTGGCGCCCGGTCAGGACGTGGACCGCGCCCGCAGCGCGCTGCTGGCCACGGTGGACGCACTGGCCACCGAGCCGGTCACCGCCGCCGAACTGGAGCGGGTGCGGGTGCAGTGGCTCAACGACTGGGACCAGGGTTTTGCCAACCCCGAGCGGTTGGGCGTGGCCTTGTCCGAAGCCATCGGCAACGGCGACTGGCGGCTCTATTTTCTGGACCGCGACCGCATGCGCCAGCTGCAACTGGCCGACGTGCAGCGGGTGGCCCGCGACCACCTCAAACCCGACAACCGCACGCTCGGCACCTACCTGCCCACCGACGACCCGCAGCGCGCACCGGCGCCGGTGTTGGTCGATGTGGCGCCGATGCTCAAGGGCTACCGGGGTGACGCCGCCGTGGCCCAGGCCGAAGTGTTCGATGCCACCCCGGCCAACCTGGACGCCCGCACCCAGATCACCACCCTGCCCGGCGGGCTGAAAGTCGCCTTGCTGCCCAAGGGCACCCGGGGCAACACGGTGCAGGCCCGACTGACGCTGCGGTTTGGCGACGAGGCAAGCTTGCGCGGCCAAGGCCTGGCGGTGGCAGCCATGGGCGGACTGATCGACAAGGGCGGCGCCGGGCTGACGCGCGAGCAGATCTCGGACGCCTTCGACAAGCTGCGCGCCGATGTCGGGTTTTCTGCCGGCGGCCAGGGCCTGTCAGTGGGCATCACAACCGTTCGCGAACACCTGCCGGCGGTGCTGCTGCTGGTGGGCAGGCTGCTGCGCGAGCCCGCCTTTCCGGCAGAAGCGCTGGACGAGCGCCGCCGCCAGTCACTGGCCGCCATTGCGGCGCAGCGCAGTGAGCCTGGCGCGCTGGCCGCCAACCTGCTGCAGCGCCACGGCAACCCGTACCCGCGCGGTGACCTGCGCTATGTGCCCACCTTTGACGAGACGGTGCAAGACGTGCAGGGCCTGGACATTGCCGCGGTGCGGGCGGTGCACCGGCGATTTGTCAGCGCGGCCGTGGGCGAGTTCAGCGCGGTTGGCGACATGGACATCCCGGCCGTGCGCGCCGCGCTGGACGCCGCCTTTGGCGGCTGGCGCCTGCCGCGCGATGGCGCTGCGCCCAGTGCGTTTTTGCGGGTGCCGCAGCCATTTTTGACGGTGCCGCCGCTGCGCCAGTTGCTCGCCACACCCGACAAGCCCAACGCCACCGGTCTGGTCGAGCAGGCCCTGGCCATCAACGACAGCCACCCCGATTACCCGGCGCTGCTGGTCGCCAACCACCTGCTGGGTGGCGATGCAATGTCGCGGCTGTGGGCGCGCATCCGCGAAAAAGACGGCCTGAGCTATGACGTGCGCGCCAGCGTGGCCTGGAGCAACTTCGAGCTGAACTCGCGCTGGCAGGCCTCGGCCATCTTCGCGCCGCAAAACCGGGCCAAGGTCGAGGCGGCGTTGCGTGAGGAGGTGGCGCGGGCACTGAAGGACGGTTTCAGCCAGGCCGAGCTGGACGCCGGCCGCACCGGCCTGCTCAACCAGCGCCGGCTGGGCCGTGCACAGGACGCGGCGGTGGCCGGCACGCTGGGCGGCAACCTGTACCTGCAGCGCCGGTTTGCACTGCAGCAAAAGACCGAGGATGCGATTGCCGCGCTGACGCTCGTGCAGGTCAACACAGCCCTGCGCGCCTACATCGACCCGACCCGGTGGGTGTGGGTGTTTGCCGGCGATTTCAAGCCCTGACCGGACGGGAGGGTGCGGGTCTGGCTACCATCACCCGACCCTCAACGCCTGGAGCACCCCGATGCCGACCCGCCTAGCCGAGACCACCGCCACCGAATTGCTGGCGCTCTTCCGCGCCAAGGCCGCGTCGCCGGTGGAAGCCACACAAGAAGTGCTGGCGCGTATTGCCCAGCTCAACCCCAAGCTCAACGCGTTTTGCCTGGTCGATGCCGAATCGGCGTTGCAATCCGCCCGCGACAGCGAGGCGCGCTGGCATCGCGGTGCACCGATAGGGCCGTTGGACGGCGTGCCGACCTCGATCAAAGACCTGATCCTGACCCGCGGTTGGCCGACACGCCGGGGCTCGATGACGGTAGATGCGGCCCAGCCCTGGGATGTTGACGCGCCGGTCACGGCCCGGCTGCGCGAGGCCGGCGCGGTGCTGCTGGGCAAGACCGCCACACCTGAGTTTGGCTGCAAGGGCGAGACGAATTCGCCGCTGACCGGCATCACCCGCAACCCCTGGAGCCTGGACCACACCCCCGGCGGCTCGTCGGGCGGCACCGCGGCGGCGGTCGCGGCCGGGCTGGGGCCACTGAGCGTGGGCACCGACGGCGCGGGCTCGGTGCGCATCCCGGCGGCGTTTTGTGGCAACTTCGGTTTGAAACCCAGTTTTGGCCGGGTGCCGGCGTACCCGCTTTCGCCGTTTGGCAGTGTGGCCCACCTGGGGCCGCACACCCTGAGCGTGGCGGATGCGGCGTTGATGATGACGGTGATCAGCCAGCCCGATGCGCGCGACTGGACGGCGCTTGCGCCCGACGGCCGCGACTACCGCGTCGGGCTGGACGACGGCGTGCGGGGCTTGCGCATTGCCTACTCGCCCACGCTGGGCTATGCCAAGAACGTGCACCCTGAGGTGGCCGCGGCGGTTGAGCGTGCGGTGCGCGACCTGGAATCGCTGGGCGCGGTGGTCGAGATGGTCGACCCGGGCATCGCCGACCCGCTGGACATCTGCACAGGGCTGTGGTTTTTGGGCGCTTTTTCGGTCTGGAGCGGCTTGAGCCCGGCACAGCAGGCGCTGTGCGACCCGGACTTCCGGGCCGAAGCCGAGCTGGGCGCCCGGCTGACGGCGCTGGACGTTCAAACCCTGAACCTGCGGCGCGGCGCGCTGGGTGGGCACCTGCGGCAGTTCATGCAGGGCTTCGACCTGATCGCCACGCCAGCGGTGGCGGTGCCGGCATTCAAGGCGCGGCCGGCGGGTCACTCGGCAATCGATGCGGCGTCCCTGCTGGGCTGGACACCGTTTTCATACCCGTTCAACCTGAGCCAGCAGCCGGCAGCGTCCATCCCGTGCGGCGTGACCTCGGACGGCCTGCCGATCGGCCTGCAGCTGGTGGGCCCGATGTTTGGTGATGCGCTGGTGCTGCGGGCCTGTCGCGCCTACGAGAGCGTTCGTCCGATCGCCAGGCCGGCGCTGGCCTGGGCGGAGGGTGCGTGACGTTTGACAGTTGACGGTTGATGAGGGCCGCGCAGGGCCGCCCTCAGGCCACGCTGGTGCGCGTCCAGGTCGTCCGGTCGATTGCCCAGGCGCCCACTGAATCGGGTGTGCCGTGTGAGAAAAAATCCAGCCGCAAGGCGTTGGGGGTGGTGCTCAGCAGGCCGTAGTTCTCGCATTTCGAGCCCGCGCCCACCAGCCGTTTGATGGCTGCACCGGATGAGGTGGCGTCGAACAGCCAGCGCCCGGCACCCAGGTCGATCGCCTGGAAGCGGTTGGCATGGATGTCGCCGCTGAGCACCAGGATGTTGTGTTTGCGGGCCAGCCCCTGCAACCAGACCCAGTCGTCGAACTGCTCCCAGCGCGCGTCATCGTCGTTGCGCACCACCGACCCCGAGGCCAGCAGGTGCACCGTGCCGGGCGCAGCCGCGGTCATCTTTGCCTCGATCTCGCCGCGCTGGGCGGCGCCCAGCATGTCGCGGCCGAGTCGCCAGGAGCGGCCGTCGGTCAGGTGCAGCTTCAAGCCGGGCTCGAGATCGCGGAACTTGTAGCCGGGTGGCGGCTCGTTGGGCTGGTTGATCACGGCGTCGTTGTAGGCGGCCGGGTAACTGCCGGGTGCCAGCTGCGCGTCGAGCGTGCGGCAAAACGCGTTGAACAGCGCCCGCGTGATGCGGATGTTTTCGGCATAGATGCGCTTGGTGATGGCTTTTTCTTCGTAGTGCTCGTTCCACAAAAAATCATGGTCGTCCCAGATCGCATCGGTCGGCACCGCCTTGACCAAGGCCCGGAATTGCGGTTGATCGAGCTGCACCTGCCAGCGCTTGAGCACATGCAGCAGGAAGTCGTTGTTTTCCAAATCCCTCGGGTGGATGTTGTTCGGGAACGGCGGGCCGTCCAGGTAGACCGAGTCGCCCAACAGCAACAGCCGGTCCGGATGCTGAGCGGCAATCTGGTCCCAGACCGGCTGCTGTGCAAACACGGCATAGGACATGCAGGATGCGAACGCCAGTTTCATGTCTCTTGCTCCTCGTTGCCGCGGGGGCCGGGCGGCTGCGGTAGGTCAATGTAGTCTCAATTGACCCACCGCAAGCAGCGGGGGCTGACACTGAAACTGGGGGGGCGGCGGCCAGCGCAGGCTGCGCCCCAGCGCAAGGGCCGACGGATGGTTTGACGGCGGCGCGTCGCGCTTCGCCGCCGCCGCCTCTGCTGCGCCCTCAACTGGTGCGACGTCTGGCCGATAACAACCATAGGGTGGGGCTGTTTGTTGTTCACCGCCCGCCTTTGCCGCCAACCTGTCGACGCCAATGAAACGCTCACTGGGCTCTATCGCTCGCAAACTCTTGCACCAGACCGCCCGTGCGGCCATGGCGATACTGCCGCGAGAGCTGCGATTTGCGGTGTACCGGTCGCTGGCCTCGTGCGACCCGCATCCCGACCCTCGTTTGACCCTGAAGATTGCCGACACTCAGGACGAGTTGACCGCGTGTTTTCGCATCCTGCACGACGCCTACGTGACCGCCGGTTTCATGAAACCCGACCCCTCCGGGCTGCGCGTGACGATCTACCACGCCCTGCCCACCACCACCACGCTGTGCGCCAAGTGGGATGGCGAGGTCGTCGGCACGATCTCGATGATCCGGGAAGGTGTGTTCGGCTTTCCGTTGCAGTCGGTGTTCGATTTGAGCGATTTGCGCGCCCAAACCGGCAAGATCGCCGAAATATCGGCGTTGGCGATCGCGCCAGCGTTCCGCAAGACCGGCGGCAGCATCTTGTTTCCGCTCATGAAGTTCATGTACGGGTACTGCGTGGCGTATTTCGACACACGCCATATCGTGATCGCGGTCAATCCGAACAAGATCGAGATGTACGAGTCTTTGCTGTTTTTCGAGCGCCTGCAGGCGCAGGTGGTGGACAACTACGACTTTGCCAACGGCGCGCCAGCGGTTGGCGCCGCGCTTGATTTGCTGCGCGCCACGTCGGTGCTGGACAAAGCCTACGGCGGAAAACCCGGACGAAAAAATCTGGCGCACTATTTCATCCGGACCCGGTTGTCCAACATCCAGGTTCCGCAGCGCCGCTTTCACACCACCAACGACCCGGTGCTGACGCCGGCGATGATGGATTACTTCTTCAACCAGCGCACCCAGGTTTTTGCGGGCCTGGACGACCGAAAACGCCTGCTGCTGCGATCGATCTACGACCACGAAAGCTATGCGGCGGTGCTGCCGCCAGCCGCGGCATCCACCCAAGGCATCGCCTTGCGCCGGCACCAGCGCTTCTCCATCCGATGCCCGGCCCGGCTGGGGGTCGCGTCCTACGGCGAACGGTTGTCGTTCCCGCTGCAGGTCATCGAGTTGTCCCTGCACGGGTTCAAGGCCGAGTGCGCAGTGCCGCTGCCCGAGGGTACCCAGGGCCGGGTTGAGATCGACCTGGGTGAGCACGAGGCCGCCAGCGTCGAGGCGACCGCGGTGCGCAGACAGGAGGCCGGCGGGGTCGTCTGCTACGGGTTCTTGGTGCCAGAGCCCGACCCGGCATGGCGGCGCTGTGTCGCCGCCTTGAATGCCGGACGCACCCATGCCGACCTGGCGCCGTCACCACCTGCCGCACGCCCGGCGACCGCGCCGGCCATGGCAGCGGTGGACTGAGTCCGGTCGGCTGGCGTTGGCGGGCGGCGGTGACCTGCGTCACTGGCCTACGCGGGCGGGCGCATCGGCGGGCCCGGTAGACGACCTCAGAGTGCAACAATGAACTCCGGCGTGACTTCGGTCGCACCCGGGGTTGCGCTTCGGCCCTGACATCGGTCGCTGCCTGTTTACAGTCTGATCTTGGCCGCGTTTCGTTTGGCGGCTCAGGCCGAACACTGATTTTTTTCATCGTTTTGTTGTCCGACTGGGGCGGGATTGCGGTGAAGTTTGCGGTGCGGGAGGCTGCGCGGGCTTGTCTAGCCCATGTGCGATGAACCCGCAGGGCAGCCAACGGCGCCGGCATGGAGATTTGAGTAATGATCAGGTTGTTTAACCACTATTTCCACGAATGGACGCTGCGCAGGATCTTTTTTGATTTCCTGCTCTCGCTGTTGGCGCTGGCCGGCGTGATCCTGGTCCAGGCCGAGAGTCTTCGTCTGGCAGTGCCCATGGCCGGTGTGCAGGTTTTCACCCTCGCGACCGGCATTTTTGTCATCAACAGTGCGTCAGGGCTCTACCAGCGGGCGCAGCACTGGTCCTTGGGCGAGTCGACCTTGCGGGCCGCTTTGGCCATCGGCCTGGGTCTGCTGCTGGCCTACCAAATTCTCAGCCTGCTTCCGGTGGGCTTTGGCAATATCGACGCGATCCGCACATCGGCGATGCTGGTCATCACCGCGCTGATCTTGCGGCGGGTGGTCATGGGTTATTGGGCCACCCAATCCCGGGCTGGGTCCCGCGTGCTGGTTTTTGGCGCCGGCCCGGCCGCCCAGATGGTGGGCACCACGCTGCGTGCCGCCGACCCGCTGGCCACCATCGTGGGCTATTTTCCGGGGCCCAACGAGAAACAACCCACCGTGCCCGAGACCGAGCGCCTGTCGGTCGAGTTGTCCCTCACGCAGACCGCTCAGCGCCTGGGTGTTGACGAGATCATCGTGGCACTGACCGAGCGCCGCTCAGGCAGCATGCCCTTGCGGGAGTTGCTGGACTGCAAGCTCGCGGGTGTCAGGGTGTTCGACATCACCACCTACTTCGAGCGCATGCTCGGCCAGATCCGCGTTGATTTTGTGAACGCCGGCTGGCTGATCTTTGGCGACGGTTTCAACCAGGGCTTTTACCGCACCGCGGTCAAGCGGGTGTTCGACATCGTGTGCTCAATGGTGCTGATCCTGCTGGCCGCGCCGATCATGGTGTTCACGGCGATCGCCATCAAGTTCGAGAGCCAGGGCCCGGTCTTCTACCGCCAGGAGCGGGTCGGCGCCAACAACAAGACCTTCAAGGTCAGCAAGTTCCGCAGCATGGGCACCGACGCTGAAAAAGATGGCAAGCCGCGCTGGGCTGCGGCGCAGGACGACCGCGTCACCCGCGTCGGGCTGATCATCCGCCGCCTGCGCATTGACGAATTGCCACAGCTGTTCAATGTGTTGACGGGCGACATGAGCCTGGTCGGACCTCGTCCCGAGCGGCCGTTTTTTGTCGAGCAGCTGACCAACGAGATCCCCTATTACGCCGTGCGCCACAGCATCAAGCCGGGCGTGACCGGCTGGGCCCAGGTGCGCTACCAGTACGGTTCGACGATTGAAGATTCCCAGGAAAAACTCCAGTACGACCTGTACTACGTCAAGAACCACAGCCTGTTTCTCGATTGTGTGATCCTGTTCGAGACCGTGGGCGTGGTGCTGACGGGCAAGGGCGCACGCTGAGCACCGCAACGCGCGCTGCAAGCCTGATCGCATTGCCCGACGACCCCCTGGCATTGAGGGCTGCTTGATGGCGGTTGAGTCGGATGTCCTGAACTTGCCCGACGGCTTGGCGGACGGTCTGGCTTGGGCCGGTTTCGGCGTGGTCTTTCTGGCCCACGCAGCCTACGCCGGTTACCTGCTCTACGCCGGCCTGCTGCGCCGGCCACTCGAGCGCGCTGCCTTGCCTTTTCTGGCCGCGGTGCTGGCCACGGCGGCCTGGGGATTGGCGGGTCTGATCGACCTCGGATCGAGCAAGGTCATCACCTGGCACCTGGCTACAGCTTTTGACCAATTGCGCTATGGCGCCTGGATTGCTTTCTTGCTGCTGCTGCTGCGGCCGATGGCGGACAGCCTGGCCTCGGGCCGTGCCCAGCTGGGTTTGGCCTGCCTGGGGATTCTGGCCTTGGCCGGCGTGTGCGCGCAGGTCTTGCTGGCCGTGTGGCCCGATCGCAGCGGGACGGGTCTGCCATTGCTGTTGGCCAGCCAGTTGGGGGGGGCCGTGCTGGGACTGCTGCTGGTCGAGCAGGTGTTCCGCAACCAGGCCGAGCAGTCACGCTGGGGTGCCAAGCCGTTGTGCCTGGCGCTGGGCTGCGTGTTCGTGTTCGATTTGTACCTGTTCTCGCAGGCGCTGATGTTTGGGCGCTTCGATGTCGACGCCCTCAGTGCCCGCAGCCTGGTCCATGCGGTCACGGTGCCATTGCTGCTGGTGGCGTCGCGGCGCCACACCAAATGGCTGGCGCGGGTTCAGGTCTCCAAGTCGGCCGCGTTTTATTCGGCCTCGATGCTGTTGGTGGGGGTCTACCTGCTCTTCATCGCCGGCGCCGGCTACTACGTGCGGTTTTTCGGCGGCAGTTGGGGCGGTGCGCTGCAGGTGGCGCTGGCGTTCATTGCGCTGGTGCTGTTGACGGTGCTGATGCTGTCAGGCGCCCTGCGTGCCCGGCTGCGGGTCTTTCTGGGCAAGAACTTTTTCAGCTACCGCTACGACTACCGCCTGGAGTGGTTGAGGTTTACCGCGATGCTGTCGTCGCGCAGCACGCCGCAAGAGGTCAGTGGCCTGGTGGTGCGTGGCTTGGCCGACATGGTCGAATGTCCCGCCGGTGGCCTGTGGTTCAAGGCGCTGGGCGACCAGCAGTACGTGCAATCAGCCGCCTGGAATATGCCCCAGACGGCTGACAGCGAAGCCATTGATTCACCACTTTGCCGGTTCATGGCCGAGCGTGAATGGATCATCGACCTGGGCGCCGCGCGCCGCCGCAAAGGGCCCGCTGCCGAAACCCTGGTGGTGCCTGACTGGTTGTTGGCGATGCCCTCTGCCTGGCTGGTCGTGCCCTTGCTGGTGGCAGACGAACTGCTGGGCTTTGTGGTGCTGGCCCAACCGCGCACGCCGGTCGACCTGGATTGGGAGGTGCGCGACCTGCTCAAGACCGCGGCGCGGCAGGCAGCGGGCTTTCTGGCGCAGATGCATGCCACCGAGGCGCTGCTGGAGGCCCGCAAGTTCGACGCCTTCAACCGCATGTCTGCCTTTGTCGTGCACGACCTGAAAAACATCATCACCCAGCTGTCATTGATGATGAAAAACGCCGAGCGGCACCAGGGCAATCCGGAGTTCCAGCAGGACATGCTGATCACCGTGGACAGCTCACTCGACAAGATGCGGCAGATGATGGTCCAGCTGCGCGAGGGTGAGCGGCCGGTCGGTGTGGCGTCTGGCGTCGAGCTTGCGCCCATACTGCAGCGCATCGCCGACGCCGCCCGACATCGCGGGCGGGGCATCGAGCTCGACATCGGCGACCGTGTTGCCACCCGTGGCCATGCCCAGCGGCTGGAGCGTGTGATCGGTCATGTTGTGCAGAATGCACTCGACGCCACCCCCGCGTCCGGCAAGGTTTGGGCGACACTCCGGCAGACGTCCGGGCGTGTACTTGTCGAGATCGGTGACACCGGCGCCGGCATGAGCCCTGAATTCATCCAGACCCGCTTGTTCCGTCCCTTCAATTCGACCAAGAGCAGCGGCATGGGGATAGGGTCCTACGAG
Organism: Betaproteobacteria bacterium; assembly: GCA_031394235.1. Taxonomy (GTDB): domain Bacteria; phylum Pseudomonadota; class Gammaproteobacteria; order Burkholderiales; family Burkholderiaceae_C; genus Pseudaquabacterium. The sequence goes on from JANMXG010000398.1 coordinate 40,039, forward strand.
AGTTTTCAGTATGTCAAGGAACTGGGCGGGAGCATCGACGTGAAGAGTGAAGTTGGCCTGGGGTCGGTGGTGACACTGTTGTTGCCCTTGTTCGATCTGCGCACCGGCTCAGACCTGCGCGCACCGGGACCGGCATGAGCGCTGCCCAGTCTGCACCGTTGTTGATCGTCGAAGACGATCTGGCACTGCAAAAGCAGATCAAATGGTCGCTGGACCGGTTTGACTCCGTTACCGCCAGCGACCGCGAATCTGCGCTGGTGCAGTTCCGCCGCCACCAGCCGGCGGTCGTCACGATGGACCTGGGCCTGCCGCCCGACCCTGATTCGGTGAGCGAGGGGTTTCGGTTGCTGGAGCAACTGCTCGAGATTGACCCCCACGTCAAGGTGATCGTGCTCACAGGCCAAAACGACCAGGCCAATGCGCTGCGTGCGATCGCACTGGGCGCCTATGATTTTTTTGCCAAGCCGTTCGAGCCCGAATTGCTGGCGCTGACGATCGACCGGGCATACCGTCTTTTTGAGTTGCAGGCGGAAAATCGACGACTGCAGGCGTCGCACCAGCCCAATGCGCTGAGTGGGCTGATCACCCGGGATCCGCTGATGTTGCGGACCTGCCGGATCATTGAAAAGGTCGCCAGCAGCGATGCCACCGTGTTGTTGCTCGGTGAAAGCGGTACAGGCAAGGAGGTGCTGGCGCAAGGGCTTCATCAGGCCTCGAAGCGCACCGGCAAATTCGTGGCGATCAACTGCGCTGCGATTCCGGAGGCGCTGCTCGAAAGTGAACTCTTTGGCTATGAAAAGGGGGCCTTCACTGGGGCGAGCAAAACCACGATTGGCAAGATAGAAACGGCCAACGGTGGCACGTTGATGCTTGATGAAATCGGCGATTTGCCGCACCCACTTCAAGCCAAACTGCTGAGATTTCTTCAAGAACGCAAGGTCGAACGGGTAGGCGGACGCCAGGAAATTACCGTCGATGTTCGGGTGGTTTGTGCCACCCATCAAAATCTCCAGGAATTGATCGGCGAACAGCGCTTTCGCGAGGATCTCTACTACCGGCTGGCCGAGATCGTGGTGGACATTCCGCCGTTGCGGCAGCGTCAGGGCGATCCCGTGCTGCTTGCGCATAATTTTCTGCGTCGCTTTTCACTCGACCAGCGGCGGGGCAATTTGTCCTTCACCGAGGACGCCATCGCCGCCATCGAGGCCCATCGGTGGACCGGCAACGTACGCGAGTTGCTCAACGTCATTCGGCGCGCCGTGATCATGGGCGAGTCCAATCGGTTAAGTGCTTCAGATCTTGGCCTGTCAGCAACCGTGGGGTCAAAGGCGGAGGCCGACAGCCTTGGGTCCGATATTGATTTGCGTCGGGTGCGCGAAGCGGCTGAACGTCAGGCCATCCTGCTGGCCTTGGCCAGGACCGATGGCAACGTTGCCAAGGCTTCGGAAATGCTCGGCATCAGCCGCCCCACTTTGTATGATTTGATGAGCCGCCTGGCAATCAGGTAGTTGATGTCGGAAATATTGATGGAGAACATGTTTGAAAGCACGTGAAAGCCTATGGGCCTTGACTGGGCTCACCGTGGCGGTTCAGCTGACTGGATGTTTTCGAGGTCCAAGTGAAAGTGAAGCACTCACCTCAGCAAAGTCCCACATAAGCCAGAAGGATTTCAAGTCTGCAGGTGTGGAATTAAAGTCCTTGCTGCAAACCAATGCCAACTCGGCAGAAGCGCGGTACTTGTTTGGCAAGACGTTGGTTGAAATCGGTCAACCCAGTTTTGCGGAAGTTGAACTTCGAAAATCTCTGGAGTTAAATTATCCGGCCGGCGAGGTGGTTCCGCTTTTGGCCAGCGCCCTGCTGCAAACCGCGCAATACAAACGTGTGGTCGACGACTACGCGGCCACTGCCCTCAATCCGGCTGAATCTGCAGCGGCGCTGAGGACCAGTGTGGCGAAGGCGCTGAATGCGTTAAACCGAAAGGTTGAGGCAGAGGCGGCCCTTGCCGCGGCCTTGCGCGCCGTTCCGAATTACCCTGCAGCGCTGGTATTTGGCGCACAGATGAGGGCGGACACCGGCGACATCGAAGGTGCGATTCAGCGGCTCGACACCGTTCTCTCGAACGACCCCAAAAACGCCGAAGCTTGGCGCGCCAAAGGGGATGCGCTGTATTTTGGCAAAGGCGACAATGAAGGCGCGCTGACCAATTACCGCAAAGCGCTTGACGCCAATCCACGAGATCAGCAGGCGCTCACTGCAATGATAGCGGTACGACTTTCGCGCGGCGAAATTGACGAAGCTGAAAAGCAACTCAAACAGTTGCGGGTGCTCTACCCCGGTCATATGCTGGTGGCGATGTTTGATGCCGAACTGGCCTTTAGCCGCAAGCAATTTACCAAAGCCCGCGAGATACTGCAGACACTCCTCAGTTCGCAACCGACTAATTTGCGAGTATTGCAACTTGCTGGCGCGGCCGAGTTGGGAGCAAACACGCCGATTCAGGCAGTGGCCTACCTCGGGAAGGCCGTGAAGCTTTATCCGCAGGCGGTTCCAGTCCGACTTTTGCTCGCTCGCGCTTACCTGCAGAGTGGTCAGTACCAGAACGCACTTGGCACCTTGGCGCCCATCTTGGACCGGCCGGAGGTGCCGGCCTATGCGCTGTCAACTGCTGGTGAGGCTTACCTTGGGCTGGGAGACGCTACCCGAGCACTTGGCATGTACGAACAAGCGGCCAAGGCCAGGCCGGATGACGCGAAACTCAAGATCGGGCGAGCGCAGGCAATTTTGGCGACTGGCCAAGTTGAGATGGCGTTGTCTGAGTTTGCCCGCATCGCCGAAATTGACAAGGAAATAAATGCCGACATTGCGCTGATAGCGGAGCGCATCAAACGACAGGACTGGGTAAAAGCGAATCTGGCCATTGATTCACTTGAGCGCAAACGTCCCAAGAATGCCTTCACCGATCAGCTGCGCGGTGATGTTCAGGTGCGACAAGGCGATAATGTTGCGGCACGCAAAAGCTTTGAACGTGCGCTGAGCATTGACGGCAATTATTTCCCTGCTGTGCAGGGGCTGATTGCGCTTGACCTGATTGATTACCGGGCAGCCGCTGCGCATCAGCGGCTTAAGACTTTTCTGGATTCGCACAAAAATCATATCTCCGCCTTGTTGGCGATGGCCAAACTAGAGGTTTTGGTCGGCGCCGGCAGAGAGGATATTGTCAAGCGGATGAACGACGCCAAAGCGGCGGATCCGTCTGACTTGGCGCCGCGCATAGCACTGGCTGAGTATTACCTCAAGTTGGGTGCGGCGAAGCAGTCACTGGCCGAGTCGCGTGAAGCCGACGTCCTTGCACCCAACCGGCCCGACATCCTGGACTTGATGGGGCGCGCGCTATTGGGATCTGGTGACGACCAGCAAGCATTGCTGACATTTGGAAAATGGAGCGCGCTGCAACCCAAATCGCCACTGCCGCATGTCAGGATGGCCGAACTCGAAGCCAGCCGAAAGCGTTGGGACGCTGCGTTGGAGCAGTACAAGCGTGCCCAGGCGCTCAGCCCAGAACTCGCGCCAGTGCAGCGTGCGATCGTCAAGACCTTGGCTGCGTCAGGCCGTGCCGACCGAGCGCTGTCCTTTGCCCGCGACGTGCAGGTCAAGCGGCCGGGTGATGCGATCGGCTATTCGCTTGAGGGGGATCTGGAGGCGCTGCGCGGGCGGTGGGACAGTGCGGTGCCTCGCTTTCGCACTGCAGTCAGTAAGCCCGATGCAACATCTGACGACGCCGGCAAGCTTTACCTGGCACTTGTTGCGGCAGCTCAGTCGGACGCCGCAGAAGCGGCCGCGGACAGTTGGATCAAAGCGCATCCCCGCGATGGGGACTTTATATTCACACAGGGACAGCGCGCTCTGGTGAATAAGGATTTGACTGCTGCTGAGCGTCGCTTTCTGAACGTGTTGCAGGTGTTTCCCAGCAATGTGTCCGCGATGAACAACGTCGCGTGGATCATGGTTCAGCAGAAGCGAAGCGGCGCTGTCGAGATGGCGGAAAAAGCCGCCGCATTGGCACCAGACTCGTCCGAAGTGTTGGACACGTTGGCGTTGGCGCTGGCTCAGGCGGGGCAGACAGACCGCGCCATCACAATTCAAAAGACGGCCATCAGCAAGGCGCCGTTCATGGTGCCCGCGTATCGTCTGGCGCTCGCCAAGCTCTATATACAAAGCGGCAACCAACGTGCGGCCTTGGTTGAACTGGAAGCGGTTGCGGCCTTGGGTGAGCGTTTTGGCGGGCACGCTGAAGTTGCAACGCTTATCCGGACACTGACGAAGTAATTCCTGAACTGGTTTGGCTGTTCAGCATGAAAAAAGCCCGCTGCCTTACGGCAGCGGGCTTTTTGCCCATATGTGCTGCTTACTTGGCTTTGCGGCGGCTTGCGACGCCGAGGCCGACCAGCGCCAAGCCCACCAGAGCGATGCTGCCTGGCTCAGGGATTTTGGCAAAGATCACATCCAGCGAGCCGTCCAGCGTCAGTGTGCCTGCCGGAGTGAAACCGTTGAACTGACCTGACTGCAGCGACAGGTCATAGAACGGGCTCGGCGATGTGAAGAAAGACGAACCCACACCGGTCAGACTGAACGTGGTGACTTGACCAAAGCTGCCGCAGTTGTTGCCCACGCTGCAGGTCACCTTGCCAGTGCCCGCGAGCGCTGATCCGGTAGCCAGCAAGAGGTCATCAGCGCCGCCGCCGGTCACACCCCAGAAAGCAGTTGAAGATTGGGCGGAGGCAGCGGTAAAAGTGGTATTCAGCGCCCTGTCAAGATACAGCTGCAGCGAACCGCTAGCGAGCGTGAAATTCCCGCTGGCAAACGTGCCATTGCCCTGGAAAAACGCATACATGCCGTAGTCATTGCCTAGGCCAGTACCAAACGGTCCGCCGGCATTGAGTGGCGATGTGCCATCATTGGTGACAAACTGGCCAGCGTTCCACTTGATGGAGACATCGAAGGTGCCGCCGCTGTTGAACGTGACGCGCTCAACGTAGTTGCCGGTGATCTTGTCGGCAACAAACGGAGCCTTGCCAGGTGCGTAGACACCGGGCGTGACTGTGAAGTCAGGGAGGATGGCGGCGTTTGCGAAGCCGACCGACATCAACATTGCGGTTGCGGCTGCGAGGCGGGTGAATTTCATGGATGAACTCCTGTAGGTGGATTGGTCAGGAAAAGCGGCTCCTGTCCTTACGTAAGCAAACGGTGTGCCAGATGTTGGTTTCTGTTTCAAATCAACAGCTTGCGTGGACCATCGGTCAAGGCACAGGGCAGGCTGTAAAAAATCCCGACAACGCGCTTGAAGCGCCATCACCACAGACTGTTGCGGATCGGCGATCTTTTAGGGTGGATGGGCGAATGCGTCGCCCAACGTTTCGGCGCGGACGCGAGTTGCGCGCTTCGCGGCGCTTGTTTTCACCCGGGGTGCACCTGCGCGGGCCGGGTCAGCCGGGCACCCCCCCGTCCAGGCAGCGCTACGCCACCCGCGGGGTCGGTGCACTGACCCTCCCCGGCCCGGCATGCAAATTCTAGATTGCCCGCTGAGCAGCCGGCAAACTGGGCGGTGTTGCGTTGAGTGGTTTACGGGCGATGATGTCGCAGCAATTTCCGGTTACAGCTTGGAATGAAATTTCAAACCCGGCATCCACCAACAGTTGTCGAAAATGCGCCTCGTGGTAGGGCGTGAACAAAATCCCTTTCCGCACGCCCCAGTTATTGATCCGGGTAGCAATCTTTCCGAGCAGGCCTGAACTTCGAGGATAAAGCAGTACATTGGCCGCAAGCGTGCCGCCGGGCCGCAAAATGCGGTAGACGCCGCGCAATGCGCCTGCCACGTCGGGAAAGCAGTGCACTGAATTTGCTATATTCGCGGTATCGAAGCTGCCTTCGGGGAAAGGCAGTTCGGCCGCATCGCCATGCTGGAAACTGATGTTCTTCTGTGCTTTGAACCGGTCAATCGCACCTGCCAGCATTGACTCGGCGTAGTCTACGCCGACAATATCGACATCAGGTAATTTGTTCCAACGCCGCCAGCGCAATACGAGTTCAAGCAGCGTGCCAGTGCCGCAGGCCACTTCGATATGTCGGGGGCCAAAATTCGGTCCAAAAAATCGCAGTTGCTTCAACAGCGTGCTGTTGTAGGCAAAGGTCAGGATGAAGAAACCTCTCAAGTCATACCACCAGGGCTCAGACTTGTAGGCCAGCGCGATTTCTTCGCGGCTTTTGCCGCTGCTCGAAGACTTGCCTGATTCCATTTTCAACTCCTGTGGCCCAAATCACCCATTGTGTTTTGGATATTCTGTAAAAAACGCGTGGGTGCGGCGATGGCGGCGCAAAAAATTCGAAAAACTGCTCGCTGCGGCGCCCGCTCTCGTGCTAAGGCTTTTATTTGCGTGGTCCGCGGCAGGCGCTGCCTTGCGTCTGCCTACAGGCATTGCAGTCGGGGCGGGCCAGGCCTCGTGCCCGCAGCGCGCCTTTGCACAAGCTTATGAGCGCACCGGTGGGTGCGCTGACCCAGCGTCGGCCTGGTCGGCAACGATTGCGGGCAGGAACCGCCAACCCCTGGGGGCTGACACAGTGCGGTACCCGGCGGCGGCCGGGCGAAAACAAG
>JANMXG010000399.1:0-2744 GCA_031394235.1 Betaproteobacteria bacterium
GGTGTGGTGGCGGCCGGTGACCACCAGGCCCAGCGGTGCCCAGCCCAGCAGTGCGCGCAACTGTTCTTCTTCGCGTTCGGGCGAGTAGCCGGTCGACGCCAGCAGCAACTCATGGCCGGCGGCCTGCAGCGCTTCGCTCAGCGCCTGCACGGTTTCACCAAAGATGGAGTGACCCAGGTTGGGGATCAGCGCGGCCACGATGTTGCTGCGCCCGCTGGCCAGCAGGCCCGCTTGTTTGTTGGGCACGTAGCCGGTACTGGCGAGTGCAGCGCGGATGCGTTCGGCGGTGGCCGCCGCCACCTTGGCAGGTTCCCGCAGGTAGCGCGACACGGTGACCTTGGTCACCTCGGCCACCTGGGCCACATCGTCCAGCGTGGCCCGGCCATGGCCCCGGCGGCTGCGGCGCAGGGGTGGCGTGTCGTCAACGGCCATCGGCAGGGTTCATGGGGTTCTCGGGTTTGTCTGAATGGACTCGGATTCTCTCAAGCCGTAATGTTAGCGGTAACACTGATCCGTGTCATGAGCAACATGTCCGAGCAACCCCACCGCAAGACCCTGGCCGACCTGCGCAGCCGGCGCTGGTTTGCCGATACCGGCATGCGCGGCTTTGCGCACCGCCAGCGCATGCAGCAGATGGGCCTGCGCCGAGAGGACCTGATGACACGGCCGGTCATCGCCATCATCAACACCTGGAGCGACCTGTCGCCCTGCCATGCCCACCTGCGCGAGCGTGCCGAGTCGGTCAAGCGCGGGGTGTTGCTGGCCGGTGGCCTGCCGCTGGAACTGCCCGCGATGAGCCTGGGCGAGGTGATGGTCAAACCCACCACCATGCTGTACCGCAACTTTTTAGCCATGGAGGTCGAAGAGCTGTTGCGCAGCCACCCGATCGACGGTGCGGTGTTGCTGGGCGGCTGCGACAAGACCACGCCAGGCACGGTGTTGGGCGCGATCAGCATGGGCGTGCCGGCGATCTTCTGCCCGGCCGGACCGATGCTCAATGACCGTCAGGTGCAAGGCGGTGTCACCCGCCAGATCGGCGCCGGCACCCACACCCGCATGTTCTGGGACGAGTTGCAGGCCGGCCGCATTGGCGCTGATGACTGGGTGGCGCTGGAAGCCAAGATGACCCGCTCGCCCGGCACCTGCAACACCATGGGCACGGCCAGCACGATGACCGCGCTGGTCGAGGCGCTCGGCCTGGCGCTGCCCGGCAGCACGTCCATCCCGGCGATGGACGCCGCGCACCCGCGCATGGCCACCGATTGTGGCGAGCGCATCGTGGCCATGGTCTGGGACGACCTGACACCGCAGCGCCTGCTGACACGCGGCGCCTTCCTCAATGCCGCAGCAGTGCAGATGGCTCTGGGCGGATCGACCAACGCGGCGGTGCACCTGATCGCGATGGCCCGGCGTGCGGGGGTGGACCTGGTGCTCGACGACCTGGACGCCATGGCGCGACGGGTGCCGGTGCTGGCCAATTTGTTCCCCAGCGGCGACCGGCTGATGGAAGACTTTTTCTACGCCGGCGGCCTGCCTGCGCTGATGCAGCGCATCAGCGCGATGTTGTCGCTGGACGAGCTCACCGTCACCGGCCAGACACTGGGCCAGAACATCGCCGCAGCGGTGGTGCACGATGCCGAGGTGATCCGCCCGCTAGACCGCCCGGTCAGCGCCAGTGGCGCGCTGGCCGTGCTGCGCGGCAACCTGGCGCCCGACGGCGCGGTGATGAAGGCCAGCGCTGCGGCGCCGCGCTTCTTCCGTCACCAGGGTCGCGCGTTGGTGTTTGATTCACCGGCCGAAATGAACGCCGCCTGTGCCGACCCCGCGCTGGACGTGGATGAAGACACCGTGCTGGTGCTGCGCAACGCTGGCCCGGTGGGCGCGCCGGGCATGCCCGAGTGGGGCAATCTGCCAATCCCCAAAAAACTGCTGGCACTGGGCGTGCGCGACATGCTGCGCCTGTCGGATGCGCGCATGAGCGGCACCCACTACGGCAGCTGCGTGCTGCACATCTGTCCTGAATCAGCCGTGGGCGGCCCGCTGGCGCTGGTGCACAACGGCGATCAGATCGCGTTGGATTTAGAGGCCCGCACGCTGACGCTGTGTGTCGACGAGGTCGAACTGGCCCGCCGCCGCGCAGCCTGGCAGCCGCCGCCGCGCCCGGTCACCCGAGGCTACACCCGGCTCTACCAGGAGCATGTGACGCAGGCCCACGAGGGCTGTGATTTTGATTTTTTGCAGGGCTCGGCGACATCACCCGAGCCGGTGATTTTTTGACCGACAGCTGCGCGAGGCCCCGTCTGCGCAGCGCTTGAGCTTGCTTGTTTTTTCACAATTGCCCAGGGACCGGTCCACCGAGACTGGCCGGGTTGATGGCACAAACCCCAGGAGACAGCCATGAATCGCTCGCCCTTTCGCCTCCACACCCTGACGCTCGCCACGCTGGCCTCCATGGCCTCGATCACCGGCCTGGCCCAGGCCCAGCCCTCCACCGCCGCCAAGCCCGATGACGGCACGGTGCAAGAGGTCACCGTCACCGCCACGCGCCGCGCCGAGCCGCTGCAAAAGGTGCCGGTCGCCGTGTCGGTGATCGGTGGTGAGGACCTGGAGCGCGCCAACCGCAACACCCTGGGCGCGGTGGCCAGCCAGGTGCCCAGCGTCAACTTCCGCACCAACGCGTCGAACAAGGACACCACGCTGTTCATCCGCGGCGTCGGCACGATCTCCACCTCGCCGGGTGTCGA
>JANMXG010000400.1:0-4492 GCA_031394235.1 Betaproteobacteria bacterium
GGGCACGTTGCCGTGGTGCTGGGCGCGCTGCTCCGCCATCGTGTAGCGGGCCGCCAGGTTGTCCAGCCATTCGGCCGCGTCGCTCTGGGTGGCACAGGGGTTGGCGGCCACCCAGCGGGCAAAGTTCTGCATGTCGTTGCCCACGGTGTCCAACATCTGGTTCAGCCGGTCGCCAAACTGGAGGTGCACGAAGGTCGCCTCCAGCTGGGTCCGCAGCGCCCGGCTGGCCGCCTTGACCGCGCCACCGTCTTGCATGGCGCTGCCGAAAGACCGCAGCAGGCCGGTCAACGCCTCGCGGGCGCGCAACGCCAGCTCCAGCCGCAGCTCATCGGGCGAGGTGTCGTCGATTTCTGCGCGCAGGCGCTGCCCGGTCAAGGCGGTGTCGAGCCGGCCGACCAGGTTGCCAATCTGGTCACCCACCTCGGCCATCCGAGCCGCCAGGGCACGGGTCTCTGCAGCAATCGCCTGGGCGCTGCTGTCCTTGCCGCCGCTGTTGCCGCGGTTGGCCTCGATCGACGCATTGAAGGCGACCAGCCGGGTGTGTTTGCCGATCTCGCGCGCCTGCCGGCCCAGCTGGCGCAACGCCTCGACCGCATTGGCACAGTGGATCAGCTCGGCCACCACCGCGTCGCGTTGGTCAAACGCGCGCTGGCTGGGGGCCAGCAGCGTGGCCAGCGCCAGCGCCGGCGCCTGGCTGGCAAGTGCAGCGTCGATGGCGCCGCCGTCCGAGCTTGCGCTGGCGCTGGTGTTGACGTTACCCAGGTTGTCGCCGAGCGAACCCGGCGCGCCAGCCATCTGGCTGAAGCTGTCCAGCAGTTGCGCCAGGCCGGTGGCTGCGGCCTCACGGGCGATGTCGATCTGTTTGCCCCACACCGGCACCACCTGCGCCACCATCACCTCGGCGCCAACGCGGCCGCCACTGACGCGGGCCGCGCTGTCGGTCGGGGTGTGCATGCCCGCGGCGCCGGGCCGGCGCAGCAGCAGCGGCAGCAGGCCGGCCGCCGCCACGGCACCGGCCAGGCCAGCCAGACCGCCGACCCAACCCAGCGCGGCGCAGCCCGCCAGCGCCATGCCGGCCCATGCGGTGCGGCCGGTGGCGATGTCGGTGCGCCAGCCGGCGGTGCGCTGGGCTGGGCTGTCGTCTGGCAGTGCAGTGGTGGATGCGGTCATCGATCTTTGGGCGGGTCCGGCATGCCCCGTGCAGGGCGGTCTGCACTCTTTTCGGCAGCCTGACGGCAATCCTGAGTGTTGAACCCCAGCGTGTCCGCCGAGGGCCCGGCTGCGCGCTCAAGTCGGCGCCGGCGCCTGCCGATAGCGTGGGCAGGACGGCGGCGGACGGGCAAACGGGTTGTCAGGCGCCGCGCGTCTGCGGCGAGCCGGGATCTGCCGGGCGCCGTGCGGCCACTGCCATGAAGGGCATTTTGATGACGCTACCGGGTTTGTCGGCCGTTCTTCGATCCAGCCGTGCCGCTGCAGGGTGGCAAGGGGTTGCCGAGTTTTTTGCCTACCACGGCGTCTGGGCCTTTGGCGTGCGGATCATGCGGCTGTGGTCGCTGCGCACGAAGATGGTCTTGCTGGTCGCGGTGATGGCGGTGCCGCTGGCCTGGTTGATGGTGCAGCAGATCCGCGGCCACAACGCCGGCGTCCAGACCTTCGAGCGGCGCCTGGCGGGTTTGCAGGTGGCACAGGCCTACCAGGCGCTGGCCATCCAGTTCACACACCAGGCGCAAGCCTTTGATGATGGCAAGCCGGTGGACAACACCGCTGCAGCGCTGGCGCTGACGGCGCTGGGCGCCGCTGTGGCCCGGGCCACTGACGACGGCATGGCCCCGCTGGCCGCCGCCTGGCGCGCCAACCAACCGCCGTTGGCCGCGATCATGGGCGATGGCACCAGCGCGCCCGGCGTCCGTCGGGCGGCCCGCGCGTCAGCCCGGCCGGCGATGGTCATGTTGTATGCCGCTGCGCTGGATTCATCGCAGCTGTTGCTGGACGCCGACCCCGCTGCCGACGGCCCGCTGCGCATGGCGTTTGACCACCTGCCGACGCTGCGCCGCGAGCTGAACCGCCTGCGCAGCGTGGTGGCGCGCCAGTCCGTGCTGCAAGAGCAAACCCCGCGCCCGCTGGCCGACTTGCATGGACTGACGGTCAGCGCGGCCGCCGCCCTGGCCGATCTTGACCGCTACACCGGCCTGATGGCGCGTGCTTCTGCGGTGTTGCAAGGTTCGGCCCAACGTGAATCCGAAAGCGTCCTGCTGCAACTGCGGGCGGTGATCGCACACGCCAACGCGTCGGTGCTGGCGCTTGAGCCGGCCGCTGATCTGCCTGCCCTGCGCAACGAATTGACCGCCTTGCTGCCGGCCATCGACTTGCTGCAGCGCCACCTGGCGATGCGGTCTGAAGACCGCTTGCTGGCACAGCTGGCCGAGGCGCAGGCCGGGCAGCGCGGGCTGTCCGTGCTGCTGCTCATCACTATCGCGTTGGCCAGCTACCTGGTGTACAGCTTTTTCCTGGTGATGCGGGGCGGGCTGGCCCAACTCAGCCAGCAGATGCACCGCATGGCCAAAGGTGACTTGAGTGCCCGTCCGCTGGCCCGGGGCGGGGACGAAGTGGCCGACACGATGCGGGCCATGACGGTGTCGCTGGCCCGGCTGAGCGACCTGCTGGCCTCGGTGCGCCAGGGGGTTGGCGCGATCGCCCAGGCATCGATGCAGATGGCCGACGGCAATGTCGACCTGACCCACCGCAGCCGCCATGCTGGCGCGGGCCTGGACCAGCTGGTGCTGGGCGTGACCCGCTACGCCGAGCAATTGCAGTCCTGCAGCCGCAGGGTGGAGTCGGTGGTGACGACGGTGCAGGCCTTGCGCCTGGCCTCGGTGCACAACCGCAAGCAGGTGCGGCGCTTGCAAGAGCGCATGGGCAGCCTGCGCGGCAAGAGCCGCGAGATCGGCGAGATCGTCAACCTGATCGACACGATCGCCTTTCGCACCAACATCCTGGCGCTCAATGCGTCGGTCGAGGCGTCCAAGGCGGGTGACGCCGGTCGGGGCTTTGCGGTGGTGGCGCAAGAGGTGCGCGCGCTGGCCATCCGCAGTGCCGATTCGGCCCGCCGCATCGGCGAGATCGTGGCCGGCTCGACGCTCGAGATCGAGCAAAGCGGCGCACTGGCCGACGAGACCGGCCGGTCGATCCAGGCGGCCGATGCGCATGCCGACGCGATCCACGCCGCGATGTCGGGTGTGGCCGAACTGACCCACCAGGGCGACCGCGCTTCGGCCGACATCCTGGACGAGGTGCGGCTGCTGCAGGACAGCACCGCTGAGAACCTGGCCCTGGTCGAACAACTGACGCTTGCGTCGGGCGCACTGCGCGGGCAGGGCGAGCGGTTATCGCTGAAGGTGGGCTTGTTCAACTTGTCCTGAGTTTGACCGCCGCCACAACCACGCCATTCTCAGATCCATTCGCGCAACAGAAAGTGCTTCATGCTCAATAACTTCAAAATCGGCACACGCCTGAATCTGGGCTTCGGCCTGCTGCTGGCCCTGTTGTGCGTGATGGCCGGCCTGTCCGCCTGGCAAATGCGCCGGCTGGCCGACATCTCGACGATTTACGCGGTCAACCTGGTGCCGTCGTTTGATGTGGAAACCAAGGTGGCGTTGGGCCTGGGCAGTTTGCGGCGCTTCGAGTTCCGCCACATCCTGGCCAAAACCGATGTCGAGCGGGACGATATCGAAGCCAGGATGGCCGGTTTCCGCAAAACCATTGCCGAAAATCTGGACCTCTACACCAAGACCTTGGTCTCGGACGACGAGGTCCGCCGGGAACTGGAGCGCGTGCGCGCCGGGGTGACCGCCCACTACGCCGCCTGGGAGAAGCTGCAGCCGGTATCCCGGGCCGCCGGCAACGACCCGGCCAAGCGGGCGGAGGCGGCAGAGCTGATCAAGGGCGCGTCGGCCCAGTCCTACGAGGCGCTGCAAGTGGGCATGAACAGCTGGGTTGCCTACAACATCAAGCAGTCGCAGGACCAGCAAAAGATCGCAGAAGGCACCTACGACAGCGCCAAAGTGGGCTTGCTGGTGATGCTGCTGGCGGCGGTGGGCCTGGGCGCGGCGTCAGCGGCGGGCATCAGCCGCGCAATCACCCGACCGATCCAGCAGGCCGTGGCGGTTGCCGAGAAGGTGGCTGCCGGTGACCTCAGTGTGCAGATCGACAGCCGCGGCCGCGACGAGACCGCCCAATTGCTGCAGGCACTGGGCCGCATGACGCGCAGCCTGGCGGACATCGTCGGGCAGGTGAGACTCAGCAGCGACAGCATTGCGACCGGATCGGCGCAGATCGCCGCCGGCAACGCCGACCTGAGCCAGCGCACCGAAGAGCAGGCCAGCAACCTGGAGCAGACCGCCGCCTCGATGGAGCAGCTGTCCAGCACCGTCAAGGCCAGCTCGGCCACCGCGGGCCAGGCCAACACGCTGGCGGCTGCGGCGTCGGCGGCAGC
>JANMXG010000401.1:0-6963 GCA_031394235.1 Betaproteobacteria bacterium
AAGCCGAGCTACCTGTTCGCCCTGGTGGCGGCCGACCTGGTGGCGCGCGAACAGCACATCCGCACGCGCGCCGGCAAGGACCACCTGCTTCAGGTCTACGTGCGCCGCGGCGACCTGGACAAGACCGAGCATGCGATGAACTCGCTGATCGCGTCGGTGGCCTGGGACGAGGCGCGTTTTGGCCTACCGCTCGATCTGGAGCGCTTCATGATCGTCGCCGTGGGCGACTTCAACATGGGCGCGATGGAGAACAAGGGCCTGAACATCTTCAACACCAAGTACGTGCTGGCCAGCCCCGCCACCGCCACCGACAGCGACTTTGCCGGCATCGAGAGCGTGGTCGGCCATGAGTACTTCCACAACTGGACCGGCAACCGCATCACCTGCCGCGACTGGTTCCAGCTGTCGCTCAAAGAAGGCCTGACGGTCTACCGTGACCAGGAGTTTGCGATGGACATGGCCGGCAGCCCGTCGGCCCGTGCCGTCAAGCGCATCGACGACGTGCGGTCCTTGCGCGCCTCGCAATACCCCGAGGACGCCGGCCCGATGGCACATCCGGTGCGGCCCGACGCCTACGCGGAGATCAACAACTTCTACACCGCCACGGTCTATGAAAAAGGTGCCGAGGTGGTGCGCATGATGGCCACGCTGGTCGGGCGTGTCGGCTTCCGCGCCGGCATGGACCTGTACTTCAGCCGCCACGACGGCCAGGCCGTGACCTGTGACGACTTTGCCCAGGCCATTGCCGACGCCAACCCCGGCAGTGCGCTGGCCCAGCACCTGGACGGCTTCAAGCGCTGGTATGCCCAGGCCGGCACGCCCACGCTGTCGGCGCGCGGCCAGTACGATCCGGTCACGTTGCACTACACCCTGACCTTGCGCCAAAGCGCCGGGCCGTCGCCCGGCCAGGCCAGCAAGCTGCCCAGCGTGATGCCGGTGCTGATGGGTTTGCTGGACGCCACCACCGGCCAGCCGCTGCCGCTGCGGTTGGTGGGCGAGACCCAGGCCACTGGCACCGAGCGTGTGCTGGTGCTGACCGAGGCCGAGCAGCATTTCACCTTCGTCAACATGGCCGGCGTGCCCGTGCCCTCGCTGTTGCGCGGCCTGTCAGCCCCCGTCCACCTGGACGACGGGCTGGACGACGCGGCATTGCTGACGGTGCTGCAATTCGATACCGATGCCTTCAACCGCTGGGAGGCCGGCCAGCGCCTGTCTCTGGGGCGGATGATGGCCGCGTTGCCTGGCACAGGCGACCTGCCGCCGCTGGACGACGCCTTTCTTGCAGCGATGCGCCGGTTGCTGGTGGACGACACGCTGGATCCGGCCTTCAAGGACCTGGTGCTGACCCTGCCCAGCGAGAGCTACTTGGCCGAACACTGCAGCGCGGTCGATCCGCAACGCATCCACCGGCTGCGTGAGCAGATGCGGGCGCAACTGGCCATGCACCTGCATGACGTCTGGGTCTGGGCTTTCGAAAACCACCAGGTGGCCGAGGGCTACCGCCCGGACGCTGCACAGTCCGGCCGCCGTGCCCTGGCCAACCAGGCGCTGCAGATGCTGGTGCTGGATGCCGGCCGCAGCGGCGATACCGTCTGGCCCGGCCGGGCCTACCAGCGCTTCAAGGATGCCGGCCAGATGACCGACCGCTTTGGCGCGCTGGTGGCCTTGGTTGATGGCCATTCGGCGCTGGCCGCACCGGCGCTGGAGCGTTTTCACACGTTGTTTGCCGATGACGACCTGGTGATCGACAAATGGTTCAACCTGCAGGCGCGTGCGCCCGAGCCACTGGACGGCGCCACCAGCAACAGCACCGGAAACGGCGCAGGCAGCGTGGTAGCGCGGGTAAAGGCCTTGATGCAGCATCCTGACTTCTCGCTGAAAAACCCGAACCGTGCCCGCAGCCTGCTGGCCGGCTACTTCCGCGAGAACCCTGCCGCGTTCCACCGCAGCGACGCGGCGGGCTATGTGTTCTGGGCCGACCGGGTGCTGGAAGTGGACGCGATCAACCCGCAGCTTGCCGCCCGGCTGGCGCGCAGCATGGACCGCTGGAGCGTGCTGGCCGAACCCTGGCGCAGCGCGGCCCGCGAAGCCGTCGGGCGCGTGGCCGCCTACGCCAAACTGAGCGACGACGTTCGCGAGATCGTCACCAAGTCCCTGGAGAATTGACGCCATGAAACGCATCAGCCTGACCCAGTACCTGGTCGAACAACAGCGCGACCGGGGCCAGATCCCACCGCCGCTGCGTCTGCTGATCGAGACGGTTGCCCGGGCCTGCAAACACATCGCGATTTCGGTCAACAAGGGCGCGCTGGGCGATGTGCTGGGCTCGGCCGATACCGAAAACGTGCAGGGCGAGGTGCAAAAAAAGCTCGACGTGATCGCCAATGAGGTGCTGATCGAGGCCAACGTCTGGGGCGGCCACCTGGCGGCGATGGCCAGCGAGGAGATGGACACCATTCACCTGGTGCCCGACCGCTATCCGCAGGGTGAGTACCTGCTGCTGTTCGACCCGCTGGACGGCAGCAGCAATATCGACGTCAACGTCTCGATCGGCACCATCTTCTCGGTGCTGCGCAAGGTGGGCCACCACCGCGGCGTCAGCGAAGCCGATTTTTTGCAGCCAGGCCGCGCCCAAGCCGCGGCGGGCTATTGCGTCTATGGACCGCAGACCACGCTGGTGTTGACGGTGGGCGACGGTGTCGTGATGTTCACACTGGACCGCGAGACCGGCTCCTGGGTGCTGACGGCCGACAAGGTTCGGATCCCCGCCGACACCCAAGAATTTGCCATCAACATGTCGAACATGCGGCACTGGGCGCCGCCAGTGCGGCGCTACATCGACGAATGCCTGGCCGGGCGCGACGGTCCGCGCGGCAAGGACTTCAATATGCGCTGGGTCGCCAGCATGGTCGCCGATGTGCACCGCATCCTGACCCGGGGTGGTGTGTTTCTGTACCCCTGGGACCAGCGTGAGCCCGACAAGCCCGGCAAGCTGCGGCTGATGTACGAGGCCAACCCGATGGCGTTCTTGGTCGAACAAGCCGGCGGCGGCGCCACCAACGGCAAGCAGCGAATCATGGACTTGATGCCCACCCGACTGCATGAACGTGTCAGCGTGTTGCTGGGCTCAAAAAACGAGGTGACGCTCGCCACGGGCTACCACTCAAGCGACAGCCTCGCGGCCGACATCGACAACGCCCCAGCCCAAACCGCCTGAACCTTGGCGGCTCAGCCCGCTTGATCGCCAGTCAGCCCTGAAACGCGGTCGCGGACCGCCGCCGCAATGCTGCCGTCGTTCACATGGACACCGATGCCCCGGTAGCCGATGTAGCGGCAGGCCTTGTCGAACATCGGCTCACCGCTGACCCGAAACTGTTGGGTAGAACCGTCGCTGTGGTGGCGGTGGAAGACAAAGTCCAGAAACGGCTGGCGCGCGGCAATGGCCACCTGCAGTGCCTGGCGTTCGGCCTCGACCCAGCCGCTGTCCTCGCCCCAGGGGCTGGAGCCCAGAAAGTCGGTGACCCGCAGGCCCAGCATTTCCTCCACTGGGCCCGAGACCCGGGTGAAATCGCCAGTCTCGTTTTGCTCCCAATACCAGTCCGACGCCAGCTCGGTCAAGCTACGAAAACGCGCCTCACTCTCACGCAGCTCGGCGGTGCGCTCCTCCACCCATTGCTCCAGCATCACGTTGTGCTGGGCCACCGCCTCGTACAGCAGGCGTACCTCCAGCATGTTGTGGATGCGGGTCTTGACCTCCAGCAAGTCAAACGGCTTGCTGATGAAGTCTTTGGCGCCGGCTTGCAGGGCGCGCAGTTTGTGGGCAGGCTGGGCTGTCAGCACGATCACCGGCAGGTAAGGGTCGTTCGGGACGCGCTTGAGGCCGGCCATCACCTCAAAGCCGTCCATGCCAGGCATCTGAAGGTCCAGCAAGATCAGGTCAAAAGCCTCTGCCGTGTGAAGCGCCGCCACGGCCCGCGGGTCCATGGTCGAACTGACATGGGTGTAGCCGGCCTCGGCCAGCAGGCGTTCGAGCAACGCCACATTGGCCCGCTGGTCATCGACGATCAGGATCCTGGCGGCCAGAATGTCTTGGGCCATTCCGGTCATGATGTGATCTCCTGAATCTGGGCGGCTTGATCAGCCGGGCCGTCGCTGGCATGCGCAATACCATCCGCCTTCGCGCTCTTGGCAAAGGCCAAGGCCGTATCAAGTGTGTCCATGAATTCAGTGACCCTGATCGGTTTGGTCAAGTAGCGGAAAAACCCTGCCTCCAACCCGCGCTCGATATCGCGTGGCATGGCGTTGGCGCTGAGCGCGATCACCGGGATCAGGCGCGTCTCCGGGAACTGCGCCAGGATGGCCATCGCCTGGATGCCGCCGATGCCCGGCAGGTTGATGTCCATCAGGATCACATCCGGCTGCTCCGCACGCGCGATTTCGATGCCGCGCGCACCGTCGCGCGCAGTGAGCAGGCGGATGTCGGGACGCCGCGCCATCAGCTTTTCGACCAGCATCAGGTTGGCCGGGTTGTCTTCAACACACAGCAGGCTGCGCCGCTGGGCATTGGCCCGCGCAACGACAGGCACCAAAGCGGGCGCTTCAGCCACGCTGCACAGCAGGCTGGGCGCATAGGCTGCATCCAGCTCCACCCAGAACACGCTGCCCACCCCGACCGTGCTTTGCGCGCCGATCTCGCCGCCCATCAACTCAACCAGGCGCTTGCTGACCACCAGGCCAATGCCGGTGCCCTCTTCGATCCCGTCCTCCTGACCCAGGCGGTTGAAGGGCTGGAACAACTGGGCCAGCTTGTCTGCCGACAGGCCTTCGCCCGTGTCCTGAAAGCTGATCCGGATACGCCCGGCCGCGCCGGCCTCGCTGTGCACCTCGACCCGGCCGCCGACCCGGTTGTACTTGATCGCGTTGGACAACAGGTTGATGAAAACCTGCTTGACCCGGGTCCGGTCGGCATTGATGTAGACCGGGCTGGACCATTGCGGAAAGATCACACGGATGCCACCCACCTGGGCTTGGGGTTCGATCATGGCTTGGCAGTCACCCAGCACCTCGTCCAGCGACATCGGCTCCAGCGACAAGGACAGCTTGCCCGACTCGATCAGCGCAAGGTCAAGGATTTCGTTGATCAAGGCCAGCAGGTACCAGCCGGCCTGCAGGATCTGCTCGATGCTCTCCTTTTGCGCTGGCGCTGGCGCTGGCGAACCCGACTCCATCAGTTGGGCAAAACCCAGAATGGCATTGAGTGGCGAGCGCAACTCATGGCTCATGCTGGACAAAAACTCCGACTTGGCCAGGTTGGCTTTTTCAGCCACCGACTTGGCGCCTTCGAGCGCGACGTTGGTCTCCTGCAGCGCCTGATCGAGACGCCGGCTTTCGGTCACATCTCGCGCGGCGGCAAACACGCCCTGCAGGTTGCGGTCGCGGTCGTAGAAGGTGGTCGCGTTGTAGGACACCACCGTCTCCTTGCCGTCGCGGGCGCGGGCAGTCAGCTCGTAGTTGGTGACCTTCTTCTCCAGCAACACCCGCTTGATGCCGGCCTCGGCGCGCAGCGGGTCGGTGAAGCAGCTCTTGAAGGGCGCACCGATCAGCTCGTCGCGGGTGCAGCCGGTCAGCGCCTCCATCTGCTTGTTGACGTCAGTGATGATGCCCGATGGGTCGGTGGTGATCAGCGCATCGATGTTGGATTCGATCAGCGAGCGGGTGTAGAACTGCTGGTCGCGCAGGCGCTGGTCGAGCCTTTGCTGCTCGGCCTCGACCTGCTTGCGGGCGGTGTTGTCGGTGCCGATCAGCAGGTAGCCGATTACCACCTCCTGCGCGTCGCGCAAGGCCGTGACCGACACCACCGCCGGGAATCGGCTGCCGTCCTTCCTGATATAGGTCAGCTCGTAGATGTCCTCGATGCCGCGCGATGCCTTGAACACCAGGGCCTCGAAGCCGGGCGTGATCGGCGTGCCGAGCTCGATGCTAAGCGCCGCTGCACGCGCAATCACCTCTTGCGGGTCAGAGATGTCAGCCGGCGTGATCTGGTTCATCACTTCGGCGGCGGTATAGCCCAGCATGCGCTCGGCGCCGACGTTGAAAATCTGGATCACACCCTTGGCGTCGGTGGCGATGCTCGAGAAGTTGGCGCTGTTGAAGATCGCGCTCTGCAAGGCCCCCGCCCTCAGCAGTGCCTCCTCGGCTTGCTTGCGCGCGGTGTTGTCGGTGCCGATCAGCAGGTAGCCAATGATGGTGTCGTGCGCATCGCGCAACGCCGTGACCGACACCACCGCCGGGAATCGGGTGCCATCCTTCCGGATGTAGGTCAGCTCGTAGATGTCCTCGATACCGCGCGAGGCCTTGAACACCAGCGCCTCAAAGCCCGGCGTGATCGGCGTGGCCAACTCAGCGCTCAAGGTCTTGGCGCGGGCGATCAGCTCGGACGAGTCGGAGATATCGGCCGGCGTGACCTTGTTCACAACGTCAACAGCGGCATAGCCCAGCATGTGCTCGGCACCGACGTTGAAGATCTGGATCACGCCCTTCTCGTCGGTTGCGATGCTGGAAAAGTTGGCGCTGTTGAGGATCGCGTCCTGCAACGCGCCGGTCTTAAGCAGCGCTTCCTGGCGCTGCAGCTCGGAGATGCCGTCGAAGCGGTCAGTATCGTTGCTGACAAACGGGTCGAGATCAGGGGGCTTTACAGCGTCGGACATGCCAGTCTCAATCGGATACGCCAGCGAGCCGGCGGGAAACTGCGCTTGTCGAAGGACACCACAGGCGATCAGACGGGCGGGCTGAGCCGGCTCAACACATCAATCTTGAGTGTTGCGATGTTAGCAGGCCGATTTCTCGCAGTCTGTGCGCAGACCCGCTTACTCGCTGCGTCACGCACAACCAGGCAGGACCCAGTGCGTACCCGGCAGCACGGGAATGCAAGCTATAATTTTTCGTTGTTGCCGGTGTAGCTCA
>JANMXG010000402.1:0-2801 GCA_031394235.1 Betaproteobacteria bacterium
CAACCTGCGGCACGCCCCCCTCGCCGCGACCTCGATGTAACTGCACGCCGACGATGCGCGGCGGGCCAAGCAGGTTGCCGATCGGTTCGCGGCACCGCGTTCGTTGCCTACAGTCGTTCAGCCTCCATACAGCAAACGCCCATGCAGCCCAACACCTGCGACGCCTGCCGTCAGCCCACGCCCGCCCACGATGTCGTGAACTACGGGTCGATGGAGGGCGGCTACCGGCAGCTCTGCGGCCGATGCTTCAACGAGGCGGCCGCCAGCCGCCTCGGTCTGCAGGGGTTCGAGCACGTGGTCTTCGAACCCGTGCGCATGGTCGACGGGCGCGGCGCCGAGCACGAGTTCCGGTTTCGCACCCGGCTGTTCGGGCGCGGCATGGCGATCGACGCGATCGAGCTGCGCGACGGCAGCCCGGCCGGGTATGAGTTTCGGGTGATCGGCGAGCCTGACGACGACCCACTGGAGTTGCTGGGCAAGCTCATTGGCAAGATGCGCCGGGCTTTGGTTCTCACCCATCTGGAGGACACCGACCACGGCCCGCAGGTGAACGATCGCCTGATCCTGCGCGGCACTGTCGACAGTGATCCCGACGAAGACCATCGCGTGCCGATGGTCGTCATCGATGGTCGAGAAATCTCCTGGGACAAACTCGGCCGCAGGGTGGCGGCTTTCGAGGGCGGGCAGTTCAATCTGGAGTTTCGCGACCTGAGCGAAGAGATCTGACGCGGATTTCATAGGGCCGCCGGAGCCGAAGCGCACCAATCTGCACGAAAAGTACGACTCCCCATCATCGAGACCGAGTTCCGCGAGGAGTCGCTGCTGATCGCCCAGCGGCTGTTGCAGCATGTGGCGGACAAAGGTGTGTCGCTGGCGCAATTTGCCACCGCCTGGGTGCTGGCCAACCGGGCGGTGAGCGCGGTCATCGCAGGCCCCAGGACACTGGCGCAGTGGCAGGACTACGCACCGGCGCTGGGCTACCGCGTCACTGCCGAAGACGAGGCGCTGGTGGATGCGCTGGTGGCGGCTGGCCACCCGTCCACGCCCGGCTACAACGACCCGGCCTACCCGCTGATCGGGCGCAGCACGGCGGCCACGCTGTCGCTCTGAGCAGACAGCGGCAGGCCTGGCCCGACGCTGTAGGGCAACAGCGCCTTGGCTGCTTCGATACGCAACGCCAGTGCGGCGCAGGGGTCGTTCATCACCGACAGCAGGAATTGCCGGGGATCCGCGCCCACGGCCCAGGCCGGCTGGCCAGGGCTTGGCGCATCGGCAGCGGCAGCAGTAGCGGCAGCGGCAGCGGCAGCGGCAGCGGTACCGGTAGCGGTAGCGGTAGCGGCGTTGGGCGTGTCGGCATACAGCCGCCCTGCCACTGGCCGCCCTGCCGCCGGCAGACATTGCGCAACGGCCGCCGCCCATTGGGCTGGCGTGATGCTGCGCAAGCCCCGCAGCACGTTGGCCTGGCCATCGTCGCCGGGCGGGCTGTCCAGCCAGGGGGTGTCGCCAAACACCGGCGCCAGATCGGGCGCCACAAACACCGACCAGTGGCCGGTGGCCGCCTGCGGTGCCGGCACCGGCTGGGTGTGCAGCACCGCGCCAGTGGGCGACGAGGTGTCCGGCGCGGGCATCAGGACCACGCGATGGGGTGCGACGTCCGGCAGGTAGCGCAGACGCACGGCTGCCAGAAAGGCCTGGGCCTGCGTGGCACTGACCGCCTCCGCCAGCGAGAACCACAGCTGGATACCGTCGACGCCCGAGACCGCAATCGCCGGTGCTGGCAGCCCCAGGTCAAGCTGGACACCCTGCCAGGCCGGGGCCAGCGTGTCCCAGTCGGCCGGCCGGGCCAGCTCCAGCACCAGCGCGCGCACCCTGCCCTGGGCATCGACCAGGCCCGACGGCGCGGCACCCGGGCCGTCGCCACGTTCAGGACCAGGGTCGGGAAGGTAGAGGCGTTGAAACTCGGCCTGCAGTCGGTTCATGGTGGGGCGGGGACAGGCCGATGGGTTGACCCACGACTCTACTTGACCCCAGCCAGCGGCATCGCGTGCACCGCCGGCAGGCGCGGCAGCGGCGGCGGGCACCTTGATGTCGCCGTGTCAAAACCAGCGTGGCCATAATCAAAGGGCGGGGCAAGGCACCGCATTCACCGGCCATCCAGCGGCCCATCAAAAAGCCAAGGCGCCCGTTGCGGCGCCGACACCGAAGGAACATCGGCATGTTTTCGCACATCATGATTGGCACCAACGATCTGGACCGCGCCAAATCGTTTTACGACGCGGTGTTGGGCACGCTGGGCGTTGCCCCGGGTGCTGTCGATCGCCACCGGGTTTTCTACCGTACCCGGACAGGCGTTTTTTCGGTGTCCCTGCCGATCAACGGCGAGCCGGCGACCGTGGCCAATGGCGGCACCATCGGCTTTGCCTGCAACTCCGCCGAGCAGGCCGATGCCTGGCACGCCGCCGGCCTGGCGCACGGCGGGACAAGCTGTGAAGACCCGCCCGGCGTGCGCGATGGCAGCGTCGGCAAGCTCTACCTCGCCTACCTGCGGGACCCGGACGGCAACAAGATCTGCGCGTTGCAGCGCATGGGCTGAGGCCGGGCCGCCCCGACGGGTTCAACCCGCAAACGTCGCGCAGTCCGCAAACGTCGCGCAGCCCCCAGACGTCACGCAGCCCGCAGCCCGTAAACCGGTTCCCGGGAGCCGCGACCCACGACCCGCCACCCGCCAACCTCCTGCGCGGCCAGTCAGTCCATGGGGGCTGAATTTACGGCGACCGGCTTCGCAAGTCCACCAGTGGGCG
>JANMXG010000403.1:0-32694 GCA_031394235.1 Betaproteobacteria bacterium
GGAGAAGGGCATCACACTGCCAGGCGCGGGTGATGCAAATGCCGCCGGCTACCTGTTCCACGACCCCTGCCACAGCCCGATGAAGCTGCAAGAGCCGATGAAGACCGTCAAGGCGCTGATCGGCCCCAATGTGCTCAAGAGTGAGCGTTGCTGCGGCGAGAGCGGCACGCTGGGCGTCACTCGGCCGGACATTTCGACCCAGGTGCGCTTCCGCAAAGAGGAAGAACTGCGTCAGGATGAGATCGACCTGCGAGCCACCGGCTCGGTCGCCGCCGGCGCCAATGTCAAGATCCTCACCTCCTGCCCCAGCTGCCTGCAAGGTCTGCAACGCTTCGAGGGTGACATGGCCAACGGCTTGCTGGAGGCCGACTACATCGTGGTCGAGATGGCGCGCAAGATCCTGGGTGAAAGCTGGCTGCAGGACTATGTCGGCCGGGCCAACGCGGGGGGTATTGAGCGGGTCTTGGTGTAGCGGGGCCGCCCGGCGTGGGCGGGGTGGTCGTCGGCCTACACTGTGAAACTTCACCCGCACCCCAAGCACCATGGCCAACCCAACCTCGCAGCAACCTGCACCGCAACCCACCGCCCTGACGTTGCACCAGGCCTCCCGTGTGCTTGAAGTCGGCTTCGACGACGGCGCACTGTTCCGAATCCCGTTCGAGCTGATGCGGGTTTATTCCCCCTCGGCCGAGGTCCAGGGCCATGGCCCCGGGCAAGAAGTGCTG
Organism: Betaproteobacteria bacterium; assembly: GCA_031394235.1. Taxonomy (GTDB): domain Bacteria; phylum Pseudomonadota; class Gammaproteobacteria; order Burkholderiales; family Burkholderiaceae_C; genus Pseudaquabacterium. Next base: position 726 of record JANMXG010000403.1, read on the forward strand.
CAGACCGGCAAGCGCGAGGTCGGCATCAACCAGATCGAGACGGTTGGTCATTACGCGGTGCAGCCCAGCTTCACTGACGGCCACAACACCGGCTTGTTCACCTGGAGCTACCTGTACAAACTGGGCGCCGAGCAGGCCGACCTGTGGCAGCGCTACGAGCAGCGCCTGGCAGACGCCGGCATGAACCGCGACTCCCCCATGGCGGGCAAAGGCGGCAGCGCCTGCGCCAGCCACTGACCCCAGCCCTTCACGCCAGACCCACACCCGCCATGGCCAAGACCCATTTCGGATTCGACACCGTCGACGAGCGCGACAAGGCCAGCCGTGTTCGCGGCGTGTTCGACTCGGTTGCCAAACGCTATGACGTCATGAATGACGTCATGTCCATGGGGCTGCACCGTGCCTGGAAGGCCTACACCGTGGCGGTGGCCAACCTCAAGACGGGCGACAAGGTGCTGGACATTGCCGGCGGCACTGGCGACCTGGCCCGCGCCTTTGCCCGCAAAGTGGGTGACAGCGGTGTGGTGCTCTTGACCGACATCAACGAGGCAATGCTGCGCACCGGCCGCGACCGCCTGCTCGACGAAGGCCTGGCGCTGCCCACCACGGTGTGTGATGCCGAAAAGCTGCCGTACAAGACCGGCAGCTTCGATCTGGTCAGCGTCGCCTTTGGCCTGCGCAACATGACCCACAAGGATCTGGCGCTGGCCGAGATGTGCCGCGTGCTGCGACCCGGCGGCCGGCTGTTGGTGCTGGAGTTCAGCCATATCGCCGCGCCGCTGCGCAAGCCCTACGATTTCTACTCGCTCAAGCTGCTGCCGCTGATGGGTAAATTGATCGCCAACGACGCCGACAGCTACCGCTACCTGGCCGAGTCGATCCGGGTGCATCCCGACCAGGCCGAACTCAAGGCCATGATGAAGACGGCCGGGTTCGGCCATGTCGACGTGCACAACCTCACCGCTGGTGTGGTGGCGCTGCACGCCGGCGTCAAGTGCTGATTGCGACTTGCTGCCAGGTTTCATCGCGCCGGCTTTTGCAAGCGCTTTCAACCTACCGCGACAAACCGCACGGCAGCACAGGCGGGCCTCCCCCCTGCTTGAAGGTCAGGTGACTCAGGAGCGTCACTCTTCACCATTACACTTCGGCGGCTGTTTGTGACAGCGCCCGCTGCGCGGCCCGCAGCGCTGAACTTCAGACCATCCCCGACGCGGGACAGGAGCCAGACAGACCATGACGACCCAGACATTCAAGACGGCCTCACGCGCCTCAACGCAACTCGGCCTGTTGGCGTTGATGGCGGCTGTGGCCCTGCTTGCCGGGTGCGGCGACAAGAAAGAAAAGGGCGCCAGCCAGACCGCCGCCAAGGTCAACAAGGCCGAAGTGACCGTGCACCAGATCAACTTCGTGCTGCAACAGCAGCGTGGCCTGCGGCCCGAGCAGGCCGACGCTGCCAGCAAGCAGATCCTGGAGCGCCTGATCGACCAAGAGCTGGCGCTGCAAAAAGCCGACGACATGAAGATCGACCGTGACCCGCGCGTGGTGCAGCAACTGGAAGCCGCCAAGCGCGAGATCATCGCCCGCGCCTACCTGGAAAAGGTGGGCGAGGCCGCCGCCAAGCCCACGCCCGAGGAAATCAAGAAGTACTACGACGACAAGCCCGCGCTGTTCAAGGACCGCCGCATCTACAGCATCCAGGAAATCGGCATCGAGGCCCGGCCCGAGCAAGTGGTTGCGCTGCGCGACAAGCTGACCGCTGCCAAGAACATCAACGAGTTTGTCGAGTTTCTCAAGGCCAATGACTTCAAGTTTTCGGGCAACCAGGCTGTGCGTGCGGCCGAGCAACTGCCGCTGGCGGGCCTGGAGGCCTTTGCCAAGATGCAGGATGGCCAGGCCATCATGAACCAGGTGCCCAACGGCGTGCAGGTGGTGGTGTTGGCCGGCTCGCGCAGCCAGCCCGTGGCCGAAGAACAGGCCCGCCCGGCGATCGAGCAGTTTCTGACCAATGAGCGCAAGCGCAAACTGGTTGAGGACAACGTCAAGGCCATGCGCGCCGCTGCCAAGATCGAGTACGTCGGCAAGTTCGCCGAGGCTGCGGCAGGCGCCGCGTCCGCCCCGGGTGCTGCCCCAGCCGCCGCACCCGCTGCCAGTGGCAACCTCAGCGCCACCGATATCAGCAAGGGCATGGGACTCAAGTGATCACCAACCGCGTGCCCGCAGGCCTGTCGAAACGGAGCTTTACCGCCCCGGCCGCGTTGCTGCAAGCCAGCATCCTGGCGCTGGCGTTGGGCGCCGGCCTGGCGCCCCTGGCGGCAATGGCGCAGGTTGTGGCGGCATCAGCGGCCATCCCCGCTGCGGCTGAATACCGCCTCGGCTCGGGTGACGTGATCCGCATCAACGTCTACCAGAACCCCGACCTGACGATCGAAACCCGCGTCACCGAAGCCGGCATCGTCAGCTACCCGTTGCTGGGCGCCATCCGCCTGGGCGGTCTCAGCGTCACGGCCGCTGAAAAGCTCATCGCCGACGGCCTGCGCGGCGGCAACTTTGTCAAAAGCCCGCAAGTCACGCTGGTGGTGATGCAGGTGCGTGGCAACCAGGCCAGTGTGCTGGGACAGGTCAACCGGCCCGGCCGCTACCCGATTGAGGTGGCCGACATGCGCTTGACCGACCTGCTGGCCATGGCCGGCGGCGCGGCGGCCAACGGCGCCGACATGGTGATCGTCACCGGCACGCGCAGCGGCAAGCCGTTCCGGTTGGAAGTCGACTTGCCCACCGTCTTTGCCCCTGGCGGCAAGGACAAGGACATCCTGATCCTCAACGGCGACGCCGTCTGGGTCGACCGCCAACAGCTTGTCTACATCTATGGCGAGGTGCAGCGTCCTGGCCCGATGCGGCTGGAGCGTGGCATGACCATGATGCAAACCCTGGCCACTGGCGGCGGGCTGACCCAACGCGGCACTGAAAAGGGTATTCGGGTGCACCGTAAGGGCGACGATGGCAAAGTGCAGGTGGTCACACCCGCGCTGGACGAAGCGATGCGCGACGGTGACGTGGTGTATGTCCGTGAGAGTTTGTTCTGATCGGGCCGTGCAGGTCAAAAGCTGTTCTGTATTGACCCGCACCCAGGTTTGGTATGTACGGCGGCATCACCCGCATCACCCACATCGGGTCGTTGTCATATTGCAAGCGTCAAGCACTCTGGCGGGTAGGCGGCGAGGCGCCTGCAGTCTGGCGCCGTGACCCGGCCAGCGCTGCCGCCATTGCGCCAGCAACGGGTGGCCGAAGCACTGAAGACCGTTGAATCCGCGGGACCCCAAAGTATTTGCCTCAGCCGGCATTGACCTGGTTTCAAGATCAAGCAACCTAGAAAGACGCCCCGATGACCTTCGGCCAATTTTTGTCAATATTGCGCGCCCGCAAATGGGTGGCGTTGCTGGTGTTTGTATTGGTTGTGTCCACCACCGTGGCGGTCAGCCTGTTGCTGCCCAAGCAATACACCGGCACCGCCAGCGTGGTGATCGATGTCAAACCCGACCCGGTGTCGGCGATGCTGAACCCCACGATGGCGATGCCGGGCTTCATGGCTACGCAGGTCGACATCCTGACCAGCGACCGTGTGGCCCTGCGCGTGATCCGCGACCTCAAATTGCTGGACAACCCCAACATCCGCGAACAGTGGCAGACCGACGCCGACGGCAAGGGCACCATCGAGCAATGGCTGGTGGACTTGTTGCAGAAAAAGCTGGACGTCAAGCCCTCGCGCGAGAGCAATGTGATCCAGATCGCCTACAAGGCGCCCGACCCGCGCTTTGCCGCCGCCCTGGCCAATGCCTTTGCCAACGCCTACATCGCCACCACGCTGGAACTGCGGGTTGACCCAGCCAAGCAGTTCTCGACCTTCTTCACCGCGCAAAGCAAAGACGCGCGGGAGGCGCTCGAGAAAGCCCAGAGCAAGGTGTCTGCCTTCCAGCAGCAAAAGGGCATCATCGCCACCGATGAGCGGCTGGACGTTGAAAACGCGCGCCTCAATGAGTTGTCCAGCCAAGTGGTGCAGATCCAGGCCATCTCCTCAGAGTCAGGCAGCCGCCAGACCCAGGCCCAAGGCAACCAGTCCGACCGCATTCAGGAGGTGCTGAACAACCCGCTGATCGCTGGCCTGAAGGCCGACCTCACCCGCAACGAGGCCCGGCTGCAAGAACTCAATGCCAAGCTGGGCGAAAACCACCCCCAGGTGGTCGAGGCCAAGGCCAACATCGCCGAGCTGCGCACCCGCATCGACGCCGAGATCAAGCGCGTGACCGGCGGTGTCACCATCAACAACACCATCAACAAGCAGCGCGAGGCGCAGGTCAAGCGGTCGCTGGACGAGCAGCGCACCAAGGTGTTGAAGATGAAGGCCGTGCGCGACGAAGGCCAGGTGCTGGTGCGTGAAGTCGAGTCCGCCCAGCGCACCTTCGACACCCTGATGGCCCGTCTGACCCAGACCGGTCTGGAGGCGCAGTCCACCCAGAGCTTTGCAAACGTCCTGACCACGGCTCAGCCGCCGGCTGAACCCTCATCGCCCAAGGTGCTGCTCAACAGTTTGTTGTCGGTTTTCTTGGGCGTGCTGCTCGCTGTCGGCTTCGCGTTGTTGCGCGAACTGTCTGACCGCCGCGTGCGCGCCCCCGACGACATCGTGGCCGCGCTGGGCCTGCCGGTGCTGGGCACGCTGCCCAAGCCCGGCACCAAGCGCTTCCATGCGGGCAACCGATCCTTGCCCATGGCGCAACGTGCGCTCAGCCTCGCGGCACCCAACCAGAGCGTGTGATGGCCAAATTCCAAGACTCCAACCTGCATGACATGGGCTGCGCGGCCACAGCAGACGCCGGCCCCGCCGTGGCCGACCGGTCCATCGGGTCCATCATTGCCGAAACCCGCAACCTGACCGCCGAGCAGGTCGAGAAGATCCTGCGTCACCAGCGCGAAAAAGGCATCCGCTTCGGCGAGGCCGCGATCGCACTGGGTTTTGCCAGCACCGACGACGTGCTGTTTGCGCTGAGCCAGCAGTTTCACTACCCGTACGCGGCAGAAGGCCAGCGCAAGGCCAACCCCGAGTTGGTGGCGCTGAACCTGCCTTTTGGCGTGCAGGCCGAGAGCTTTCGCGCCATCCGCAGCCAGATCATGATGCGGCTGTTCAATGAGGGCCAAGACCGCCGCGCCATCGCCGTGGTCAGCCCTGACAGCGGCGACGGCAAGACATTTTTTGCCGCCAACCTGGCCATCACCCTGGCCCAACTGGGCGGCCGCACGCTGCTGGTGGACGCCGACATGCGCGGCCCGCGCCAGCACGCCGTGTTTGGCATCGACAACAACGCCGGCCTGTCCGGCATCCTCAGCGGCCGGGCTGAGTCCAAGGTGATCCAGCAAGTGCCCGGCGTGGCCAGCCTGTTTGTGCTGCCAGTGGGCATCACCCCGCCCAACCCGCTGGAGCTGGTCGAGCGCCCCGCGTTTGGCCTGCTGGTGCGCGAGCTGCTGTCCAAGTTCGACCACGTGGTGGTGGATACCCCCGCCGCCGTCTACGGCAGCGACAGCGCCGTCATCGCCGCCCGCTGCGGCGCAGCGCTGGTGGTGGCCCGTCAAAACAAGGCCCGCGTGGCGGCATTGCAAGACCTGGTGGCCAACCTGTCGGAAACCCCGGCCAAGGTGGTGGGTGTGGTGTACAACGAGTTCTGACTGCAGCCGGGTCATGCGCAAGAGATCGCTCTTGCGCATCAGCCGTGGCTGCAAACGCGACCACGCAGGCCGATGGCGGGCCGACCTGACGGAGCGGCCTGGTGTTTGGGCATACCGCCAGGCCCCTGACCCCGCAGTTTCAATGGCATCGGTTCTTGCATTGCGTCTGTCGGCCGATCGGCTGGAGCATGACAAAACAACAGCATTCGACATCCGGATTTCAGTACCCGCCTCGGGTCCGGCGCCTGGCCTTCAGCGCAGGACAACGGCATTGTTCGACGGCTTGCGCGCCCCAGGCTGGTGGGTCAACCCCAACCTCAACCCCGACGGCACAAAGCCAATGGCCAGTGAAGGCCGCCCGGATGCCGTATTTGCCCGGCGGGCACACCACCAGATCGCTGATTGACGCAAAGCTGAAACGCCACCGGTGTAACTTGCGCCCACTGACCAACGTCTAGAAGTCGCCTTGACCCACCCCGCCCTGAAGTGATCACCTTGCCGCCCACCCCGCCCACCCCGCCCGCTGGCGCACCGGCACGCCGTCTGCCCCTGCTGCCGCAAGGTTTCGACTGGGTGGTGGCCGGCTTGCTGGCTGCCGGCATCGGCTTGCTCTACATCCCCGCCTACCTGGACCTGGCCCGCACCATCTGGGCCACTGACGAGCAAGGCCACGGCCCGATCATCCTGGCGGTCAGCCTGTGGCTGCTCTACATCAAGCGGCATGACCTGGCCGCCGTGCCCGCCCAGCCCCTGCCCTGGCTGGGCTGGCCGATCGTGGTGTTTGCGTTGGTCTGGTACGCGCTGGGCAACTCGCAAGACATCATCATGTTCGAGATCAGCGCGCAGATCATTCTGCTGATCGGTCTGATGCTGCTGTTTCGCGGCTGGCGGGCGCTGCGCGTGGTGTGGTTCCCGCTGTTTTTCATGGTCTTCATGATCCCGCTGCCCGAGGCGCTGGTGGCTGCCGTCACGTCGCCACTCAAGTCCGCCGTGTCGGCCGTTGCCAGCAGCCTGCTTTACCAAATGGGCTACCCGGTGGGCCGGTCGGGCGTGATCATGACGGTGGGGCCCTACCAATTGCTGGTGGCCGATGCCTGCGCCGGCCTGAACAGCATGTTCACGCTGGAGGCGCTGGGCATGCTGTACATGAACCTGATGAAGTACACCTCGGCCGCCCGCAACATCACGCTGGCGCTGCTGCTGGTGCCCACTGCGTTTGCCGCCAACATCGTGCGGGTGATGATTTTGGTGTTGGTCACGTACCACTTTGGCGATGAGGCGGGTCAGGGTTTTGTGCACGGCTTTGCGGGCATGGTGTTGTTCATGGTGGCGTTGGCTTTGATGCTGGTGCTGGACAGGTTGCTGGGGTTGTTTTTCTCCAAGGCCAAGGGGGCGGCATGACATCGGTGCGCATCAAGGCATTTCTGGTGCTGCTGTTGATGATGCTGGCCTATGCCGGCGCGCAAGCCTGGCGCCCCCACATCCGCCTGGCCGATACCCGGCCCAAGGTCGATCTTGAGCAGTTGTTCCCGGCGGCCTTTGGGGTGTGGAAGGTGGACACGTCGCTGCCTGTGCAACTGGTGTCTCCCGACATGCAGCAGTTTCTGGCCACGATCTACAGCCAGACACTGAGCCGCACCTACATCAACAACCAGGGCCAGCGCATCATGCTGTCGGTGGCCTATGGCGGTGACCAGAGCGACGCAACGCGCGCTCACCGCCCCGAAGTGTGTTACCCGGCACAGGGTTTCCAGATCGTCGCCAGCCAGACCGGCGTGGTTGACACGCCTGCGCACCCGCTGCGGGTGCGGCAGCTCGTAGCAAAGGCAGGTGGGCGGGTCGAGCCCATCAGCTACTGGGTTACGGTCGGCGACCGTACGGCACTGAGCGGCACTGAACAGAAGCTGGCTCAACTCAGCTACAGCACGCGCGGTGTCATCCCAGACGGCATGCTCGTGCGGGTTTCTAACATTGAAGCCAACTCGGTGCTGGGTTACCAGTTGCACGGCACCTTTATCAGCCAAATGATCAGCGCCATGCCCGTATCAGTGCGCGACCGTATCGTCGGCGCAGTGGGCGCTTGAGTTTCAGCGTGACTGAGCCCACGTCAACCGTGTTGTACGACGCGTCACCGTCACACCACCTGGCCGATTGACCGGTACCCGCCATGGATCCACTGCAAGTCCTTTTCTTCAGCATCCCTTTCCTGATGGCCTTGGGCGCAGCGGTGGGCATTGCCGCGTTCGGTGGCGCGGTCATTGGCCGGCCCATCGTGCCGCTACTGCTGTACCTCTCCATCTTCTTTGTGTTCGCCCAGTCCAGCTACGGTTCGCTGGAAATTGCAAGTTCCAACCCTGTGTACGGGCGTGGTACTGGGCAAGTCTTCTTCCCGCTGCTGTACTGGGGTTTATTGCTCGTCCTCGCGTGGACGTGGCTTGGCCGGGCCTTCAGCCATGAGATTTCACCGCCGATGCCTGCCGTGCTGAGCTGGTTGCTGGCGTGGCTGGGTCTGTTGATCGCGCATGTGGTGGTGGGGGCGCTGAACGGTGTCGAGATCGCCGACGCGCTCAGCGCGAGCGGTTTTGTGGGCGTGGTGTGGATGGCGCCCCTGGTGCTGTTGATGTTGTGGGCTGGCGCAAGCCGCAGACCGGTGTCGTTGGCGATGCTGGCGCGGCTGCTGGTGTTGGCGGCGCTGGCCAAGGCCGGTTTCGGCTTGGGGCGCTGGGCGTTCTTTGGCGGCGACCCGGCAAACATCTATGCCACTGCGGAGAAGCTGAATATTCGGCTGACCTACTTCGACATTGCTGACAGCTTGGTGTGCATGTTGGGCATGGCTGCAGCACTTTCTCTGCTGCTCGTCAAGCGCAGCGACACGCGCTCTGCGCCGTGGGACAGGATTTACGCAGTCACCGTGTTGGCATCGCTGGCCTGCATCATGTTGTCGTACCGGCGCACGGCCTGGGGCGGTTTGGTCCTGGTGATGATCTATTTCTTTTTTCGCATGCAATCCCGGTGGCGTGTGCCGGTTTTGATGGTGGGCGTACCAGTGGCGTTGGTGGGGCTGAGCATCGTGATTGGGCAGCGCCTGAATTGGCGTGCTGGAGCCAATCCGTTGGACAAATTTTTCTTTGACCTGGTGTCGTCTGGATCGGGCGCCCAAGGCACGCGCGTGCTCGAGCTTCGTCTGGCCTGGGAAGCTTTTGCCAATTCGCCCATCGTGGGCATCGGCAGTTGGGGCAAGTACGCATCGAGCAAGCTCATACCGTGGCAGGTTGCTTCGGCGGGCAGCTTTCTCCACAGCGGTGTGTTGCACCTGACCATGAAAGCTGGACTGGTGGGCTTGTTCTTGACCGGCGGGTTGCTGTGGGCCTTTGCGAGGCAAGCGTGCAGTGTTGCCACTTCCAGCACGGCGGAAGCGCGCGCATTGGTCATTGCCGGCGTGGCTGGCTTGTTGTTCATGACACCCGACTTCTTGTTTGGCACACCCATCGGGCAAGTGCGTACGATGCAGTTGTTGGCCCTTTGCCTGGGGTTGCCCTGTCTGGTGGCCGCTGTGCAATGGGCGCTGGCACGGGCGATTTGGGAGCGGGCGCCGAACACACTGTCGACGCGCAATCACCGTCGCCCGCTGGGCGTTGGTTAAAGGACAGTGATGCTGCTGAACATCGGCTGTGGCGCTGTTGCCCACCCCGACTGGCTCGATCTGGATTTGGTGCCGCGCCACCCGCTTGTGGGGGCGTGCGACCTGCGGCACGGCCTGCCGCTGGCTGCCAATGCGGCTAACGCGTGCTGCAGCGCCCCTGTTCTGGATCGCCTGACAACCGCCGAAGCCGATCTCTACCTGAGTGCGGCGAACCTGGTCGGTGCTGTCCGAGCAGTTCAAACCCGCCCTGCTTGGGCCACACGGCTGCAGCGACCCCGACAGCGAATGGCAGCGCGCAGGCTGGGCATCATCGGTGGGGCCGATAGGCGACTAGCGCTGGCGACAGGGCTCTTTCGCCACTCTGGCGAAGTTCACCGTGTCATGCGCGACGAGCACGCCGTTGCCGCGCTGTTGCAGCGGCATGGGTTCGCTGACATCCGGGTCGTCGGGCCCCGCGAAAGCCGGCTTCCAGGGTTCGCGTCGGTCGCACTCGATGCACCCGCCGAGGCAGCCCCTCCGCGCAAGCCGGACTCTCTGTACGCAGAAGCGATCAAGGCTGCGGCGTGAGTTTCCTACGCAACGCTGCTTTCCATTTCGTCGGCGGCCTGTTGCCGGCTGTAGCGCTTTTCGTCACGATCCCGATCATCCTGCACCGGATGGGCCCTGACGCCTACGGCGCCCTGGTCCTGATCACGTCCATCGTCGGCTATTTCGGCATCATCGATGTCAACGCCACTGCCGGCACCGTCAAGTACGTGGCCGAACACCAAGCGCGTGGCGAGCATGACGAGATCGGCCGCGTTGTGTCGTTTGGCCTGCTGATCTACATGGGTATTGGGCTGGCCGGTGCGGCTGCATTGTTTATGGGCGCGGGTTGGCTGGTCGATAGCGCCTTCAAAATCCCGCTGGCCTGGCGCGACGATGCAGTGGGCGCGCTTCAGGTCTCGGCGCTGGCGTTTTTCTTCGGGCAGCTGCAATTGTTCTTGCAAAGCATCCCGCAGGCGTTGGGCCGCTTCGACCTGTCGGGGAAGTTCGACGCGCTGTTCGGCACGTTGGTCCCGTTGGCCACCATTGCCGTGGTGCTGGGCGGGGGCGGCCTGACGGCCATTGTCATCATTCGGCTGGTGCTCAACATCTGCCACTGCGCTGCTTTGCTGGTGGCAGTGCATCGCTTGTTGCCGGGGCTGAGGTTACGGCGCCCCGACCGGGCCACAACCCGCAAAGTCGCCTCGTTCAGCGCGTTCAGCTACTTGCAGCGGCTGGCTTCGGTCACCTATCTGAATGCCGACAAGCTGTTGATTGGCGCGCAGCAATCGATGTCTGCCTTGGCCACCTACGTCGTGCCCTACACCCTGGTCAGTCGGGTGTTCGCTCTCGTCCAACGCTTGATGCAGGCGATTTTCCCGCTGACCAGCCAATTGGATGCGCGTGGCGACCGGGCTACGCTGAAGGCGACTTTTATTTTCGTCAGCCGGTACATCACGTTTCTCAATATCGGCCTCTGCTTGACCCTGGCAGTCTTTGCGCGAGAGTTATTGACCTACTGGCTTCACGCCGCGCCGGACGGCAGGGCGGTGTTGATTTTGATCACGGTCGCGTATGGCCTGTTCATCGAGTCCCTGTCCAATGTGCCGTCGTTGGTCAACGACGGTCTGGGTCGGCCACACATTACCGGTGCTGCGGCGGTGCTGCGTGTGGGCGCCGGCGTGCTCGCAGCGTGGTGGGTGCTTCAGTGGGGCGGAATTGTCGAAGTTGCGTTGTCGCAGTTTGTTGTCTCCCTTGTTTTCGTGACCGGATTTCTGGTATTTGTCCATTGGCGGTCGCTTCCATGGACCCTCGGGGAGGTTGCAGGCAAGGTCTATGGGTTCAATCTCATCGTGCTTGCTCTCGGCAGCGCTTTGGTCGCTTGGCGTTGGCGCGAGCCGGTAATGCTCTTCTGGCATTTCGTGGTTGCGCTACTTTTGCTGCTCATGCTTCTGGGGTTTCTGGGCTGGGCTGTGGTGCTGTTGCCTGAGCACAGGCAGCGTCTGCGCGAAGTACTCGCACCGCGTTTGCTCACTAAACTGAGGCTTCGACCGTAATGCTGTCTATTTGGGCTTTGGGTAATTGGGGTGGGCTTACTGCTTTGGCGGGGCAAAGCCCGTGGTGAGGATCGTCAGTTTTTATGAGCCCACCTCAGGGCGTGCTACTTGCTCCGTTGCGAATACTGCGTCCGCATCCGTCGGTGGCGCGCTTTACAACACGGCGGTATTTGTAGGCTGTTGATAAAAGATAGACCGTGCGTATCTTGTTGGTCAGCGAAGACATCCCTCAACCGCAATTCGGTGGCTTGGGTAAGCCTGTGTTGGCGCGCTGGATGGCGTTGCGGGTTCGACCGTGTCGGCGCGATCTTGGGCTTACCCTGCGTGATCACGAGTTTGCCAAAACAGAGTTTGCGAGGCAGGTCATGCGGAAGACGCACTCGTGAACATACTGTTTGACGGACAAATTTTCGGCCTACAGCGGTACGGTGGCATAAGTCGCTATGTGGTCGAGTTGACAACTGCGCTGGGGCGGCTGCCGGGAGTTAGGGCAGGTATCGTTGCGCCACTTCATATCAACGCGCTCCTTGCGTCTGCTGGTGAGACGACTTCGAGTCCTTCGTGGTGCGTGCCAACGTGGCGGCAGAACATAAGGCGAACCCTGAGCGAGCTAATGAGCGAACCACAGCTGGCTGTGCGTAGGTGCAACATCTTGCATGCCACCTACTATCTGCGGCGTCGACGTCCGTTTGGCGCTACCCGCCTCGTGGTAACCGTACACGACATGATCCACGAACTGTTTCCGGACAGCTTCAGGCCCGACGATCCCACCCGTGAACTCAAGCGTGCTGCGGTCTTGGCAGCTGACCATGTCATTTGCGTGTCCGAGAATACGAGACAGGATTTGTGTCGGCTGCTTCGCGTCCCTATTGAGCGGACCAGTGTCGTGCACCACGGTGTCGCCGCGCTAAGCTACGTGGTGGATACAGGTCCGCCGCACCTGCCAGACGGATTGCCTTACCTGCTTTTTGTGGGAGGCCGGGGGGGCTACAAGAATTTCTCGACGCTGCTGCGTGCGGTGGCCGGCTCACCGGCCCTCAGATCACGATTCCGCATCGCCGCCTTCGGGGGCGGGCCGATCACGAGAAGCGAACGCGAAGAAATTGCCGGACTCGGGCTAGAGGTCGATGCGGTTTTGCATGTCGTTGGCGACGATGCCGCCTTGACCGCGACGTATCGCTCCGCAGCCTGCTTTGTGTGCCCTTCGTGCTACGAGGGCTTCGGGATGCCACTGTTGGAGGCCATGGCGGCCGGCTGCCCGGTGGTCAGCGCTGGCGTCAGCTCATTGCCGGAAGTCGCCGGGCCTGCGGCGGAGTATTTCGACGTCAATGCAAAGGATGCTGACTTGGCACTTGCGGCAGCAATCGGGCGCGTTGTCGATGACAGTGCACGCCATGCCGAATTGATACGTATGGGCCGTGCGAGGGCCGCAACTTTTACTTGGCGCCAGACCGCGATTCAAACACTGCGGTCCTACCAGACTGCTCTTTCAGGAGCGTGATGTCAGCAATTGTGGATTTCACTGTCGTCACCTGCACCCGCAACAGTCTGGCCACGCTACCCGATACCTTGCGTTCGGTGCAAGAGCAACGCGGCGTCAGTTTTGAACAGGTCTTCGTCGACGGCGACTCTGACGACGGCACGCTCGAATTGCTTCAGCGCCAACCGGGTAATGTGCGCATCATCACCGGCGTGCGCGGCGGCATTGCCAAGGCCATGAACGCCGGCATTTCGGCGGCGCGTGGCGAGATCGTCGCCCACCTGCACAGCGACGACTACTACCTGCACCCGGACGTGCTGGCCACCGTCAAGCAGCGCATGGACCAGGACGGCAGTGACTGGCTGTTTGGGCGCATCGTCTCCGACGTTGACGGCCGGCAGGTGCCGGAATCATTCGTGGTGCCGCCCATCGACACAGCCAGACTGCTGCGTCGAAATCTTGTTCCTCATCCTGCGACCTTTGTCCGCCGGGCCGTGTTCCAGCGCTTCGGCGGCTTCAGAGAAGACTATCGACTGGCCATGGACTACGAATTCTGGTTACGTATCCAACCCCACTTGAAGCTGTCGCAGCTCAGCGAACCCCTGGCCGCGTTTCGCGTCCACCCCGCCAGTGCTTCGCACAAGTTTGCGTGGGCCAGCTTCAATGAAGACTTCCGCGCGCGGTTCAATCATGCGCCCCTGCGTTATTGGCCAGAGTTTGCGCTGCGTTATGTCGTGCGGGCGGGGCGGCAATGGGCGGGCGTGTGAATCACGACGCAGCCATCGCGGGTGCGACACCAGAGATGTCCGTCTGCGTCTGCACGTTCCATCGCGTGCAACGCCTCGCGAAACTCCTGCTCAGTCTCGCAACACAGTCAGTTGCTGCGGACCGTATCGAGATCGTTGTTGTTGATAACGATCCGGCAGGATCTGCTGAATCCGTGGTGCACCAGTTTTCCCAAGAACACCCCGACTCGACGGTTCGTTATGTGGTTGAGGAAAAGCCGGGCGTTTCGCACGCGAGAAACAGGGCGGTGGCTGAGTCTCGTGCGGGGATGCTGGCCTTCATTGACGACGACGAGGTCGCTTCGCCCGATTGGCTGGAGCGGCTGCTGCTGGCGGCGGTGCAGTTCAAGGCCGATGTTGTGTTGGGCCCGACCCGCGTGACGCTCGATGCCGGTCTACCGGGCTGGTTGCGCCAGCTGAACGAACGCAGCCACCTCGACGATCTGCTCACCGGGCAGGCGGTGCCCAGAGGGATGGGCGGTGCCGGCAATGCCCTCATCCGCCGCAGTGCGTTCGGCGTGCGTGCCGCGCGCCCTTTCGACCCCAGACTGACCCACACCGGCGGCGAGGACGGCGAGCTGTTCAACTGGATGCGCGACCAGGGCGCGCTTGTGGTGTGGAGTGCCGAGGCCGTCTGCTGGGAGTCGTTGGGTCCAGAGCGGTTGACCATCCGCTTCTACGTGCGGCGCAGCCTTACTTTTGCCACGGTTCATTGGCGCGGGGTATACCAGCGCAGCGGCGCGCTGCGCGTGGCTGCACTGGCGCTGGTGGGCTTGTCGATGGCGATCGGTTTCGGCTTGGTCAGCTTGGTGGCCTGGCCGGTTGTGCGGCGCCGCGCAGTACCCCTGGTTCTCATATCGGTGCGCGGGGCGGGGCGGCTGCTCGCCCTCACGTCCTATGACTTGCCGATTTACGGGGCGCCGCCAGTGAGTCGTGCGACCGAACGCGAGGCCCTGACGGGCACAGGCCGCCAGCCGTGATCGTCGATCTTGACAAGCAGACAGGCCCCGCAGCCAACCTGACCCCGGATGTGTGCATCGTCGGCGGCGGGGCATTGGGCATCACGCTGGCCACAGCGCTAGCCCGCGCCGGCGCCGATGTGTTGCTGCTTGAAGGCGGCGGCGCGGGGCTGGAGCCTGACAGCCAGGCCTTGCAGGCCGGTGAATCGATCGGCCAGCCTTTCCAAAACATTGGCGTCGGCCGATACCGGGTGCTGGGGGGCACCACGCTGTACTGGGGTGGCCAGTTGCTGCCGTTCGATCCGTTCGTTACCGGGCCACGGCCCTGGGCCGGCCACGCGGCCTGGCCGATGGCTGCGGCAGAGCTTGAACATTGGCACGCTCGCACCTGGACGCTGCTGGGTCTGGACGGGCTGGAGATGCAGGACCGCGAGGTCTGGCGGCGCGCCGGCATCGACGCTTCTGTACTGGGCCCTGACATTGAGTTGATCGCTTCGCGCTGGCTGCGCACGCGCAATCTGGCGAACTTGTTCGGCACCGAACTGCGCGCGGCCCGCGGCCCGCGGGTGATGTTGCACGCCAACGCGGTTGCGCTGGAAATGGACGTTGCCCGGCAGTCGGTCGCGGCGGTGCATGTGCGCAGCCTGCGCGGCGCACAGGTGGTGGTGCGTCCGCGCCGCACGGTACTGGCCAATGGCACGCTAGAGATCGTGCGCCTGCTGCTGCACCCTTTGGCCGACGGGCGAACCGGGCCGTGGGAAGGAAACCCTTGGCTGGGTGTGCCGCTCATCGACCATCTCGATTGCCACGCCGCTGATGTCGAGGTGCTGAACCACCGCGCGTTCCACGACCTGTTCGACAACGTCTATCTGGGCGGTCGCATGTACCACCCCAAGATCCGGCTGACACCCGAAGTGCAGCGCAACGAGGGGCTGGTGGACATTGCGGGAGAGTTTTATTACCGCACCCGGTTCACCGAGCACCTGGATTACCTGAAGCTGTTCCTGCGTTCGCTGCGCGAAGGCAGCGGTGAGGTGCCCTGGGGCCAGTTGCCGCGCCATCTGGCGGCGGCACTGAAAGCGGCGGGGCCGCTGGCGCTGCGCTACTTTCGCGACCGGCGGTCGTTCAAGCCGCACGACGCCGAGGTGGGGCTGACTGTGTACTGCGAGCAGTTACCGTGCCCGCGCAGCCGCGTGTTGCTGGGGCCGCAGCGCGATGCGCTGGGCCTGCAACGGCTGGCGGTGGACTGGCAGATCGATGGCCGCGAGATTGCATCGATGCGGCGCTTTGCGCGGGCCATCGACGAACGGCTGCGGGCGCGGGGCCTGGCGCAGCTGACGCTGGTGCCTGGGCTTGAATCGCTGTCGCCTGCGGTGCTTTCACAGGTGCGCGACAGCGTTCACCAGATGGGCACTGCACGCATGGCCGCCAGTCCGTCAGAGGGCGTTGTCGACCCGAACCTGCGCGTCCACGGCACCGACAACCTGTTTGTGGCCGGAGCGGCTGCGTTCCCGAGTACGGGGCACGCCAACCCGACCTTCACCGCCATGGCGCTGGGCCAGCGGCTGGCCGCACACCTGGCGGCGGCGCGATGAGTGCAGACCCCACCTTGGGTGCCGCGCAGCCAGCCGTGCTGGCCTTTGGCTGCGCCAGCCTGGGCACCGAGCTCGGCTGGCACGACAGCGTTCGGCTGGTCGAGGCGGCCCTGAAAGCCGGCTTCCGGCACTTTGACACCGCGCCGCCTTACGGTGCAGGGCAGTCAGAGCGCATCCTGGGCGAGGTGTTGGCACCGTGCCGCAGCGAGGTCACCTTGGTCAGCAAGGTGGGTATCGCGCACCCCAGGGCGGCCGGGCCGCTGCGCGCGCTGCGCCGGCTGGCGCTGCCGCTAAAGCGTGCGCTGCCCGGCCTGTGGTCACGGGCCGCAAGCCAGGCGCGGGCGTCGGCGTCGCCCGAGGCGCGCTTTGCGGTTGCTGACGTCGAGCAGTCACTGGCCAAGAGCCTGCGCCGCTTGGGTACCGACCACCTCGACGTGCTGCTGCTGCACGAGGCTTTGGCGGACGCGTTGACGCCAACGCTGGGCACGCTGCTGGACCGCTTTGTCGCCGAAGGTCGCGTGCGTGCGCTGGGCACCGGGACCGGTGTGGCGCAGAGCCTGGCCTGCCACGCCCGCTGGCCGGAGCGCATGCGCTGGGTGCAGTGCGATCACTACTGGGGTGCCTTCACGCCGGCATTGCGCCGCCCCGGCGTGCGGCTAAGCACGCACCGCGCCCTGCGGATGGGGCTGGGCCTCGTACTCGCGCCGGCCTTCACAGCGGCGCTGGCGCGGGCGGGCAGCGATTCATTGCGTCGTCGGCTTCACGACCCCAACGAACGCGGTGGGTTGCTGCTAGCCGCGGCCTTGCAGCAAGTGGGCGCAGGCGGGACGGTGGTGGTCTCAACCCTGCGGCGGGAACGGCTGCGTGATCTTCAGGCTGTGCCCGTTGCGGATGCCGACGCCTTGCTGCTCAATAGGCTGCTGGCCGATGCGCTGGCTGTACCGGGAACCCATGCGACTGCAAACTAGCCGTGCCGGGCCGGGCGCAGGCGGTCACGCCTTGTTCATGCTGCGCGCAATGCGCCGCCGATCAGCCGTCCCTGTCTTGTGGAGAACGACTTGAACCTGTCTGCGTCACCCCAGTGCCCGCTGTGCACGCAGCCGGCGCAAGCCTTGTCCGAGGTCAGCTACTCGGCCGCAGAAGCGGCGCAGCACTTTGTGCTGGCCGAGGAGTACCCGCAGCGCAACGCCGAACTGACGGACCAGATCGCAACGCTGTGGTCGCGCCGCGACTGCCGCATGTACGCGTGCCGGTCTTGCGCGCTGACCTACGCGTGGCCCTTCGTCGCTGGCGACGGGCGCTTCTACAACCTGGCCTACCCGTACGCCAGCTACCCGGCGCAGCGCTGGGAGTTTCTGCGCACGCTGGATTCGTTGCGCACCGCGCCGCTGCAGGCCGGCCCGGTGCTGGAGATTGGGTCGGGCTTTGGCTACTTTCTGGGCCAGCTTGCACCTGCGCATGTGTCGCCGGATCGGGTGATTGCGCTGGAGTACAGCGATGCCGGCCGCGCGCAGCTGGTGGCCAAGGGCTTCCGGGCCATGCCCTGCGATGTGCGCAGTGCTGAGCTCGACCCTTGGCGCGGGCAGCTTGCCGCTGCTTTCCTGTTCCAGGTGCTCGAACACATGGACGACCTGCATGCGGTGGTGGCGCGCCTGACCGAACTGACAATGCCCGGCGCATCGATCTTCGTGGCAGTGCCCAACCGGGACCGGACCGCGTTCAACGAGGCCCATGGGTCGCTGTGCGACATGCCCCCCAACCACATTTCGCAGTGGACGCCTGCGTCATTGCAACGCTTGGCCGACCTGGCAGGCTGGCGGCTGGACCGCTGTGAGCGCGAGCCTTTCAGCTGGCCCACGTTCATGCGCGGCGACCTGGTGTACGCGCACATGCGGCGCGCCCAGAAAGCCGGCAGTCTGGCCAACCGCGTGCGATCACGCCCGCGCGGCCGGGTGCGCCAGGTGGCAGAGGCCGCTGTCGCCTTTGCCGCACTGCCGAAACGCCTGCCGCACTGGGTAGCCGCTGCTGGCACGGCGCAATTGCTGGGCAACTCGCTTTGGGTCCGCTACCAGCGCTGACGCTGGCACCGCTCGATGAAGATCCTAGTCGCCCACAACGCCTACCAACAGCGCGGGGGCGAAGACGCGGTTGTCGACTCTGAGGTCGCGCTGCTGCGTGCCGCCGGCCACGAGGTACGCGAGTACCGGCGGCACAACGACGAACTGCCTGGTATCGGCGCGGTCCGTGCGGCGGCCGGCACGCTGTGGTCGCGCCACACAGCGTCTGATCTGGGCGCGCTGCTGGCCGCGTGGCCCGCCGACGTGCTGCACGTGCACAACACCTTCCCTCTGATATCGCCTTCGCTGTACTGGGCCGCGGCGTCGGCACGCGTGCCGGTGGTGCAGACGCTGCACAACTTCCGGCTGATGTGCCCGCAGGCCATGCTGCTGCGCGATGGGCGTGTCTGCCGCGACTGCGTGGGCCGTGTGCCGCTGCCTGCCGTGCGGCATGGCTGCTACCGCGGATCGCGCGCGCAATCGGCGGTGCTGGCGGGCATGCTGGTGCTGCACCGCGGGCTGGGCACCTGGCAGCGCAAGGTGCAGCGCTATGTGGCGCTGAACGACTTCTGCCGCGACGAGTTTGTGCGCGGCGGGCTGCCGGCCGAGCGCATCGTCGTCAAGCCTAACTTCGTCGACAGTCCGCCAGCGGCGGGGGGCCCGGCTGGCGCAGCAGGCACGCCGCGCAGCGGGCTGCTGTTCGTCGGCAGGCTCGCGCCTGAAAAGGGCCTCAGCTTGCTGGCCGAATCTGCCGCCGGCCTGCCCGCGGGCAGCGTCGCAGTGGCTGGCACGGGTCCTCTGGCCGATCAAGTGCGTCAGGCGCCCGGTTTGCGAGCCCTTGGCGGGTTGGCGCCGGTGGCGGTGGCCGAGGCAATGGGCCGGTCGCTGGCCCTGGTGATGCCCAGTCTGTGGTTCGAGAACTTTCCGCGCACCTTGGTCGAGGCCTATGCGGCAGGTCTGCCCGTGATCGCCTCGCGGCTGGGTGCGTTGGCCGACTTGGTGCAGGACGGCGTGACCGGCTTGCTGGCCGAGGCGGGCGACGCGGCCGATTGGACCGCCAAGATGCGCTGGGCGCTGGATCACCCGGCGGAGATGGGCCGCATGGGCGCAGCTGCGCGTGCGCGGTACCAGGCGCTGTACACACCGCAGCGCAACCTGGCGCAGTTGCTCGATATCTACGATCAGGCCAAGGTGCAGGGCGGCTTAGATTTCTCGCGCTGACCTTCCGCGGTAGGCCCGGTCACCAACCCGGCAAACAATGGCCACAGCATCATCAGGCCCCTTTTGAGGGGCGATCAGTTTTCAGCTGCCCATGTCCCAACCCGTGTGATCGAACGCAGGTTTGCAGTTGGCCGTTGTCCGGTGCCCGAGACCTGATCTGCCCTGCGTCAGGGTCAGCGCTGCCCCAGGCTGCAGCCGGCGGCGTTCACCACCTGCCCTGCGGGCGTGGCGGGGCAGGTGTCGAGGCTGTCTGGTATGCCGTCCATGTCGGTGTCCAGCAGGCTGGTGGGCTGCACAAACAGCAGCATCGCGCTGCGTGGGGCCAGGCTGACGGGCCAGGCCAGCGCGCTTTGGCCACTCAGCGCCACGGCCGCAGCGCACATCCCGGCCTGTTGCAGCGCAAGCGGGCATGCCACTTGCCCCGATATGGCCCCGGCATTGACCACGGCGGCCGTGGTGAACGCTGCCGGCAGCGGCTGCACAGGCACCACCTCGACATTGGCCAGCTTGACTGACGCGCCGGACAGCAGGCCCTGCACGTCCAGCCGCGCGCCGTTGTCGCCCGTAGCCGGGTCGCGGGCGTTGACGGTCTTGGTCGCCTGCACCACCACGGCGTACCGCGCCATCGAGCGCCCGGCCATGAAGGTGACGGTGTCGGCCGTGGACAGTGCTTCGTAGCCGTTGGTGCCGCCGCCACCGCGGCGCAGCACCACCTGCACCGGCTGCGCGTCCTGGTCGGCTGCCAGGTCGATGCTGATGCGGTACCACTGACCCGCCACGACACTGAAGTTGGGCGAGCTGACCAGCCCGCTGGACCCGCCGGCCTGGTAACGCAAGCAGGGCCCGCTGTCGCAGGCCTGCAGCAGCAGTTGCCCGCTGGGTGCGGTCTCGTTCCAGTGGCTCCACCCCGCCATGCCGGCCAACAGGCTGCCGTTGGGCACCAGGTTGGCCCCCGACGGCGCGACGCTGGCGTAGGGGGTCAGGCTGACGGCGGTGCTGTTGGTGTCGAGTGGCAGAACCGAGCCCACATCCCGCGCCGCGCGCCATTGCGCCACGGTGTACGGCCGTGAGCCGGTGGCGGTGCTGACGACGGCGACCGCTGGCACGACACGGTCGTAGTAACGGTTACGGTCAAAGCTGCCGAAGCCCTGGGTGCTGCTGAATGCGGTCTGCAGCCACAGGCCGATGCTGCCCGGCAGCACCGGCGCGATCTGGTTGTCTTCAACGACGATGCCAAACACGTCGCCGGCGGCGCGATCGCGGTTGCGTGTCGCCTGCAGCCAGATCTGGCTGCGGCGGTTGGCGTACAGCCGATTGCCACGCAGTGTGCTGTCCTGCGACACGTGCACCTGGATACCGTGGTCGGTGTCGATCACGGTGTTGTCCTCTACCAGCGCGCCGGTGGTCGATTCGTCCAGATAGATGCCCTGGGCGGCGCTGCTCTTCTCGGCTGACGGCTTGCCATAGGTGGTGCCGCGGCTGCGGATCACGGTGTTGCTGCGGATGCTGACGTTGCGGCTGGACCAGGTGTAGATGCCGGCGCAGTCGTCAAGCTGGCTGCACGCGCCATAGACAAAGTTGCCCTGCACTTGGCTGTCGCTGCCCACGCGCACGCCGATGTAGCCGCTGTTGACGATGAGGTTGCCGCTGATAACTGCACGCACGCCCGCGGCGACGGCGGCGTAGGTGGCCACGGGCAGCGTTGCCGCCAGCTCGCCGTCCATGCGCACGGCACTGTCGCGCACCACGCTGTTGCGCAGCGTCAGGTCCGACGCCGACGCTTGCAGGTGGGACTCACCCTGAACCGCGTCGGCCCCGGTGCGAATCAGGTCGCTGCTCTCGATCAGCAGCGCCTGGCTGGCGCTGGCCTCGATGCCCACACCGACCGTGTCTTCGACCAGCAGGCTGCGCAGCTGCACCGCTGTGCTTGAGGTGGCGCGAACCCCCATCCCGACCCGCCGCACGCCGATGCCCCCCAGGGCGACATACGCGCGGTTGGCAAGGTCGACGCCGACAGGCAGCACGGTGGCATAGAGCGGTGCGGTGGGTGCGGACGCGCCGGGCATCCAGGCCGCCAGGCTGCCGGTGGCGGCGTCGTGAAACCACTCGCTGGCACTGTCCAGCATCCAGCGCTGGCCGACGAGGTAGAAACCGACGCCCGCGCGGGTCGGGTACCGCGTGGCCGAAGCCAGGCTGATGCGGCCGCCCTCGAACCCGGTCACCCGTGCGTCGTCCATCCACCACGCGTTGGTGCGCACCCGCACGCGGGCGCCGTCCTGCAGGCGCACGCCGGCGGGCAGTTTCAGGTCGTCGGCGGTCATCAGGGTGGTGGTGTTCGGGCCGTCGGCGGCCAGCGCGAGATAAGGCGAAGCCGGCACTTCGGCCCGGTAACCGCGGTTGGGGTGGTGCGCCACCCGCCAAATCGCAGCGCTGGAGGTGAGTGCAAGCACAGGTTGGTCGACGCGTGCCTCCCAGATGGCGCCGGTCTGCAGGCGCCAGCTTGCCGCTGGCAAAGTGATGCTGCCGTCGATGGTGGGCCGGGCCACGCTGCCGCAGCCCGCGGCCGGCGCCGTTACCAGCACCGGGCGCGTGGCCGTGCCGTCAGCCGGGACGCGCAGGGTTTCGTTCCAGGTGCTGCCGCAGGCCAGCACCAGCGTGTCGCCGGGGCCCAGGTCGCTTTGCATCACGCGGGCCAGGCTTTTCCAGGGGCCGGTGGTGTTGGCCGTGGCTGTCGGCGCGGTAGCGGCGCTGCCGTCGTTGCGATCGTCGCCGGCCTGGCTATTGACATGAAAAACGCGCCCGCCCGCCGGCATGGCCAGTGGTGTGGTCGGACCCGGCGCTTCCGGTACCCCTTCCAACGCCAGGCTGGCCGTGGCGCTCAGCGCCCGTGCGGTGCCGACAGCGTCGCTGTTGCTCGGCGTCGGCGTCTGCAGTGCGGTGTCGCTGCTCACGGCGCCGGCGGCGGCGCTGGTGTCCAACCCGCTCGCTGCGGCGACCGACGACGCGGGCGCTGTCGACGGCGTAGTGGCCGCTGTGCTGGTTGGGATGCCATCCAGCACAGCGCCGCCACCGCCGCCGCCGCAAGCGGCCGCACCCACAGCGACCAGGACCGAAGCGATCGCGCTCACGAGCGAACGCCTTGGTGTCCGCGGCTGCGGGTCATGCTGCCCGAAGGCGCGCAAGTCGAAGGAAATGAGGGGAGAAGACATACCGTTTGCATGGTTCTCGGCCTCCCCTCGGGTTACTTGAATGTCAAAGAAGTGGATGTCGAGCGGTATCGGTGCAGGCTCAGCAGGACACGCTACTGCACAGGTGCGAGATCATGCGCGGCAAGCGCAACCTGATGCTGTGCCGATCCAGGACCGACGTCGGCAACGGTTTGGGCGGACAACCCCAGTCGCTCAACGTACCGCGACCGAGCGCCGGCAGGGTCATCGCCAGGCGCTGCCCAAGGCAGCAACGATCCCATCGCCAAACCTGCGCGCCATGTTCTGCACCGTGTAGTGCTGCGCATCGGCGCGGGCGGCGGCTGCCAACTGCTGGCGCTTGTCGGGGTCGGCCAGCAGGTCGGTGCAGGCCGCGATGAACGCGGGCAAGTTGTCCGCCGTCATCAAGCCGTTTTCGCCGTGGCGCAAGTAGGCGATTTCGGGCGAATGCAAATTGCAGTCGGTTGTGACTATCGGCAGGCCGGCGGCAAAGGCGTCCAGGACGCCCAGGCCGACCAAGCCGGGGTTGAGCATCAGGGCGGCCGCCCGCAGGTACAGGGCTTTGTCTCTGCCCAGCTTGCTACCGACATACCGCAGCCACGGCAGGCGCTGGGCTGCGTCCACGATGTCGCCTTGCGTCGGGCCGCTGCCGACGATGATCAGCCGGAAACTCGGACGCTCTTGCGCCAATGCCTCGGCCGCCTGCAGCAAAAAATCAAGGCGCTTGTCTGGGTAAAGTGACCCGACAAACACGCCCAGAGGCCCATCGCCCAGCGCCAGTTGCCTGCGTAACGCGGCGATCTCGACCTCAGTGACGGATTGACAGTCAGCAATCAGCTGTTGGGTGTCGATTGAGTTTTGTACATCGGTCGTCCGGTCAGACGGGAATCCGGCGGCGTGTACCGTGCGCGCCGACAGGGCGGTGTAGGCAAACCACCACTGCACTTTTTGGGTGGTCCAGCTTTTGAATCGCTCTCGCATTGACAGCGGGTTGCTGGCCTGCATATTGCGCCCATGCCCCCAGAACGCCAGCCGGTAGGCCCGCTGGCGAAACATCGCCAGCAAGTTGAAGACCAGCTTGTTTTCTTGGGTCAAGATCACCAGGTCGGCGCTGTTGATCAGCCTGCCTGGGTTTTGCCAGCAAATACGCTCGCCGGCCCAGTAGGTGCACGGTACAAAGCGTGCCCAAGACAGTTCGCCGCTGTCGTTTTTGGTCAATTCGCTCGGTGCGGGGTTGCCGTGCAACACCGCAAAGTCGATGCCGCGCATGGCCAGGTCGGCCTTCATGGCATTGAACAGCGGCACGCGGTAATGCGTCAGGCGGCGCTGGACGCAGACCACGCGTTGCCGGCGCGCAAACGTGCTGACTGGCGCTTCGGGCAGCCCGCCAAACGCGTGGCGGGTTGCGTCCACGATGCCCGCCGCGGCATTCTTGAAGCTGTAAGGCTCAACCGCTTTGCGGGCCGCCACTGACATGCGCTGGTGCAGCGGGCCGTCAGTCAGCAGGCGGGTCACGGCGCCAGACCATGCGCTCAAGTCCAGCGGCAAGACATAGCCATTGATGCCGTCGCGCACCAGTTCATCGGCCACGCCGGCATGGGGCGACACCACCACCGGCACGCCGGCCAGGCAGGCTTCATTGGCGACCACGCCCCAAGGGTCCCAAAGTGTCGGGAACACAAAAACCCGGGCCCGGGCAAACCATCCAGGAATGTCGCTCTGCGACACGTGCCCGGCAAAGACCACATCCAGATTGCTGTCGTTGGCGCGGGCCTGCGCCCGAAGCGCACCCTCTTGCGGGCCATCACCGAGCAGCGCAATCCGCACGCGCCGCCCCAGTGTTTGCGCGACTTGCGAGGCCACTTTGATGGCGAAGTCTGCGTTCTTGATCGGCACCAGGCGCCCGGAAAACAGCAGGTCGATGTCACGCCCCGGGTCGATGGGCAGGCGCCAGGGGACCGACTCATTGGCGCACAAGGGTGAAAAATGGATTCGGGCGTCGTCGATGCCGTAGCCGCGAAACAACCGCCTGCCGCCCTCGCTGGCGGCAATGAAGGTTCGTGAGCCCGAAAACACCAGACGTCGCACCACACCGTGCGCCCAACTGAGGCCCGCCTCGGACGACGTGGTGCCGTCCGTCATGGCAATGTGCCGGCATGCATTGACGGTGGTGTAGGCAAACGCAGCGAGGTGCAGCGGGTTGAACCCCGTGGTGATCACGACATCGGGCTTGAATGCTGAGAGTCCTGGCAAAAGATCAGGGGCGTGGTGGATGTAGCGCCCGGCCCGCTCAAAGACGCTGCCGTTCAGGAACACATGGTCGTGGTCAAACGCCGGCAAATCCCACTGGCGATTGGCTTCTGTTTGTGAGGCATAAA
The DNA here is from genome assembly GCA_031394235.1 of Betaproteobacteria bacterium. Classification (GTDB taxonomy): domain Bacteria; phylum Pseudomonadota; class Gammaproteobacteria; order Burkholderiales; family Burkholderiaceae_C; genus Pseudaquabacterium. The sequence goes on from JANMXG010000403.1 coordinate 25,846, forward strand.
ACACCCGCAGAACAATGCCACCACATGCGCCGACCCTGTTGTAGACCGGCACCCGGTACGGGGCCGGTATGTTGGTGACGATGGCCAGACGGATGTCGCGTTGCGGCGGACCCAGCGGATTGGGGAGAGGCATCGGCGGCAGAAGCGTGCGGTGTGTGATGGTCGTCAGCACGACCGTTTTCCGAGCGCAACACTGCCAGTGTCTGCGTTAGCCGTCTTTGTCGGTGCTGCGCTTCTATGCTACCTGCGGTAGTGCGTGCGTTTGATGGCAGGCAATGCTGGATTTCGAACGCCTTGCCGGTCAGCGCCGTTGCAGCAATTGACGCGCGGACAACAGCATAAAAACGCTGTTCGTCACGAGATAGCGTTTCCAGAGCCTGCGGGGCTCACTGGCCAGGCGGTGCAGCCATTCAAGGCCGTGGTTACGCATCCACAACGGCGCACGGCTGACGGTGCCTGCATGAAAATCATATGCTGCCCCCACGCCAATCATCACGGCGTGAATGCGGTCGCGGTGCGCTGCCATCCACAGCTCTTGCTTCGGGCATCCCAGGCTGACCCAGACCGTGCCGGCACCCGACGCGTTGATGCGGTCCACGGCGGCAGCGTCTTCATCTGCCGTCAGCGCCCTGAACGGCGGTGATTCAGCACCGGCTATTCGCAAGCGGGGCCAACGGGCCAACAGTTGCCGTTGCAGCGCGTCAAGCGTGGCCTCGGTGCTGCCGTAGAGGTAAATCGCCTCGCCATGCTGTGCGGCCTGCGCGCAGTAGTCCAACATCAGTTCGGGACCGCAGACACGTTGCTGCTGGGGCGCGCCCAGTTGGCGCAACATCCAGGCGATCGGCGCGCCATCGGGTGTGGCCATGTCGGCACCGGCTATGGCTGCACAAAACGCCGGGTCGGTGGTGGTGGTCACCAGCGAGTGGGCATTGCAAATACACACCACCCGGCTCTGCTGCGCGTCAGCCCAAGCCTTGATGCGTTGCACGGCTTGAGCCGCCGTGGTGACGTCTATGGCTGCGCCCAGCACAGGCAAGGTTTGGCGGGCGGCGGTCACTGGGGCGTTTTGCGGCATGCGCGGGTGGCTACGCGGACCAGCGGCTGCAATCTGCCGATCCATCGCAGCACTTTAGCCGACGCCCTGTGACGTTTGATCGGGCTGCCGGCACTTGCGGTTGCGGCGCAGCCTAGGGTTGGCTGCGTGTTGTCGAGTAACGGGCTGAACCGGGCCGGGCGTCGTTATTCGGCAACCCGGGGCAGCGCCGTGCTGGTGGCGCTGTCAGGCCGCTACTTCGGCTCTGCAGCCTCAAACAAACCCCAGCCCCCCCGGCGCAAAGTTGCCGACGTTGGGCAGCACATACGGGATCTCGGCGGCTGACAGCCCCATCCAGCTGGCCATCGTGCCGGCCATCTGCGTGACCGATGTGCTGGGCAGCAGCCGGCCCGAGCCCAGGTCGTCCGCAGTGTTCAGCGCGGTGGTGGGGAACTTGCCGTAGACCGTGCGGCCCTTGACGGCGCCACCCGCCACAAAGTGGTGGGACCCCCAGCCGTGGTCGCTGCCGTCGCCGTTGCTCGACAGCGTGCGTCCAAAGTCGGACGCGGTGAACAGGGTCACGTTGTTGGCCAAGCCCAGGCTGGCCACTGCGGTCATGAAATAGTCCACCGAATGCGCCACCCGCGCCATCAGGCTGGGTTGGTCGCGCATCTGGTTGTTGTGGGTGTCGAACCCGCCCATCGACACCATGAACACCTGCCGCCGCATGCCCATGGACTGGCCGGCGCCGATCATGCGGGCCACCATGCGCAGCTGCTTGGCCAGGTTTTCCTTGTCCAGCGTCGTGATGCCGCCGGTGCCCAGCGCAATGGCTGTGGCGGGAATGGCCGGCACGGTGGTGGCGGCCAGCGCGGTCTTGAGCATGGCTTCGGCGGCGATGCCGCGCTGCACCACGCGGGTGTATTCGGCCTGCAGCAGGGTGTCGCCGGTAGCGGCCAGCGTGCGCCGCAGCACGTTGCCGGCGGTGGACGAGCCCTGCACCGAGCCGGCGTCCAGGCTGCGGGTGCTGACCGGGCCGTCCAGCCCCACCTGGTACTGCGTCACGCTGCTGCCGGACAAGAACACCGCATTGCCGCTGGCCGATACGGCGGTAAACACTGGCTGCTGGTTGGCCGACATCAGCACATCACCCATGCGTCCGCCCCACCCCGACCGGGCGCCTTCGGGCGAGAGTGACTGCCAGGTGGATTGCTGGTCGTTGTGCGAGAACAGCTTGGCCGGCAGGTTGGTTCCGGCCACAAAGTCGGCCTTGGTGACAGGCCGCTGCAGCGTGCCCACATTGGCCACCACCGCGGCGCGGCCGGCCTCGTAGAGCTTTTGCAACGGCGCCAGGTCGGTGGGCATGGCAAAGCTGCGGCCGGTGCCCTGGGTGGTGACGGTGATCGGCTGCAGCAAGGCGCTGGGCCAGGCCAGCTCTCGCCGGGCGGTGGTGTACTCCGCATAGCCGGTGATGTCCACAGGCACCACCCAGTTGTGCATGTCACTGCCGCCGGCCATGAACAGGCACACCACGGCCTTGTAGCCCGAGGTGTCTGCGGCCTGTGCCTGCTGCGCCGACAGCGCGGCCATGCCGGCCAGGCCCATCGCCAGCGGCGCGCTGAAGCCCTGGGCGGTGGCGGTGGCGGCCAGGCCAGCCGAGGCGTTGAGAAAATGGCGGCGGGATTGGTTCATGGTCATTTCAGCGTTGCACCAGGTATTCAGGGGATGACATCGCAACCAGCACGGCCACGCGCGCCCGGTTCAGGTGGCTGGCGGCGTCTGACCCGCCGACGCCACCAATCGCGTCCAGCAGGTTCAGCTGCAATGCGCGCGACATGCGGCCGTTGAACAGCAGCAGGTTCAGGTTCTGGATCAGGCCGTCCACATTGCCGGCGGCTGCCAGTGCGGTTTGCGGCGCCAGCGTGCTGCGCACGTCGCTGGTGCTGCCGGTCCAGCCCAGGCCGTAACCCACCATCGTGTCCACCTCGTTCACCCAGGTGGCGGTGGTGGACTCGTTGACGATCTGGAACTCTGGCGCGGTGGCGCCGGTGTCTGCCAGCCGGGTGTTGGGGGGCACGTAGCCGGGGCGGAAGTAGCCAAACACCGACGGCGCACTCAGGGCCCGTTCGGACATCGATTCCAACTGCCAAGCCATCATGAATTCGCCCGTCCCCGAGGTGGCGGCAAAGGCGCGCATCCAGTGGGCCACGCGCAGGACTGGCTCACGCAGCTTGCCAAAGCCGGGCGCGGGCAGCGTCCGGGCCTCGGAGTCGGTCAGGATGGCGCGCACCACCGCGCCCAGGTCGCCGCGCACGCCCCTGCCGTTGTTGTTGAAGGCGGCAGCAACCCGCGCCACATAGGCCGGGCTGGGGTTGCTGGTGACCAGGCGCTGGATCAGCTGGCGCCCGATGAACGGCCCGACATTGGGGTGGTTGAACAGCGCGTTCAGTGCCAGCCGCACCGCCTCCTTGGCGTTGGTGTTGGCGGGGATGGTCACCGCCCAAGGCTTGCCGGCAAACAGCTGGCTCTCGCCGGTGGCGTGCTGGCCGGGGTAGGGTTTCATGCGTTGCAGATCGATGCGCTGGTCGGTGGCAAGCTTCAGCCCCGGGCTGCCCCACAGGAAGTTCTGCGTTGTCAGCTGCGCATCCGGAAACCCCCAGCTCCAGCCGGTGAACACCCGCGCCATCGCCATCACATCGGCGTTGCTGTAGGTCTCGATCGGCTTGCCGGTGCTGTCCAGCGCGGCTGTGCCGTCGGCGTTGAGCTGCTGCAGGCCGATCGAGAACAGCTGCATCAGCTCGCGCGCAAAGTTCTCGTCAGGCTGCAGGCCGGTGGCGGGGTTGGCCATGCGGTTGCGCATGTGCGACAGGTAGATGCCCATCATCGGGCTCAGTGCCATGTCCTCCAGCAGGTTGCGGTAGTTGCCAAAGGCCTGCTGGTTGAGGGTGTCCAGGTACTGCGCATAGCCCCGGGCGTGTTGCCAGAGGCTGGAGTCGGCCTGCGACACCATGAAAGTCTGGTGCAGCGCAAACAACACCCGCTGGCGCAACTGGTCGGGTCGGTTGGCTGCGTTGGCCCAGAAGCGCTGGCTGACCCATTGCGCGGTGTAGTTGGTGCCGCCCGGCCGGTAGGCGTCACCCAGGTCGTACTTTTGCTGGATGTAGGGCACGTAGCTGGCCGCAGCCGGCATCGCCAGTTGCTCGTCCAGCCAGGCGGTCTGGCCCAGGCTGACAACCCGGGCGATGTCCGCCGATGTCGGGCCGAAACTGGCTTGCTGCAGCAGGCGGGCGGCCTCTTGCTGGGCCGCGCTGGGGGCGGCCGCGGCGCTGGCACGGGGCCAGGTCAGGCGCAGGGCGCCGCTCCAGGCCAGGTCACCCCGGCCGGCGATCACGTCCAGGCCGTCGAAGGCCTTGACGCCCTGGCCGCGGTCGTAGGTGCTGCCGGGTGCGGTGGGCAGCACGCTGCTGGTGCCGTCTTGCAAGTAGGCGACATACAGATTGCGGTCGGCACCGCCGACGACGGCATCGTTCGTGAACACCACGTCCACCTTGGCACCGGCCAGCGGTGCGTTGACCGTGAAGCTGTAGTCGGTCATGGTGGTGGCGCGAACCTCGACCTTGCCGACAACGCTGCCGTTGACGCGCAGCTCCATGATCGGGCCGACATTGCCGGCCAGTGAGCCGCTGGCGCGAACGGTCAGGCTGGTGGTGGCACTGTGCGCGGGCGTACCGGCCAGCAAGGCCCCGGCGGCCAGCGTGATGAGTGAGGTTTTCAAGGTGGGCATGGGCGGTGGTGGCTGGAGCGGATGAGCCGCATGCCACTATTTCGCCATGTCCTGTTGCGCAGCAACGGAGGACTTGTAAGGTGCCGTGACAAGAAATCAGGTGTTCTGCGGTCTTGTCAACCCCTAATGTGTGGGGGTGGGGCCGCCGGTTGTCAATTCGGGGCGCCCGCGGCGGGTAAATTTTTGTGTGCTTGTGTGCGCTTGTGCGCGCTTGGCTGCAACCGGGCCTGACCGCCGACATCTGCCAGGCTGCGCAATGCTCTGCCAGGCACGCCAACTGGCGCGCCGGGGGCCTCGGGGCATGGCACTGGTGGCAACGTCTGCTGACAGTGTTGCTGGACGTGCCGGCGTGGTTGTTGCGCTCAGGCTGCAGTCGGCGTGGGTGCGCTTGACCAGCGGGGTACAGGTGCGTGCCGGCCCGTGCAGATCTGCCGGCACGCACCGGCGCGCGGCGGTCAGGCTGGCGGAGCCGCCGCGTTGCTGCGGGCAAACTCGGCGTAGGCCACCGCCAGCCCGACGTCCAGCGGTGTGCTGGCCACCCAGCCGGCCGAGCGCAGCAGCCCCACATCCATCAGCTTGCGCGGTGTGCCGTCGGGCTTGCTGCTGTCATAGGCGATGCTGCCAGCGTAGCCCACCACCTGGGCCACGCTGGCGGCCAGCCCGGCAATCGTGACGTCGTCGCCGACGCCGATGTTGACCAGCGGCGGCTCGAAGCGGCCGGTCACGCTTTCGTCGCTGCCCAGCAGGGCGTTGTAGCGGTCGTCCGACAGGTTCATCAGATAGGCGCAGGCGTCTGCCATGTCGTCGCTGTACAAGAACTCACGCCGCGGCGTGCCTGTGCCCCAGACGGTGACGGTGGCTGCGCCGCTGCATTTGGCCTCATGAAACTTGCGGATCAGCGCCGGGATCACGTGGCTGTTGGTCGGGTGGTAGTTGTCGCCCGGGCCATACAGGTTGGTCGGCATGGCAGCCAGGTAGCGCGTGCCGTACTGGCGGTTGTAGCTCCAGCACATCTCCACGCCGGCGATCTTGGCCAGCGCGTAGGGCCGGTTGGTGGGCTCCAGCGGGCCGGTGAGCAGCGCGCTCTCCTTCATCGGCTGGGGTGCCAGCTTGGGGTAAATGCAACTCGACCCCAGAAACAGCAAACGCTGCACGCCGGACAGGTAGGCCGCGTGGATCAGGTTGGTCTGGATCGCCAGGTTGTCGCGGATGAACTCGGCCGGGTACGCGTTGTTGGCCACGATGCCGCCCACCTTGGCCGCCGCCAGAAACACAAATTCCGGCCGTTCGGCCTCAAAGAAGGCGCGGGTGGCGCGCTCATCGGTCAGGTCCAACTCGGCGTGGGTGCGCAGCAGCACGTTGCTGTGGCCGGCGGCTTGCAACCGGCGCAGGATGGCGCTGCCCACCAGGCCGCGGTGGCCGGCGATGTAGATGCGGGAGGAGGGGGTCATGGTCGTGGACTCGGTCCGAGTTCTTCCAACTATCGGGTGACTGCCTTGAGCAGTTCGGGCGCGTTCTCGTACTGGACTCGCGACCCCTTGGCGTCGCTCAAGCCGGTATGGCCAGGGCCTGCTACCGATCCCGGCGGTATGCAGGCGGGTCGCGTTTCATGCCGCGTAGACGTGCCGGCGGCGTCAGCGCAGCCCTGCTCACTCGTGGTGGTCGTAGGCCTGAAACCCCGCCAGCTTGATCAGGCTGTCGCGCCGCGCCGCGGTGTAGTCGCTCTCGACCATCTCGCGCACCAGCTCATCGAACGTGGTGGTGGGGGTCCAGCCCAACTTGGCCTTGGCTTTGCTCGGGTCGCCCAGCAGGGTCTCGACCTCGGTCGGGCGAAAGTAGCGCGGGTCTACCTTGACCACCACGTCGCCGGGCTTGCACTTGGCCCGCATATCGCCCTTGCTGGCTTGGACCCGCGTGACCACGCCGACCTCGTGTTCGCCTTCGCCATTGAACTCGATGGTGATGCCCAGCTCCAGCGCGGCACGCTCGACAAACTGGCGTACGCTGTACTGCACGCCGGTGGCGATGACAA
>JANMXG010000404.1:0-7083 GCA_031394235.1 Betaproteobacteria bacterium
GGTCAGCGCCGGCCTTGAAGACCCGCATCTGGTGCTTGCGCAAGTCCATCACGCCGCCAAAAAACTTGCCCATGCCCACGGGCCAGGTGAAGGGCACGACCGTCATGCCCAGCTCACGCTCGATCTCGTCCATCAGGTTGAGCGGCTCCTGCACCTCGCGGTCCATCTTGTTCACAAAGGTCAGGATCGGGGTGTTGCGGGCGCGGCAGACCTGCAGCAGCCGGCGGGTCTGCGGCTCGACGCCGTTGGCCGCGTCGATCACCATCAGCGCGGCGTCCACCGCGGTCAGCACGCGGTAGGTGTCCTCACTGAAGTCCTGGTGGCCGGGGGTGTCGAGCAGGTTGATGACGCAGTCGCGGTATTCCATCTGCATCACCGACGACGCCACCGAGATGCCGCGCTGCTTTTCGATCTCCATCCAGTCGGAGGTGGCGTGGCGGGTGGCCTTGCGGGCCTTGACCGAGCCGGCGATCTGGATCGCGCCCGAGAACAACAGCAGCTTCTCGGTCAGCGTGGTCTTGCCCGCGTCAGGGTGCGAAATGATGGCAAAGGTGCGGCGACGGCGCACCTGGGTGGACAGGTCGGCGGACATGGTGCGGGGTTCCAGCGGGAGGGGTTCGGCCGGCTTGCCCGCATCCGGGGCGGCGGCCGGACCACGGGCAGCCCGCAATTATCGCCGCCCGCACCAAGGGTGGCTGTGTCAGGTTGCGGCGGCGCCGCAACAGCCGCGGATCAAATCTGCCCGCATGCGGTGGTTTCGGCGCGTGTCTGTGCGCTAGCGCACCCAAGCACCGCACAATTGCACGTGATTGGTGCATTGCGCCGCTGCCGGCACTGCTTTCATGCACACATCGCCTGGTTCAGGCCTGCGTTGTGTCAACTTGATGGCACGGCAAGTGCTAAACACCGCCTGGTCTGCTCGCCTCAACTAACCCACAAAAGGACACCCATGACCCGATTTGACCGCCTGCTCCCCACCGCCGCCGCCCTGGCCGTAGCCGCAGTGGCCGCCCCCGCCTTTGCCGCCGACTGGAGCGACACCTCGATGGGCTTCCGCACCGGCACCAAATTTGCCGAGCCCTTCAACCCGAATGCCATCGAGAAGAACATCCTCAACCTGAACCACGTCAGCGGCTACAAGTACGGCAGCAACTTCTTCAACGTCGACCTGCTGCTGTCCGACAAAAAGGACCCGGCCGGTGCCGGCTCGACCAACGGCGCCAGCGAGGTCTACATCGTCTACCGCAACACGCTCGAATACGGCAAGCTGACCGGCAAGCCGATGAAGATGGGCCCGATCAAGGACATCGGCGCCGTGTTGGGCTTTGATGCCAACGCCAAGACCGATGCCGGCTACAACTCCAAGAAGCGCATGCTGGTGGCAGGCGGCACCCTGATGATGGACGTGCCGGGCTTCTTGAACATCGGCCTGGTGGCGCTGTGGGAGAGCAATGCGCCCTACAACACCTTCAGCAAGACCAGCACGCCGCGCTACACCTACGACACCCACCCGATGCTGACGGCCGCCTGGGCGATCCCGCTGCCGGGTGGCCTGCCGCTGACCTTTGAAGGTTTTGCCAACTTCATTGCGTCCAAGGGCAAAAACGAGTTTGGCGTCAACACGGCCGCCGAGACCAACGTCGACATGCAAGTCATGTACGACCTGAGCGGCCTGTTCGGCGCCGGCAAGAACACGCTGAAGTTGGGCGTCGAATACCAGTACTGGAAGAACAAGTTCGGCAACGACTCAAGCGGTGTTGCCGGCAAGGGCGCATTTGCCAAGACGCCGATGATCCGGGCCGAATACCACTTCTGAGCCCGGCGCCTGCGGGCGCAGCGGCTGGAACCCAGCCCCGCAGCCTGTCGGCAGCGGGGCTTTTTTACGTCACTCCTCCAGCAGCGAGCGCAGCATCCAGGCGGTTTGCTCGTGCACCGTCAGGCGCTGGGTCAGCAGGTCGGCGGTGGGCTCGTCGCCGGCCTTGTCGGCCAGCGGAAAGATGCTGCGCGCGGTGCGCGCCACCGCCTCATGGCCCTCGACCAGGATCTTGACCATTGCCAAGGCTTTGGGCGGTGTGCTGGGTGCATCCGGGATCGACGCCAGTGCGCCGAACTGGGCATAAGAGCCGGGCGCCGGGTGGCCCAACGAGCGGATGCGCTCGGCCACCGGGTCGACGGCGGTCCACAGTTCGGTGTACTGCGCCATGAACATGGTGTGCAGGGTGTTGAACATCGGCCCGGTGACGTTCCAGTGGAAGTTGTGGGTGGTCAGGTACAGCGTGTAGGTGTCGGCCAGCAGTCGGGCCAGGCCGGCGGCGATGGCGGCGCGGTCCTTGTCACTGATGCCGATGTTGATCGAGGGCACGGCGGTACGGGCTGCGGACTTGTCGGTTTTTGCTTTGGCCATGGGGGCTCCGGGCGCTGAATGGGTTGACGGGACTGAAGGGTTGACGGGATTGAAGGGGCTGATCCGAGATTACTTGGTCGTCAGCCGCACCTTGACATCCTGCCCCACGCCCTTGTTGACAAACTTCAAGGTCGCCACGTTGGCCAGGTCCACCTCGCCGGCGCGGTACAGGCCGGCCTTGACCATCTGGGCATAAAAATCGGCAACGCGGGCGGTGCTCATCGCGCCGATGCCGCGGGCCGCGGCCTCACCTGAATCGACGATGCCCTGCGCCTTCATCAGCGCCACTGACGACTCCATCTCGGCCTCGCTCATCTCCGGGTTGTCGCGCACCATCAGCGCGGCGGCGGCTTTGCGGTTGCCGTAGAGGTAGTTGATCCAGCCAATTGCCGATGCATCGACAAACCGCTGCACCATGTCGGGCTTGGCCTTGACGGTCTCGGTGCGGGCTTCGATCAACGTGCTGTAGGTCGAAAAGCCATGGTCAGCCAGCAAGTGCACCACCGGCTTGAACTTGCCCTGGTTTTCGACATAGATCGGCTCGGCCACCGAGTAACCCTGCTGGATCGCCTTGGGGTTGGACAGAAACGGCGCGAGGTTGTAGTTGTAGGGCTTGAGTGCCTCGTCCTTGAAGCCATGCGTGACCTTGAGCCACTGCCACCAGCTGAACTGGCCGTCCTTGGCGATCAGCGCCAGCGGCGCGGTCTTGAGGTTCTCGAATGCCTCGTAGCCCTGACCCGGATGCGCCAGCAAGGCCTGTGGGTCTTTCTGGAACATCGCCGCCACCACCACCGTGGGCACCTTGTTCTTGACGTTGTCGAAGCTGTGCAGCAGGTTGCCGGTCATCAAGAAGTCAATGCGCCCAGCCGGCAGCAGCGGCCGGTTGTTGACCGACGGCCCGCCCTGCTGGATCGTCACGTCCAGGCCGAACTTCTTGTAGGTGCCATCGGCCACAGCCTGGTAGAAGCCGCCGTGCGCGGCCTGGGCTTTCCAGTTGGTGGCAAAGATGACCTTGTCTTCGGCTTGCGCCGGGCTGGTGCTGGCCAGGGTCAGCCAGGCGGCGGTGATCAACGGCGTCAATCGTGAAAACATGGGCAGCTCCGGGGTTGGGTTCGGGGTCAAAGCGCGGGAAAAAGCGCCGTTCAAAGCGGCCGGGATGATTCTGATGCATGCCACGGCCCCAGCCACCAGCGCGACAGGGCGTTGAAGAGCCAGAAGATCATCACCCCGGTGGCCACCAGCAGCGCCAGCGCGGCAAACATTTTGGGCGTCTCGGTGCGAAAACTGGCCTCCAGGATGCGCGAGGCCAGGCCGGTCTCGCGGCCGGCCGCACCGGCCACCATCTCGGCAGTGACCGCGCCGATCAGGCTGAGCCCACCCGAGATCTTGAGCCCGGCCACGAAATACGGCAGCGCGGCGGGCATGCGCAACAACCGCAGCCGTTGCCAGGGCGTGGCCCGGTACAGCCGGAACAGGTCACGCAGGTTGGCATCGGCCGCACGCAGGCCGATCACGGTGTTGGACAGGATCGGGAAAAAGGCAACGATCCAGGCACACAGCAGCAGCGCGGCGGTGGTGCTCTCAACGTAGATCAAGATCAGCGGCGCCACCGCGACGATCGGCGTGACCTGCAGCACCACCGCCACCGGGAACAGCGCCCGCTCCAGCGTGGGCGACAGCGCAAACAGCGCCGCGATCAGGGCGCCGCCGACACAAGCCAGTGCCAGCGCACCGAAGGTGATCTTGAGCGTTACCCACCAGCTGCCGGCCAGCGAGCCGAAATTGGCGACCAGGGTCTGCACCACCAGCGACGGCGCGGGCAGCGTGTAAGCCGGGATCTGGGCGATGCGCACCAGCAGCTCCCAGGCCAGCAGCAGGCCCAGCAGCATCAGCGCAGGCAGCAGCCAGGTGGGCAGCGCGACACGGCGCGCGGGGCGCTGGGCGCTCACAGCCGGCCCGCTGCGGGCGGCCGCCCGGCGTCGCTACTGTGGGCGCCGTCCTCACCGTGCCCACCGTGCCCACCGTGCCCACCGTGCCCACCGTGCCCACCGTGCCCACCGAGCTCACCGTGCTCAAGGTGCCCGCCATGGGCCTGCGCCAGCGCCGCCCCCACCGCCCGGCAGGCCTCGCCAAAGGCGGTCGAATCGCGGAAGTCGGCACTGCGCGGGTAGGGCTGGGCAACCACAACCTCGGCCACCACCCGGCCCGGTCGCGCCGCCATCACCAGCACCCGCTGGCTCAGGAACACCGCCTCGGCCACGCTGTGGGTGACAAACAGCGCCGCCATGGCCCGGCCGTACCACCACTGCAGCAGGTCGGTGTTGAGCTTTTGCCGGGTGATGTCATCGAGCGCGGCAAAGGGCTCGTCCATCAGCAGCACCCGTGGCTGGGTGACGAGCGCCCGGGCAATCGAGGCCCGCATCTTCATGCCGCCGGACAGCGCAGCCGGGTAGGCCTGCTCGAAATCAGCCAGCCCGACACTGGCCAGCACCTGCCGCACGGTGGGCGCAGCGTCGGCCCGCGACCGGCCCTGCAGCCGCAGCGGCAGCCAGACGTTGTCGAACACGCTGGCCCACGGCATCAGCGTGGGCTCCTGAAACACAAACGCGGTCTCGTTGCCGCCGCCAGGCCGCAAGGCCGGTGCCTGCACGGCGCCGCTGCTGGCCCTGTCCAGCCCGGCCGCCAGCCGCAGCACCGTGCTCTTGCCACAGCCCGACGGGCCGAGCAAGGCCACGAACTCACCCGGCGCGACCGACAGCGAGACGTCAGACAGCGCTTGCAAGCCGTTTTCGAACTGCTTGTGTACCCGCTGCAGCGCGATCAGGGGCGGCGGGCTCGGGCTCGGGCTTGAGCTCAACGGGACATCAGGCGGCATGGCTTCCGAGTGTGCCCGCTTTCTGGCCGGCGTTTGCGCATCGATACCGCCGCAGGCCGGCGCGACAATGCCTGAAACGGAGCAGCAATGGATGCGATACGTCAGATCCAGGCTTTCAACCGCGGCCGCGAGGCCGAGCGGCTGACGCTGAAATACCAGGCCATGCGGGCCGACGCATTTGGCTTCTTGCGCGGCAGCTGTCACCTGTTTTATGCCCGCCTGTCGTTAACCGGCCCGCTGCGCACGGCCCCGCTGGCCTGGTGCTGCGGAGACCTGCACCTGGCCAATTTCGGCAGCTACAAGGGCGACAACCGGCAGGTCTATTTCGACCTGAACGACTTCGACGAGTCGGTGCTGGCACCCGCCAGCTGGGACATGCTGCGACTGCTCGGCAGTGTCTGGGTTGCCGGCGGCGTGCTGGGCCTGGGACGAGACGACACCCGGCGCCTGTGCAGCGGCCTGATGACGGGCTACGCCGACACCCTGGCCGCAGGCAAGGCTTTCTGGGAAGAGCGCGACACCGCCAGTGGCGATGTGCGGGCGTTGCTCGACAGCCTGCGCGACCGGCAACGCCCGGCGTTTCTGGACGCCCGCACCCGACTCAAGGGCCGGCGCCGGGTGCTGGCCACCGACACCGGCAAGGCGCTGCCAGCAAGCGCCGCCCAGCGCAAGACGGTCAGGGCCTTCATGGCCGACTTTGCCGCGCGCCAGCCGGTGCCCCGCTTCTACAAGGTGCTGGATGTTGCGCGCCGGGTGGCCGGCACCGGCAGCCTCGGCGTGGAGCGCTACTCGGTGCTGGTCAGTGGCAAGGGCTCGCCCGACGGCAACTACCTGCTGGACCTGAAGCGGGCACTGCCATCGTCGCTGGCGTCGCTGAGCCCCGCTCCGCAACCGTCCTGGCCCACCGAAGCCCACCGCATCGTGGCCTTGCAGCAGCGACTGCAGGCGGTGCCGATGGCGTTTTTGCAGCCGGTGCAGATGGACGGCCGGGCGTTTGTGATGCGGGAGTTGCACCCGTCTGAGGACAGCCTGAGTTATCGGCGCATCGCAAAGCGCCCGCGCCAGGACCCCGGCCCGCAGGGCCTGCTCGCCACCATGGGCCGGCTGACCGCCTGGGCCCATTTGCGCAGCGCAGCGCGCCAGGGTGCGGCCGGCCCGGACGAGCTGATCGACTTCGGCACGCGCCAGAAGTGGCGCGCCAAGCTGCTGGACGCGGCCGAGGCCGCCGCGCTACAGGTGGGCCGGGACCACGCCGCCTTCAGCGCAGCCTACGATGCGGGCGCCTTCGGCCGCTGACTTGCAGCGGCCGCATCAGGACAGTCGCGTCACGCCGTCCAACTGACAGGCATAGACCGCGTTGCGGAGCGCTGCGATCGCCTCGTAGCGGGTAAAGCTGCGGCGCCAGGCCAGCACCACGCGCCGGCTGGGCACCGGTGCGGCGAACGGGATGTAGCGCACATGGTCGCTGCCGCTGGAGCGCTCGAACGCACGCACGCTGAGCTGCGGCACCACCGTGATGCCCATGCCCGAGGCCACCATGTAGCGGATCGTTTCCAGCGACGAGCCCTCGAAGCTCTTGCGGATGCCCTCGGCATCGCTGGCAAAGCGGGCAAATTCCGGGCAGACCTCCAGCACATGGTCGCGAAAACAGTGCCCGGTGCCGAGCAGCAGCATGGTTTCCTTCTTGATTTCTTCAGCCGTGATGCTGCTGCGTTGGGCCAGCGCGTGGCCGCTGGGCACCGCCGCCATGAAGGGCTCGTCATACAGCGGCGCAATCGCGAGGTTGGTGTCGGGAAAAGGTTCG
>JANMXG010000405.1:0-6165 GCA_031394235.1 Betaproteobacteria bacterium
GGGGGGGGGGGGGGGGGGGGGGGGGGGGGGGGGGGGGCCGCAGACGCCGCGGGCGCCGGTGCAGACGCCGCGGGTGACGGCGCAGACGCTGCTGGCGCTGGCGCAGGCAATGTGACAGCAACTGCAGGCGCTGCCGCGTCAGGTGAATCGCTGCCCCCGCCCCCGCCGCAGCCCGTGGCCAGGACCGCAGCAACCAGCGACAGGAGGGACAGGCTGATGGCGGGAACGTGCTGGGACATGGCTGTTCGATCCTGATGGGAGGGGGGAGATCAGGCCCGATCTTGGGCAGGGACCACTGAACTCGCTTCAAAGTCGATTATGAAAGCGCTTTCAAACCAGCATAAGGTTCGATGTCACTGGCCGCAAGACCCTTTGGCTACGCACTTACCCTAAAGGGATGCGGCGAAGCGTTGCGCGGCGTGTTGGCGGCTGTTGCGCGGACGCGTTCAGGACCAAACGCCTGTGACGACGCGATCGGGCCGGGTTCGCGTGCTGTGCCGCCAAACCCACCTCAAAACATCGGGTTTACGCTGATCAATCAAGGCGTTACTTGGAAAAGTCGAGCAGGCAGCCCCCCTCATTCGTGGGGGTTAACGGGTGCAACGGCATTGACGGACCGCACTTTGCGTCCTACCGTCCGACGCACGTTGAAAGCGCTTTCAGAAAAGGCTTTCAACAGTTTGGCGATCCGCATGCAGTTCCGCTCGCTGACGCCGCATCCAGGGCACCTGGCCCATTTCGTTCATCCAAGGAAACACCATGTTCAATTTCAAGAAGACGATTGCGGTGAGCTTTGCGGCCACCCTCGCTTTGGGCTTCGTGGCCGCTGCCGCGAACGCAGCGACAACCAACGGTTTGGCCAACGGCGGGTTTGAATTGGCGCCGTCTTCCGCCAACCCCCCGGGCGGTGCCGCGTTCTTCGCGGACGGCTGGCTCGCGGCGCCCACCGGCAACCCTGCCCTGTGGTCCAGCGTGGCGCACACCGGCCTGCACTCAGCGCTGCTGACCGTGCCGGGCGGGTTTGGCGGTTCGACCTTGTTCCAGAACTCCATCGACCACGGTGGCTTGCCCGCACTGGGCGCGGCCAACGTGGGTGACACCCCGGTGTTGACCTTCTGGGCCAAGGGCGACGTCAGCACCACCGGCAACGTGCTGTTTGCGCTGCGTTACATCGACGGCATCGGCAATATCCTGAACGGTAACGGCGGCAACCACTTTTTCCAGAACGACATCAACACCAGCACCTGGAGCCAGATCTCGTTCCAGGGCGCCGCGATTCCGGCCGGCGCCAAAGCCATGTTCCTGGAAATCAACACCGCCGTCGGCCCGCTGCTGGACGGCCGCAGCAACGCCGTCTACATCGACGACATCAACCTGGGCCTGGCCGCCGCGGTGCCGGAAGCCAGCACCTACGCCATGCTGCTGGCCGGCCTGGCTGGCGTGGGCTTCGTCGCCCGCCGTCGTCGCGTCTGATCCCGGTTTGCCGTCTCGGGCTTGACAGCCTGGTGGGACGGCCATTGCCGCCCCTCTGTGCTGCTCAAGCCCCACCCGGCAGGGTTCAACCAAGGAAAAACCATGTGGCACCGCAAAACGGGAATGGCCATCGGCACGATCGCGCTGCTGGCGTGCGGGTCAACCGCTGCCGCACCACCGGCATCGCTGGACATGAGCATCAACGGTGGCTTCGTCACCGGCAGCCTGTCGGGCTGGACGGGTGTGCCGGCCTTTACTTTTGATGCCCAGGGCTCATTTGCCGAGGGGTCAGTAGCCCGGGTCCGGTTGGTGTCAGACGGCACGACCGGCGCAGTCACTGCGACGCTGTCGTCCGACAACCCTGTGGCGCCGCTCGGCAACGCTGGGGCACTGCGGCGGTTTTCGATCAGCGGCAATCTCGGCGCCGGTGTGGGCGGCGGCGTGAACCTGGACGTGGCCCCCTCAAACGGCGCCTTCCAGCCGTTTCAAGTCTTCGTCAACCGGTCGCTGGTGCAGTCGGTGGACACGGTGTCGGTGGTGTCCGTGCTCTCGGCCGTGCCGGAGTCGGGCACCTGGGCCCTGATGCTGGCCGGTTTGGTCGGCGTGGTTGGGGTGTCGGCACGCCTACGGCGCAGCTGAAGCAGTGGTTTGGGTCCCCGGCTCGCCCGGGGCGAAACCCTGACGGTTTTGGTGCCGAGTGCTCGGCAGCCTACGCGGCAACCGACACGGCAGCCGGCACGAAGCACCCGGCGACAATAGCGCAATGGCTCTCCTCTCCCTCTCCAACGCCCACCTGGCCTATGGCCATGTGGCCCTGCTCGACGCCACTGGTTTTTCGATCGACCCTGGCGAGCGCCTGGGCCTGATCGGCCGCAACGGCGCCGGCAAGTCGTCGATGCTCAAGGTCATCGCCGGCCAGGAAAAGCTCGACGACGGCCTGCTGCAGATGACCCAGGGCCTGCGCATCTGCTACGTGCCACAAGAGCCGACCTTCGAGCCCGGCCACAGCGTGTTCGAGGCCGTCAGCGAAGGTGTGGCCGAGGCCCGCGCCGTGCGCCAGGCCTACGAAGAGCATGCCGAAGGCGTGGACCTGGACGCGCTGCAGACCCGCATCGAAGCGCTGGACGCCTGGAACTGGGAGCAGCGGGTTGACACCACGCTGGCCCAGCTGCACCTGGAGGGCGACCGCGACATCGGTCAACTCTCCGGCGGGATGAAGAAGCGCGTGGCCCTGGCCCAGGCCCTGGTGGCAGTGCCCGACGTGCTGTTGCTCGACGAGCCCACCAACCACCTGGATCTCGACTCGATCGAGTGGCTGCAACAGCTGCTGTGCGGCTTCAAGGGCAGCGTGATGCTGATCACCCACGACCGGGCCTTTCTGGACGGCGTGGCCACCCGCATCCTGGAGCTGGACCGCGGCATCCTGCGCAGCTACCCCGGCAACTTCAGTGCCTACGAGCGCATGAAGGAGGAGCAACTGGCGTCCGACGCGCTGGCCGGCGCCCGCGCCGACAAGCTGCTGGCGCAAGAAGAGGTGTGGATACGCAAGGGCGTGGAGGCCCGCCGCACCCGCAGCGTGGCCCGCATCCAGCGGCTGGACGTGCTGCGCGCGCAGCGCCAGGCCCGGCGCGACTCGCTCGGCCAGGTGCGGCTGGAGATCGACGCCGGCGCGCCCAGCGGCAAGATCGTGGCCGAGCTGACCGATGTCACGAGGCGGTTCCCGTCGCCGTCGGGCGACAAGCTGATCGTCAAGGACTTCACCGCCGCCATCCTGCGCGGCGACAAGATCGGCCTGGTCGGCCCCAACGGCGCCGGCAAGACCACGCTGCTCAAGCTGATCCTGGGCCAGTTGCAACCCAACAGCGGCAAGATCCGCCAGGGCACCAAGCTGGAGGTGGCCTATTTTGACCAGATGCGCGCCGGGCTGGACCTGGACGCCACCCTGGCCGACAGCATCAGCCCGGGCAGCGAATGGATCGAGTTCAACGGCCAGCGCAAGCATGTGATGAGCTACTTGAACGACTTTTTGTTCTCGCCCGAGCGCGCCAACTCGCCGGTGCGCACCCTGTCGGGCGGCGAGCGCAACCGGGTGCTGCTGGCGCGCTTGTTTGCGCTGCCGGCCAACGTGCTGGTGCTCGACGAGCCCACCAACGACCTCGACATCGACACGCTGGAGCTGCTCGAAGAACTGCTGCAGAACTACCCCGGCACGGTGTTTCTGGTCAGCCACGACCGGCGCTTTCTCGACAACGTGGTCACCAGCCTGATCTGCTGGGAGGGTGATTTGCAGCCGGGCAAGTGGCGCGAATACGAAGGCGGCATCGACGACTGGCGGGTGCAGCGGGCGCGCATGTTGGCAGCACAGGCTGCCGCAGCCAAGCCCGTTCCGGCGGCTTCACTGGCAGCGGCGGCAGCGCCCGCCCCCGCGCCTGTGGCCAAGGCACGCAAGCTCAGCTACAAGGAAAAGCGTGAATTCGAGGAGCTGCCGGCCCGCATCGCGGCACTGGAGAGTGAGCAAAAAAGCCTCAGCGCGCAACTGGCCAGCCCGGAGCTCTACACCGGCCAAGCCGATCAAGCGGCAACCTTGCAGGCCCGCTTTGCCCAGATCGACGACGAGCTGCTGGCCGGACTGGAGCGCTGGGAACTGCTGGGCGGGGCCTGAAACGCCCGCCTGCCGCCGCAATGGCGGCCCGGATCGGCATGGGCTGAGCCCTGAAGCTCAGTCGCCGTAGCCCGTCCAGGCCTCGTTGGTCGCTGCCGGATGGCTGCGGCTGACGATCAGCCCGGATTGCAGGTACAGCGCATTGAGCAGCCGTGTGGCGCGCTCGTTGCCAACACCCGGACAGCCGGCGATGTCGGCCAGGTTGCAGGTCTGGCGCCGCAACCGGATGATGCAGGCGGCCAGCGTGTCCGGCACCGCCAGCCCCGACAGGCTGACGCTGGGCGCAACCCGGTAGGCGGCTGGGCCGGCCAGTTCGGGCAACAGCGCTGCGCGCGCGCCGTGCAGCGCAACCGTCCACAGCAACGGCCCCAGCGGGGCGTAACGCGCCGTGTCGCCGTCGGCCGCCGCCGGCCCATCGGCGTCGCCTGGCGTCAGCCCGTCGGCGGGCGGGCGCAGCATAGCCGGCCGCACCTGGCGCACCTGCAGCGCACCCAGGTCATGGGCCAGAAAGTCGGCCAGCGGCAGCGGGCAATGCACCATCCGGTTCAGCGGAAACACACTCAAGGTCAGGGCCGACGCGCCCCAGGTCAGGTCGATGGCCAGCGGCTGGGTGTGGCGGATGCCGGCGGCCAGCACCTCCAGCAGCTCACGCTGGAGGCTGGCGGGGTCGAAGCGTTGCAGGTCCTGCATCAGCGACGGGCTGAGCGAGCTCAACGCGGTGTAGCCCGGTTCGAGCGGCAAAGCGTCGGCGTGCGAATCCGCTGCGGCGCTGTGCGCTGCGGACGTCGACAGGGCGGTCTGGCCCGCCGTCGCCGGCCGTGGGCGAGGCGACCAGCGGTCGGACACGTCCATCGGCTGGGTGGGGGGAAACATGGTCGACATCAAAGGGCGGGCGGATCGTAAGCGCGGTTTTTGTATCAACCGTTTCCCGACGTATCAGCGCGATGGGCCGGTCACCCGGTGGCGCCGCCCAGGGCGTTACGTGCCGATACAAACGATTGCCAGAACCGCACATCCAGCGCGCTGGCGAAATTGACCCGCATCAAGGTGGTGGCCCGGGGTGTGGCGTGGAACAGGCTGCCGGGCGCCACCAGCCAGCCGGCGGCGGCCAGCAGCGCAGCCAGACGCTCGGTGTCCACGCCGGTATCGACCCAGCCGAACAGCCCTTGCGGTGGCGACGCAAAGCGGCAACCGGCCTCTTGCGCCAGGCGCACCACCCGCACCCGGGCGGTGTCCAGCCGTTGCACCACGCGGTCGGCATGGCGGCGCAGCAGGCCCTGGTCCAGGCACCAGGCAACGGCGCGCTCTTGCAGGCCGGGGGTGGTCAGTGTGCCCAGCAGCTTGGTGTCGATCAGGCGCTCGGCCAGCGCGGGTGCCGCCGCGACAAAACCCACGCGCCAGTTCGGCGCCAGGATCTTGGAGAACCCCGAGACATAAACCGTGCGCGCCAGCCCGTCCAGCGCGGCCAGCCGCGGTGCATGCGGTGGCGCCAGCCAGGCGTAGGTGTCGTCCTCGACGATGGTCAGGTCAAACTGCTCGGCCAGTTTGAGGATCTGGTGCGCTGCCGCCAGCGACAGCGTGTGGCCGGTCGGGTTGTGCAGCACCGACACGGTGACATACAGCTTGGGCCGGTGCTCGGCCAGCAGTTGCGCCATCACGGCCAGGTCGGGGCCGTCGGGGCCGCGTGGCACCGGCAGCAGGCGCATGCCCTGGCGCGTGAGGCGGGCAAATTCCACCGCCCAGCCGGGCTCGTCGACCAGCACCGCGTCGCCCGGTTGCAGCAGGGTGCGCGAGACGACATCCAGCGCATGGGTGGCGCCCAGCGTGGTGACGATCTGGCGGGCCGACGCGGCGATGCCCAGGTCGCCGCCCAGGCGCCGCGCCAGCGCCTGGCGCAATGACTCGTCACCGGCCGGGTCGCCATAGCGCAGCGCCTCGGACGACTGGGCCAGCGTGCGGCGCAGCGCGCGGTCCAGCAGGGCGCGGTCCAGCCAGCTCTCGGGCAGCGTGCCCATGCCGGGCGCGGCAGG
>JANMXG010000406.1:0-4657 GCA_031394235.1 Betaproteobacteria bacterium
CGTTTTGTTGAACGAAACGTCTTTAGGGATATCCACCACCACCGGACCTGGCCGGCCCGTCCTGGCGATGTGGAAGGCCTTTTTCAGGGTGTCGGCCATCTGGCGCACATCCTTGACCAGGAAGTTGTGCTTGACGATGGGACGCGTGATGCCGACAGTGTCGCATTCCTGGAAAGCGTCCAGGCCGATCGCTGCAACCGGCACCTGCCCGGTGATGATCACCATTGGAATGCTGTCCATGTAGGCGGTGGCGATGCCAGTGATGGCATTGGTCACGCCCGGGCCGCTGGTGACCAGCGCAACGCCAACCTCGCCGGTAGCGCGGGCATAACCGTCGGCTGCGTGCACGGCGGCTTGTTCATGGCGCACCAGTACGTGCTCGATCGTTTGCTGTTTGTACAGCGCGTCGTAGATGTAGAGCACTGCCCCGCCGGGGTAGCCCCACATGAACTTGACGCTCTCGGCCTGCAGGCAGCGCACCAGGATTTCGGAGCCATTGAGCTCGGGCGCCGGGGCTGCGGGAGGGGTTTGGTTTTGCGCAAGCAGCGAGGAGACGCGCTTGTTGTCCGCGGTAAATATGTCCATGTAGAACCTTTGTGAATTTCTCTGACGAAAATCCATCGGTGCTCCTCCCCTCGCCCTCGTGAGGCGGGATCAGAACCTGGGAGATCAAAAACAAGAGGCTCCCTCGGGTGGGCGAGCCTGCTTCAGACCAGTGACGCTTTGAGCGAGGGTGGATTATCGCACCAGTTGGCCCATCGTCAGTGACCAGAGTGGTGCACGGGTTGGCTGGTGTCATAATCAATGGCTGTACCGGACAGTGACACTTTTCAAGTGTCGCAGCTCAACCTTGGCGAGCGACAAAGAACTTTCGGATTTCCTCAAGAGCGTCGAGAAGCGCGCCTTCAAGCGCACCGTCTATGCGGTGCGTGACGATGATGCGGCACTCGACGTGGTGCAGGATTCGATGATCCGGCTGTCCGAAAAGTATGCCGACCGGCCGCCAGCCGAGTTGCCGCTGCTGTTTCAGCGCATCCTGTCCAACGCCACGATGGACTGGTTCCGCCGCCAAAAGGTGCGGAACGCCGTGTTGAAGAACATGTCTGACTTTGATGTCGATGCCAGCGAGGGCGATTTTGATCTGCTCGAGAGCCTGGAATCCGCCGAAGGCATGCTTGGCGCCGAAAGTGCTGCGGACACGGTCTCCCGGACACAGATCTTGCTTGCGATCGAAGCACAGGTGGGTGAACTGCCTGCGCGTCAACGAGAAGCCTTCCTGCTGCGTTACTGGGAGGAGCTTGACGTTGCTGAGACGGCTTCAGTCATGGGCTGTTCCGAAGGCAGTGTGAAAACGCACTGTTCGAGGGCAGTACACGCCTTGGCCAAGGCACTTCGATCCAAGGGAATTACGCTGTGAACACCTTCAACCCTGGCCACCGGTCGCTACCCGCGACGTTGCATCTCGACGCACTGGAGGGCCAGTTGGCGCTGCGGATCACGGCTCGGCTGAGCAACGGCGCCGAATCGCTGCCGCACGACATCACCGAGCGCCTGCGCTTTGGGCGTGAGCGCGCGCTGGCTTTGGCGTTGCAGCAACGCCGGGTGGCCGCTGTGCAGGTGGCCCAGCCAGTGACCATGTCGGGTCGTGCGGCCGTGCTGGGCGGCCCGCCGTCCGTGTGGCTGCGTTTGGCCTCTGCGCTGCCGCTCGTGGTGCTGGTTGCTGGTCTGGTGCTTATTCAGCATCACCATGATTTTGAGCAGATTTCGGCTGCCGCCGAAATCGACAGCGCCTTGCTGGCCGATGAGTTGCCGCCCGCAGCCTACGGCGACCCGGGATTCTCGGAGTTTTTGCACAGCGTCGAAGCACCCTGAGCGCGGGTCCGGCAGTGATAAATCCTATCGGCTCGGGCCGTTTGAGTGCCGTTGCACTGGCAACGCTTCTTGGCCTTGGGCTGCCCGTCTGTTCCCAAACGGCGGCGGTCAGCGCCGCACCGGCACCCCCGGTAACCGTCCGGCCGAATGTCAGTTCAGGCGCCCATGCGAGCGGACCGGGCTGGAACAGCCTGAACGCCGAGCAGCGCAAGGTGCTGGGTCCGCTGGAGCGCGACTGGTCCAGCATCGACGCTGCGCGCAAGTCCAAATGGCTGGAGGTTGCTGCCCGCTTCCCCGCCATGCCTGCAGCAGACCAGCAGCGTGTGCAAGAGCGCATGGCGGAGTGGGCGCGCATGACACCCACCGAACGTGGTCGGGCGCGCTTGTCGTTCCAGGAATCCAAGCAGTTCTCACCCGAGCAAAAGCAGGCGCGCTGGGAGGCCTACCAGGCTTTGCCGGATGATGAGCGCAAGGCGTTGGCCGATCGCAACCAGCCCAAGACCAGCGCCGCGCGGTCATCGCCCACCGGGCTCGGTAACGCCGTGGCTCAAAAAACTGCACCCACCGGCTCGGCGACGCCCTCGCGCGTCACTGCCTCGGCACCTGCAGCCCGACCGGTGGCACCCACCATGGTGCAGGCCAAGCCGGGCGCGACCACCACGCTGATGACCACCGCCGCCGAGCCTCCGGCGCACCACCGGCCCGGTGAACCCAAGATCGCCGCCAAGCCGGGCCAGGTGGATCGCAGCACCCTGCTGCCGCAAAGCGGGCCTCAAGCCGCCGCTTCGGCACCGCGCTTGCCGTGACACGGGGCGCAACCGCGCCGGGCACGCTGACCGGACCATTGCCGGCAAGCCTGCCCCACCCCCCCACGGCTGCCGACACCCCGAGGCTGCTCAGGCGCCTCGCCGCCTTCGTCTATGAGGGCGTGTTGCTTTTTGGCGTGACGATGGCGGCCGGCTATGTCTATGGCATCCTGACCCAGCAGCGTCACGCCTTGCAGGGTAAGACCGGCCTGCAGGCGTTCCTGTTTGTCGTGCTGGCCGTCTATTTCAGCTGGTTCTGGTCGCGCAGCGGCCAAACCGTGGCCATGAAAGCCTGGCACATTCGGTTGGTATCGGCGGACGGCGCGCCGGTGCAGCAATCCCGCGCACTGCTGCGCTTCCTGCTCAGTTGGCTGTGGTTTGTGCCCGCCTGGGCCACGGCCTATGCCTTCAACCTGCAAGGCGTTCCGGCCATCAGCGGTTTGACGGTGCTGGGCGTCTTGGCCTATGCCGGCCTGGTGTGGCTGCGCCCCGACCGACAGTTCTTTCATGACGTTTTGTGCGGCACCCGCCTGGTGCACTGGCAACCTCAACTTGCCAAAAAGACAAAATCTGCGGCCTGAGTCATTTTCTGGCGCGCTGCACAACTCCGAAATCGCTGAAATTGATGAACCCGTCCGCCCGTGACACGCCATTGCCCACCGCCGCATCGTTTTCAGTCTGCGTCTACTGCGGCTCCCGGTCAGGCGCCAAACCCGGCTACGCCACGCTGGCGCACGCGCTTGGCACGGCCATCGGTCGACGGGGCTGGCAACTGGTCTACGGCGGCGGTCAGGCGGGATTGATGGGCATCGTGGCCAATGCCGCGCTGGCAGCGGGCGGCCGGGTGGTGGGCGTGATCCCCGAGTCCCTGATGACGCTGGAAGTCGGCCATGCCGGGCTGTCCGAACTGCATGTCGTGAAGACCATGCACGAGCGCAAGCAGATGATGGCCGAGCGCTCCGACGCGTTTGTTGCAATGCCAGGCGGCATCGGCACCTTCGAAGAGCTGTTCGAGGTTTGGACCTGGCGCCACCTGGGTTACCACCAGCGTCCCCTGGGCCTGCTCGATGCCGAGGGCTATTGGGCGCCGATGGTGGCCTTCCTGACCCATGCGGTGGCAGAGGGCTTCATGGGCGACGACCAGATGTCGATACTGCGCGTCGACGTCGACGCCGAGCGGTTGCTGGCCACCTTGCTGGCGGACCGCGGTGACGTGACCGGCGACAATTTCCGCCGCATTTGAGCCGGATCCTGCAGCCTGCAATACAAAGCGGCCCCTCGGGGCCGTTGTACTTTGTCCCGCCGCGCCGGCACAGGGCCGGCCTGGGGCCGTCTGCGGCTCAGACCGCCGATTCGTCGGTCTCGCCGGTGCGGATGCGGACCACCTGCTCGACTGACGTGACAAAGATCTTGCCGTCACCGATCTTGCCGGTCTTGGCGGCTTTGACGATGGCCTCCAGGCAGCGGTCCACGTCGCTGTCCTTGACGACCACCTCGACCTTGACCTTGGGCAGAAAGTCGACCACGTACTCGGCACCGCGGTACAGCTCGGTGTGGCCCTTTTGCCGGCCGAAGCCTTTGACTTCAGTGACAGTCAAGCCCGACACGCCTACATCCGCCAGCGCCTCGCGCACCTCTTCGAGCTTGAAAGGTTTGATGATGGCGGTGATCTGTTTCATGGTGGGCTCCGAAGGCGGCTGAACAAGTACATCAATTTAAGCACGGAACTTCGAGGTAATGGGGTAGCGCCAGTCGCGCCCAAAGGCCCGGTGCGTGATGCGGATGCCCACCGGCGACTGGCGCCGTTTGTACTCGTTGATCTTGATCAGCCGGGTGACACGCTCGACGTCGGCGCTGGCAAAGCCCGCGGCCACGATCTGCGCGATCGACTGGTCTTCCTCCATGTAGCGCGCCAGGATCGCGTCGAGCACGGCGTAAGGCGGCAGGCTGTCCTGGTCGGTCTGGTCGGGGCGAAGCTC
>JANMXG010000407.1:0-3174 GCA_031394235.1 Betaproteobacteria bacterium
GCCTCGGTGCTCCAGTGGCCGTTGCGTTGCAGGCCGCGCTGCAAACCCCAAATCGCCGAGCCCGGGCCCTCGTCGGTGATGACCAGCGCCACGGCGGCGCGCTTCAGGCCGGTCTCGTCGGGCGCGTGGTGCGACCAGCCGACCAGGCTTGCCGCCACCTGGTCGCGCAAGGCCTCATCGCGCTGCATCAGCGGGCGGCGTCGGCAAACACCGGCGCGCGTTTTTCGAGGTTGGCGCGCACCGCTTCGAGCTGGTGGGCGGCGCCCATCAGCGCCACCTGCTCGACCGATTCGGCCATCAGCAGCGCGGCAGCGCTCTCGTCGAGCGTGCGCGAGGCCAGGTTCATCAGGCGCTTGTCGGCGCGCAGCGCGCTGGGGCTGCGCTGGGCCAGGGCCTGCGCCATCGCAAACGCCTCGGCCAGCGGGTCGGCACAGACCCGGGTGGCCAGGCCCAGCGTCACGGCTTCAGTGCCCAGCACCACCCGGCCGGTGTAGCACAGCTCGCGGGCATGGTCGTCTCGCACCAGGCCGCGCATCAGCGCCACGCCGGCCATGTCGGGCACCAGGCCCCACTTGATCTCCATCACGCTCATCTTCACATCCGCCGTGACGAGCCGGATGTCGGCACCCAGCGCCAGTTGCAGGCCACCGCCAAAGGCCACGCCGTGCACGGCGGCAATCACCGGTACCGGCAGCTCACGCCAGCCCAGGCCCAGAAACTGCGGCGAGTTGGCGATGCCGTGGGTGCGTGGCCGCAGATCGCGCAGGCCGCCGGGCTCACCGGCACTGATCTTGGCCATGCGGCCCATGTCCAGCCCAGCGCAAAACGCTTTGCCCTCGCCGTGCAGCACCACGGCGCGCAGGCCGGGCTCGGTCTTGAGCCGGGTGATCGCAGCGGCCAGCGCGTCGAACATCTCGAAGTCGAGCGCGTTCATTTTGTCGCCGCGCACCAGGCAGACGTCGGCAACGCCGTGGGGGTCGATCTCGATCTTGACACGGTGGTCCATGCGGGTCTCCGGGGAGCAAGCTCTCAATTTTGTCAGCGCGTCGTTGCAGTGGCTTGTCACTTAGGCGTAGCAACCGGGCAATGGCAGGGCATCGGCAGCGCCGCGTCAATCCGCCTGAATATGGGCAGCGCGCACCACCCGTCCCCATTTCGCCAACTCGGCCGACAGGAAACGGCCGAACTCGTCGGCGCTGCTGGGCGCCGCCTCGGCGCCGGCGTCATGCAGCCGGCCCTTGACGTCGGGCAGGGTCAGCACGCGGGCGATGTCCTGGCTGAGCCGCCCCGCCACGTCCTTGGGTGTGCCGGCGGGTGCGACAAAGCCGGCCCAGGAGTAGGCCTCGTAGCCGGGCAGGCCGGCCTCGGCAAAGGTGGGCACGGCCGGGAACAGCTCGCTGCGCTGGGCCTGCGCCACGCCCAGCGCCCGCACCTTGCCGGCGCGCACCTGCGGCAATGCGGTGGGCGCGTCGGCAAACATCAGCTGCACCTGGCCGCCGAGCAGGTCGCCCATGGCCGGCGCGCTGCCTTTGTAGGGCACATGCAGGATTTGGGTGCCTGCCTGCAGGTTGAACAACTCACCCGCCAGGTGGGTGCCGCCGCCATTGCCGGAGCTGCCGTAGCTGAGCTTGCCCGGTAAGCGCTTGGCCAGCGCAATCAGCTCCGCCAGGGTCTTGGCCTCGACCGAGGGGTGCGCCACCAGCACGATCGGGAATCGCGCGCCGAAGCTCAGCGGTACGAAATCTTTTTCGATGTCGTACGGCAGCTTGGGCTTGAGCGCGGGCAGCACGGTGTGGTGGATGCTGCAGACCAGCACGGTATAACCATCGGGCGGAGATTTGGCGGCGTTGTCAGCACCCACTTGGCCCCCGGCGCCGGGTCGGTTGTCGACCACCACGGTCTGGCCCCAGGCCTCGGTCAGGCGCTGCGCCACGGTGCGCGCCACCGTATCGACCGGACCGCCCGGCGGAAACGGCACCACCAGCCGCACCGGCCTGGCCGGAAAGGCCTGGCTCCAGGCCGGTGCCGCCGGCAGCACTGCCAGCCCGAGACCGAGCGGCGCGGCCAGCAGCAGCTGGCGCCGTTGAAGTTGGTTCATGCCGTGTTGCCTCCTGACAAGGTGTAGTTCGGCGAGCGCTTTTCCAGAAACGCCGTCAGCCCCTCTTTGAAGTTGCCGTCACGGGTGGCCAGCATCTGGTTGCGGTCTTCCATCGCCATCACCGCCTCCAAGCTGTTGCCGTCGATCGCATGGCCCAACGCCTCCTTGGTCAGGCGCAGGCCCAGCGGCGTGGCATTGAGCATCTCCTGGGCCAGGTTGCGGGCCTCGACCAGCAGTTCGTCCCAGGGCGCAACGCAGCTGACCAGGCCGAGCTGGTAGGCGCGCTCAGCGCTCATGAACCGGCCGGTCATCAGCATCTCGGCCGCCACCGACGCGCCCACCATGCGCGGCAAAAAGTAGCTCACGCCCATGTCGCATCCGGTCAGGCCGATCTTGATGAACGCGGCGTTGAAGCGTGCCTCGGGCGTGGCGATGCGGATGTCGCTGGCCAGCGCCAGTGCCAGCCCGCCGCCGCTGGCCGAGCCCTGCACCACGCTGATCACCGGCTGCGGGCAGCGCCGCATCGCCAGCATGATGTCCTTGATGCTGTACTGGGTGGCAAAGCTGTCGTCCAACGTTTTGGCCTGACCGCTGCCCATCAGTTCGGCGGTGTGCTTGAGGTCCAGCCCGGCGCAGTAGGCCCGGCCAGCACCCTGCAGCACCACCACCCGCACGTCGCGGCGACCGGGCAGGGCCTGGAAGTAGTGGCGCAGTGCATCGACCAGCGCCGGGTTCATCGCGTTCAGCCGCTCGGGCCGGTTCATCGTCAGCCAGGCGACACCGCCGCGCTCGTCGATCATCAGGGGGGTTTCAAGGTCGGTGCTCAACACAGGGCTCTTGAGATGACTTCTTTCATGATCTCGCTGGTGCCGCCGTAGATGCGTTGCACCCGGGCGTCGGCATACATGCGAGCGATCAGGTACTCGTTCATGAAACCGTAGCCGCCAAACAGCTGCAGGCATTCGTCCAGCACCCGGCCTTGCGTTTCGCTGGCCCAAAGCTTGGCCATCGACGCGGTGGCGGTGTCGAGCGTGCCGGCCACCAGTTGCTCGACACAGCGGTCGATAAAAGCCCGG
>JANMXG010000408.1:0-7583 GCA_031394235.1 Betaproteobacteria bacterium
CTGCGCTGGTTGCCGTGCCTGCAACAGTCAAGATTTTCGGAGAAGCGTCATGGCACGCGTCTGTCAAGTCACGGGCAAGCGCCCGATGGTGGGAAACAACGTTTCTCACGCCAACAACAAGACCAAGCGTCGCTGGTTGCCGAACCTGCAATACCGCCGCTTCTGGGTCGAAAGCGAGAACCGTTGGGTGCGCTTGCGCATCACCAACGCGGCGTTGCGCCTGATCGACAAGGTCGGCATCGACCAGATCGTGGCTGATCTGCGCGCCAAGCACGCGCTCTGATCAAACTCCCAGACACCCGAATATCCGGAGCACACCATGGCATCCAAAGGCGGACGTGAAAAGATCAAGCTGGAATCCTCTGCAGGAACCGGCCATTTCTACACCACCAGCAAGAACAAGAAAACCACGCCGGGCAAGCTCGAATTCATGAAATTCGATCCCAAGGCCCGCAAGCACGTGCTGTACAAAGAAATCAAGCTGCGCTGATCGCTGCCGGGGCCTGCCCCGGTTGAGATCTCAGCTTCTGAAAGCCCGCCGTCAGCCGGCGGGCATTTTGCTGGGCGCTGCTCATTTCTGACGCCAGGCGGCGCAACCGCGTGTCAGTGCCGCCGCCACGCTGGGCCGTACAGACATTGGGGCTGTCAATGCCACCGACAACTGGCGACTGGCGACTGGCGCCCGGCATCGGGTACCGCCCTCCGGTATCCCGTCGTGAAAAAGGGCTCCAGGGAGCCCTTTGTGTTTGCCCATCCCCTCGCGGGTGGGCATTTGAGATGCGGATCAATTCAGGCGTGAGCTGCCCGCAGCTTGATCGAGAACTGCTCCAGCGCCTCGATCCCGCTGCTCTCGGCCTTTTTGCACCACGCCTGCAGGTCACTCAGCAGTTGGTCGGCGGACACGTTGGTGCGGGTCCAGAGCTGGCGCAACTCTTCGCGCATGGCCACCAGTTTGGCCAGCTTGGGGCTGCCCTGCACAGCGCTGGCCAACTGCGGCAGCACCTCGGCCGGGATCTTCTCGGCATCGCGGTGCAACCACCGTTTGGCCAACTGAAGTTCACCCAGCTTGACGCTGCCCTGCGCCTTGGCCAGCTCGGCCGAGCAGGCCGCGCGCAACTCGTTGGCGTACTTGGCCATCAGCTCGTAGCGGTTGGCGATGATCGCCTCCAGCGTTTTGGCGTCGGCCTGGGACTTGACCTGTCCCAACTTGAGCTGCGGCGCGGTCTTGCGAACCTTGGCCAGACCCACCAGTTCCATGGCGCGGATGTAACCCCATCCGATGTCAAATTCAAAGGGCTTGACCGAAAACTTGGCCGAGGTCGGGTAGGTGTGGTGGTTGTTGTGCAACTCTTCGCCACCAATCAGGATGCCCCAGGGCGATACGTTGGTCGAGGCATCTGCGGCCTCGAAATTGCGGTAGCCCCAGTAGTGCCCGATGCCGTTAATGATGCCAGTGGCCATCACCGGAATCCACAACATCTGCACCGCCCAAACCGTCAGACCGATGGCGCCAAACAAGGCCAGGTCGATGATCAGCATCACGCCTACGCCCTGCCAGCTGAAGCGGGTATAAAGGTTGCGCTCAATCCAGTCGTCGGGTGTGCCACGGCCGTATTTTTCAATTGTTTCCTGGACTTTGGACTCGGTGCGGTACAGCTCGACACCGGTCAGCAGCAAGGCCTTGATGCCGCGGGTTTGAGGGCTGTGCGGGTCTTCATCGGTCTCGCATTTGGCGTGGTGCTTGCGGTGAACCGCGACAAACTCCTTGGTGACCATGCCCGTCGTCAGCCACAACCAGAAGCGGAAAAAATGCGACGGGATGGCGTGCAGGTCTAGCGCCCGGTGAGCTTGCGCACGGTGCAGGAAGATCGTCACGCCGTTGATGGTGATGTGGGTCATGACGAGCGTCACGACCAGCACCTGCCACCAGGTCGCGCTTGACCACAGGCCGTGCGCCAACCAGTCCAGCAGTGAGTTCCCCAGCGTAGCCATCACACTCATCTTGACCCTTGACCGCCCCAAGACAGGGCGAAAACCGAATTGTAGGTGACGAGGCTCAATGCGAACGCGTGGAAATTGCGTACGGAAGCCGCGTCAAACCTGGAGATGCGGGCGCTTTTTGCGGTCGCAAGCGCCGCCGCCCGGGTTTTTAGCGCCGTTGCCACACCGCCGCAAAAAAACCGTCGGTGGCATGCCGGTGCGGCCAGAGGTGCAGGTAGCCGTTCTGGGTCAGCTCAGCGGCGCGGTCAACATGGGCCGCCTCCAGCGCCTCTTGTGCGGAGACCGCGACGAAATCCGGATGTGCGGCGCCAAATGCCTCGGCCACCGTCTCGTTCTCGTCGCGCAGCAGGCTGCAGGTGGCGTAAACCAGCCGGCCGCCGGACTTGAGCAGGCGCGCAGCGCTGTCGAGGATGGCGGTCTGCTTGACCTGCAACTCGGCCACCGCCTGTGGCGACTGGCGCCATTTCATGTCCGGGTTGCGCCGCAGCGTGCCCAGTCCGGAGCAGGGCGCATCAACCAGCACCCGGTCGATCTTGCCCGACAGGCGCTTGACGCGCTCGTCGCGCTCGTGCGCGATCTGCGCCGGGTGCACATTGGACAGGCCGCTGCGCGCCATCCGCGGCTTGAGTGCATCGAGCCGGTGCCCCGAGGTGTCAAACGCATAAAGGCGCCCGGTCGAGCGCATCGACGCGCCCAGCGCCAGGGTCTTGCCACCGGCACCTGCACAGAAATCGACCACCATCTCGCCGCGTTTGGCGTCCAGCAGCACCGCCAGCAGTTGGCTGCCCTCGTCCTGCACCTCGATGTCGCCACGCACAAAAGCGTCGATCTTTTGCAACGCGGGCTTGCCCGGCACCCGGATGCCCCAGGGCGAAAACGGCGTGGGCGCGACCCGCAGGCCGGCCTGGTTCAGGATCGACAGCATGTCCTCGCGTTTGGCCTTGAGCACGTTGACCCGCAAATCCAGCGAAGCCGGCTCGTTCAGCGCGGCCACCAGGGGCCAGAACTCGGCGTCACCCAATTGCGAGCGCAAGGCGGACGCCAACCAGTCTGGCAGGTTGTGGCGCAGCTTTTCGGAAAAACCAGCGGGATCGACCGCCTGCACCTGCGACCGCCATTGCTGCTCGTTGGGGCCGACGGCGCCCTTGAGCAGGTTGGCATCACCTGACCAGGCCAGGATGGCGAGGCGGCGCTCTAGCGCGCCGGTGCCACTTTGGGCCTGGTGCTGGAGCAGCGAGCGCCGGCGCAGCACGGCATAGGCGGTTTCGGCCAGGGCGTGACGCTCGCGCGGACCCAGCGTGCGGTGCTTGCGGAAAAAGCCCGAGACGATGCTGTCGGCAGGGGCGTCGAGCTTGAGCACGGCGCGCACCAGTTCGGTGGCCAGGTCAAGCAGAGCGGTAGGATGCATCCTGCGATTATCGCCGCCCGGCTTTTTTTGCCGGGTTCTACCTGTTTGAGCCCGCCGCCATGACCGATCTACCCCCCTTGCCGCCCGCCCCACCCGGCCGCTACCGTCACTACAAGGGCAATCACTACGAACTGGTCGGCGTGGTGCGGCACAGCGAGACGCTGGAGCCGCTGGTGCTGTACCGGCCGTTGTACGGCGAAGGCGCGCTGTGGGTGCGGCCCTACAGGATGTTTTTCGAGACGGTCAACCTGGCCGGCGTGCAGCAGCCCCGCTTTGCCCGGCTGGATTTGCCGCCTGCCTGAGCGGTCAGCCGCAAAAAAGCTGGGCCACGCCGCGCTTGTGCTGCACCAAGCCGTCGTGCGTGACCAGTAGGTCGCCCTCGACAAACCAGCGCACGGCCATCGGGTAGATCCGGTGCTCCACGGCCAGCACGCGGGCTGACAAACACGCCGGCGTGTCGTCGGCCAGCACCGGCACCGTGGCCTGCAGCACGATCGGGCCGTGGTCAAGGTCGGGCGTTACAAAATGCACCGTGCTGCCAGCCACCTTGCAACCCGCCTCGATCGCGCGGCGGTGGGTGTGCAACCCGGCGAAAGCCGGCAGCAACGACGGGTGAATATTGAGCAGGCGTCCGGCGTACTGCGCCACAAAACCGTCGGTCAGGATGCGCATGAAGCCAGCCAGCACCACCAGGTCGGGGGCAAAACCATCGATCAGGCGTGCCAGTTCGGCATCGAAGGTCTGGCGGTCGGCAAACTGCCGGTGGTCGAGCACCGCGGTGGCAATGCCGTGCTGAGCGGCAAAGTCTAGCCCCTCTGCGCCGGGCCGGTTGCTGACGACGGCGACCACGCTGGCCGGCCAGGCTTCGTCGGCACAGCGCTGCACGATGGCCTGCAAGTTGCTGCCGCGGCCGGAGATCAGGATCAGGATGCGTTTCATGGCGCGCGCGCAGTGTAGGCGCAGCCGCGGCAGCACCGCGCTGCCCGGGCGGGGCAGGGCTGGCCAACACGGTCTGCGAGAATCGACAGCCTCTCTCGAAGGATGCTTCCATGCGACCCCGCGTACTCTCCGGCATGCGCCCGACCGGCGCCCTGCACCTCGGCCACTACCACGGCGCGCTCAAGAACTGGGTGCGGCTGCAGCACGAGTACGACTGCTTTTATTTTGTCGCCGACTGGCACGCGCTGACCACGCACTACGAGGAGCGCGGGGTCATCGAAAAGTCGGTTTACGACATGGTGATCGACTGGCTGGCGGCCGGCATCGACCCCGAAAAAGCCACCCTCTTCATCCAGAGTCGCCTGCCCGAGCATGCCGAGCTGTTCACGCTGCTGGCGATGGGCACGCCGCTGTCGTGGCTGGAGCGCATGCCGACCTACAAGGATCAGATTGAAAAACTCAAGGACCGGGATCTCGCGACCTACGGTTTCCTGGGCTACCCGCTGCTGCAGGCCGCCGACATCCTGATCTACAAGGCGTCATTTGTGCCGGTGGGCGAGGACCAGGCGCCACACGTCGAAATCACCCGCGAAGTGGCGCGCCGCTTCAACCACCTTTATGGTCGCGCCACCAACCATGACCAGCAGGTGGCCGCCGCACTGGCCAAGTTGAGCAAGGACGACTCGCGCTACATCGACAAACAACGCAAGGCCTACGGCCAGGATGGCTCGGCCGAGGCACTGGGCCGGGGTGAAGCCGTGGTGCGCAAGGCCCGAGACGCAGCCACGTTGGACAACGGCGATGTCGAGTTGCTGCTGGGCCACCTGAAGGGCAGCGGCAAGAGCGTGTTGACCGAGCCGGCGGTGCTGCTGACCGAGACCAGCAAGCTGCCCGGCCTGGACGGCGACAAGATGAGCAAGAGCCGCGGCAACACGATCGCTATGCGCGACGAACCCGCGGTGGTCACGACCAAGGTGCGGCGTATGCCTACCGACCCGCAGCGGGTGCGCCGCACCGACCCGGGCGACCCGTCGCGCTGCCCGGTATGGCAGTTCCACCTGGTCTACTCGGACGCGCCGACCCAGGACTGGGTGAAACAAGGCTGCACCACCGCCGGTATTGGCTGCCTGGACTGCAAGCAGCCGGTGATCGACGCCATCCTGCGTGAGCAGCAGCCCTGGCGCGAGCGCGCCGAGACCTCCCTCACCAACCCCAAACCGATTCACTGGATCGTCGAGATGGGTACCGAGCGCGCCCGCACCGTGGCGCGCCAGACCATGAAGGATGTGCGCGGGGCGATGGGGCTCAATTACTGACCGGCCGACCGACGACCGGCGCGCACCCCTGCCGATCGGGCGGCGCCGGCTGCCGCGGGCCGGACATGGCCCGGTCCGCTGGCGCGGTCATGCTTCACCGTCCCGCTTGGCGCGCAGCCGCAGCGTGGCGTTGCGGCTGCGCAATTTCCACAAGTTCAGCTGGGTACGCCGCTGCAGCACGGTCTGGCCGTCTCGGCCAGCCTCGCGCAGCAGCTTGTGAAAATTGTGCAGGCGGGCCTCGGGCAACGCCTCACGCACAGCGCAGCCGGGCTCCTGGTGGTGCTGGCAGTCGAGAAAGCGGCAGTGCACGGCCCAGCGCGCCACATCGCCAAATGCGTCGGCCAGTTGCCGAGCCTGCTCCAGATCCAGCCGCAATGCGCGCAGACCAGGGGTGTCGATCAGGCAAGCGCCTCCGGGCAACGGCAGCAGCGTGCGCACCGTGGTGGTGTGGCGACCGCGGCGGTCGTCTTCTCGCACCGCGCCGGTCGTCCGCCAGGATCCGGCCCGTGACGCCTGGCCATCGACGGCCTCGACCGGCACCCCAACTGCCGGTTGGCCAGCCGGCCCCCCGTCACCCAACCCGGTGTGGTCCCAGGCCCGCAAGGTATTGGCCAGCGTGCTCTTGCCGGCGCCGCTGCTGCCCAGCAACACCAAGGTCTGGCCACGAGCCAACCAGGGCGCGAGCGCCACGGCAGCGGCCGGTTGGCGCACGTCCAGGGCCAGCGCCGACACACCCGACGGCAACGCCGCCCGAGCCAGGTCCAGCAGCCGGGCCTGCTGCGTCGGCGCAACCGTGTCGGCCTTGCTCAGCACCAGCACAGCGGCCACGCCAGCCAGTTGGGCCAGCGCGAGGTAGCGCTCCAGCCTTCGCAGGTTGAAGTCGCGGTCCAGCCCCATCACGAGCAGGGCGGTATCGACATTGCTGACCAGCACTTGTCGCTGCGCACCGGCGCGGTCATCGGCATCGCGGCGCACGGTGCGGCGGGCAATCTGGTTGTTCGGCAGCAAGCGGCAGCTGACGACCCAGGCCGGCGCCGCCGCTCCGCCCAGATACGGTCGCGCCAGCACCCAGTCGCCCACCGCCAGAGTTTCTTGCTGCTGCTGCAAATCATGCTGCAGCACGGGGCTGCAGCGGGCCCGTTGCGCGCTGTGACCATCGTGCAACAGCAGGTGATCACGCTGGATCTCCACCAGCCGCATCGGCCGGGCGGCGGGGTCGGCCACGCCGCCCGCCAGTTGTTGGCGCATGCTGGCGCCCAGGCCAATGCGAGAAAGCGCCTCGAAATCGATCAAATACGTCATGTCGGTGTCCGTCAAACGTGCCGGCCAGCGCTGTTGCCCTGCACGGGGCAGCGGGACTGACCGGCCAGCGGCATCGAAGCTCTTTCAAGCCGGTCGACGCCAGAACGCGGCTGCGCGCAACGCGCGCCACGGGGCAGGATCAAGTGGGTCGGCAGAGCGGGCAACGCACCGGCGTCGCCGTCAAGTCACCGGCAGCAGCCGGGTGCAGGACTGGCGCAAGGGCGCGCCAGGCAACAGAACAAGACGGACAGGTTCAGCGCACGCAGGCCGACCGGGGGGCAATGGCAGTTTTTGTCATGGCACTCTCCTCAAGATCGGCGGCTTCGGGACCCGGAGTGTGCAGCGTCAGCCTTCGCGGCGTCAAGCGCCGCGGTTTGTCGCGCGTGCCGTGACAGGCGCATTGACTCATCAGAATTGCTACCGGTGCTGACCTGTTGCCTCACGTAGCTTGTTACCTGTCGGATTGTCCGGCGGGAGCAGCGCAACGTGACGAGGCAAATCAGCATGACGACACGCAAGGAGTTGGTCGAGGCACTGCGACTGCGCTATCGCAACGCGGCGTTCAGCGATCGGATCAAGATCCTCGACGAGTTCGTGGCCTTGACCTGCTACCACCG
>JANMXG010000409.1:0-2090 GCA_031394235.1 Betaproteobacteria bacterium
ACCGCGCAGGGCCTGGCCGTCAGTGTGCGATCTTGAAGACGCTGACCGTGTCGGCCAGGCGAGCGGCCTGCTGACGCAGGCTCTCGGCGGCGGCGGCACTCTGCTCCACCAGCGCCGAGTTCTGCTGGGTTGACTGGTCGAGCTGGTTCACCGCCTGACCCACCTGCACGATGCCCTCCGTCTGCTGGGCGGTGGCGCTCGATATCTGGCCGATCAGGTCGCTGACCTGGCGTACCTGGTTGACGATGTTGTCCATCGTCTGGCCCGCGTCGGCCACCAGGCGGGTGCCGTTTTCGACCTTGTCGACGCTGCTGCCGATCAAGGTCTTGATCTCGCGCGCGGCGTTGGCCGAGCGTTGGGCCAGGCTGCGCACCTCAGACGCCACCACCGCGAAACCTCGGCCCTGCTCGCCCGCCCGGGCCGCTTCAACCGCTGCGTTGAGGGCCAGGATGTTGGTCTGAAAGGCAATGCCGTCGATGACGCCGATGATGTCGGCGATCTTGCGCGACGAGGTCGAGATGTCCTGCATCGTCGTGACCACCTGGCCCATCACCTCGCCACCCTTGGCCGCTGCGGCCGACGCGCCGCCGGCCATCCGGTTGGCCTGGGCGGCGGTGTCGGCGTTGGTTTGCACCGTCTGCGACAGCTGTTGCATCGAGGCGGTGGTCTGCTGCAGGTTGCTGGCTTGCGCCTCGGTGCGCTGGCTCAGGTCGGTGTTGCCGGCGGCGATCTCCTGCGAGCCGGTGGCGATGGAGTCAGAGGCGCTGCGCACCTGGCCCACCAGTTCGGCCAGACTGGCCTGCATGCTGCTCAACGACGCCAACACGCTGCCGGTCGGTGCCTGTTGCGCCCCGGGCACCGGGCTGAGGTTGCCGTCGGCCACGCGCTGGGCGGCCTCACCCAGGGCGGTCGGCTCGGCGCCGAGCTGCGCCAGAATGCTGCGCGAAATCACCACCGCCAGCGTGCCCGCCACCAGCAAGGCCACCGCCAGCGCCACCAGCATGACGGCCATGAAGCTGCTGGCCTGCTGCAGTGCGTTCTGGTTCTCGGCCTGGATGCGGGTCTCTTCAAAATCGATCAGCTTGTTGATCGCCGCCAGCCACTGCACGTACTGGGGCTTGGCCTGCGACCAGAGCAGGGTCTGGGCAGCGCCCGCGTCGCCCCTGTCGACGGCGGCCATGATGGCCTTGGTGGTGTCCAC
The DNA here is from genome assembly GCA_031394235.1 of Betaproteobacteria bacterium. Classification (GTDB taxonomy): domain Bacteria; phylum Pseudomonadota; class Gammaproteobacteria; order Burkholderiales; family Burkholderiaceae_C; genus Pseudaquabacterium. The sequence continues at coordinate 1,202 of JANMXG010000409.1, forward strand.
CGCCTGGCGCTCGATGTCCTTGATGCCGGTGTACAGGCGTGCCAGCTCAGGCGAGGCGTCGCGCGCGCCGATCAGCGCTTCCAGCGGACCGGCCGACTTGGCGTAAAAGGCCGCGAGCTGGTCGATGGCGACGACCTCGCGCTGGCGGTCAGTGGCGTTGGCGCTGAGCACCACATCGCGGATCGCGATCGAGCGGTCGTGCGCCGACCCCCGGAAGTTGATGGCGTAGCGCTGCACCGCAGCGTTTTGCTCGCTGTTGGCACGCAGCGCGCCGTTGATGACCTCTACCTTGAGCACGGCAACCGTGGCCACCGCCACCAGGATCGCCAATATCAAGCCAAAGCCGAGGTACAGGCGTCTGGCAACGGTCATTTGGGACTGCATGTTGTGTTCCTGATTGGCTGAAGGGCGAAACCCGGGTGGACTGGGGGGGCGACTGTCGCGTCCAACGTTGCCCAACGCAGCGGCCATCAACCGCCTGCAGTCGCGCAAGACCCAGACCAGCCATTTCGGCAGCAGCCGTTCAAACTTGAGTGGCGGCAGGCTCAGCCCGGTGCGGGCGCCAGCGGGGGCTGACCTGATCGGCGCCCGGTGCGCCAGGCAAACGCACAACCCGGCAGTCAGGCAGTCAGGCAGCACGCCTGTGCCTGCGGCGCGGCCCCGGGCGATGCCCGGCCAGCCCGGCATTGCCCAGGCCAGGCCCTAAGCGGCTGTGGCCAATCGCAACAACGGCAGGTAGCCGGGCTGGGTGGTCATGCGTGCGCCCAGTCCTTGGGCCTGCAGCAGCGCATGCGCCTGGCGCAGCTTCCAGCAGGGCACCTGGGTGAACAAATGATGCTCCAGGTGGTAGTTGACCCAGTACGGGGCGATCAGCGCACGCTCCCAACCA
>JANMXG010000410.1:0-7194 GCA_031394235.1 Betaproteobacteria bacterium
CCCGCGCAGGGAAAGAAGGGAGGGCCGGTGGTTGTCCGGCCCGGAATGACACGGAGCGGGGCACGCCAGCCCGGCGCGGCGCGGTCGCTCAGCACCCCCCGACCGGCAGCTCTCAGGCCAAAAAACAAAGGACAGCAAAGAGCCGATCAGAAACATCCCATGCCGGTGGACGAACCGGCTTCGCCCGGCCCATGCCCACCTAAACCTCAGCCGGCGTCCGGCTTGGCGCGTGCCGACCCCGCCACCAGCTCAAAGCGGAAAAGCCGGCACTCGATCGGCCCGTTCCACATCGGCACACGGCGGTTTTCTTTCAGACGCAGTGCCTGCGGCAGTTTCATGTCGGGGCTCAGCACCCAGGCGGTCCAGCCGGCGTAATGCTGTTTCCAGTGGCTGGCCAGCTGGCTGAAAAACTCAGCCGGGCCGGCGCCGCCCTCAAAACCCTCGCGCGCCGGGCGGGCGTTGCGGTCGGCATCCGGGGTGCGGTCACCACCGCGCCGGTCGCTGCCGCGCCCCATCGGTGCGATGCGTTCACCGTAGGGCGGGTTGATGATCATCACGCCGCGCTCGGTCGGTGGCAGGCGCTGCAGTGCGTCGGCGGTCTTGAAGTCGATCGCGGCCGCCACACCGGCGCGTTCGGCATTGCGCTGGGCAAAGTCGACCATCCGAAACGACACATCGCCCGCGTAGATCGGCACCAGCGGCGCATGTTGGCGGGCACGCGCCGCGTCCTTCAGCCGCGACCAGCTGTTCTGGTGCGGCCGGAACGGCAGCATTTTTTCGAACGCAAAGCGCCGTTGCAGCCCCGGTGCGATGCCACAGGCGATTTGTGCCGCCTCGATCGCGATCGTGCCGGCGCCGCAGCACGGGTCGAACAGGGGCCCGTCCTCGACACGGCCTTGCCAGCCGGCGGCCGCCAGCAGGGTGGCCGCCAGGGTTTCTTTCAGCGGTGCGTCGCCCTTCAGGCCCTGGGCATCACGCCAGCCGCGCTTGAACAGTGCTTCGCCCGAGGTGTCGGCATACAGCGTGGCGTGGGTGGGCGACAGGTGCAGCGTGAGCGGCAGGTCGGGAAACTTGGTGTCGATGCTGGGCCGCTCGCCGGTGGCGTCGCGCAGCACGTCGCAGACCGCGTCCTTGACCCGCAGCGTCGCAAAGTTCAGGCTTTGCAGCGGCGACCGCTGGGCGGTGGTGTCGATGCGGAAGGTCTGGGTGTTGTTGATCCACTCAGGCCACGGCACCGTGCGCGCCAGGGCGTACAGGTCGTGTTCATGTTCGTAAGGGCCGTAGACCAGCGGCCACAGTACCCGCTGCGCCAGCCGGCTTTCCAGGTTGAGCCGCATCGCGGCCACCGCATCGCCCATGACCTGCACACCCCCGCGGTCGGTCTGGAGCCGGGTCTCGGCACCCAGGATGCGGGTGATCTCGTCAACCAGCAACGCCTCGGCGCCGGCCGAACAGGGCAGAAACAGCGCCACCGGCGTGTCGCCAACAGACGCCATGCGCTTGCTGGCCGCGGCGGGCCGGGCGCCGGGTGATGCCGTGGTTGCTGCCGCGCCGGCCGCAAGGGCCGTCGCCGGCGGCGGGACCGGCACGCCGGCGTCGTCGTTGCGGGGGTTCATAGCGCCTTGCGCAGGTTGGCCGGTGCGATCTTCAGCGCTTCGCGGTATTTGGCGACGGTGCGCCGCGCCACTGTGATGCCCTGCTCGCCCAGCATGTCCGACAGCTGGCTGTCCGACAGCGGCTTTTCTGGCGCCTCCGAGACCACCAGCTGCTTGATCAGGGCCCGTACCGCAGTGCTGCTGGCGTTGCCACCGGCGTCGGTGTTGAGGGAGGAGCCAAAGAAGTACTTCAGCTCGAAGGTGCCAAACGGCGTGTTCATGTACTTGGCGGTGGTCACGCGCGAGATCGTGCTCTCGTGCAGGCCCAGCTCGTCGGCGATTTCGCGCAACACCAGCGGCTTCATCGCGATCTCGCCGTGGCTGAAAAAACCCTTTTGCCGCTCGACGATGGCCTGGCTGACGCGCAGGATGGTGTCGAAGCGCTGCAGGATGTTTTTCATGAACCAGCGCGCCTCCTGCAGCCGCGTCGACAGGCCGGCGGCACTGCCGTTGCGCTGGCCGCGGATGGCCTGGGCGTACAAGTCGTTGATGCGCAGCTTGGGCATCACGTCGGGGTTGAGCATGGCCTTGAAGCCGCGCCCGGCCTTGATCACCATCACATCGGGCACGATGATGTTGGCCTCGGCCCGGGTGAAGGGCCTGCCGGGCTTGGGCTCGCAGGCGACGATCAGGCCTTGCGCGGCGCGCAGCAGGTCCTCGTCGGCGCCGGTGGCGGCCATCAGCTTTTTCATGTCCTTGCGGGCCAGCAGTTCGAGGTGGCCCTGGCAGACCTGGATGGCCACGGTTCTGGCGTCGCTGGCGGGCCGCTCCCGCAGTTGCAGCACCAGGCAATCGCCCAGGTTGGCAGCGCCCACGCCGGTCGGCTCCAGGCTTTGCAACCATTTCAACGCGCAGCGCAGCCGGTCGTCGAGTTCTTCGCGGTCCTCGGCGGCCTCTTCGCCGTCCAGGCCCATGGCGGCGGCCAGCTTTTCAGCGATGTCCTCGAGCGTGTCGGCCAGGTAGCCGTCCTCATTGAGCGACTCGATCAACACCATCACCGCTGCCGCGTCATCGGGCGACAGCCGCATGCCCAGCAGTTGCCGGCGCAGATGGTCCTGCAGGGTCGGGCCGCTGTCGCCGGTGTCTGTGGGTTCGCGGTCGTCGTCGCCGCTGCCCGACGCGCTGTTCGAGGACGGCAGCTCGCGGATGCCGTCGAAGTCGTCGCGCTCGGTGCCGTTTTCCCAGTCGTCGCGCTCGGTGCCGCCAAATTCAGCCGTGTCCACGCCAGCGGGCTCGTCGGCGCTGCTGTTGCCGTCGCCGCCGTCCTCACGCTCGGACAGGCTGGCCTTTTCGCGCTCGGCGCTCTGGTCGGCGGGTGCCACGACCCGCTCCAGCCCAAACTCCATCGGCGTGTGGTCGTCGTCCACATCCAGGAACGGGTTCTGCTCGAGCATCTGCTCGATTTCCTGGTGCAGCTCCAGGGTGGACAACTGCAGCAGCCGGATGGATTGCTGCAGCTGGGGCGTCAGCGCCAGGTGCTGTGAGAGTCGTAACTGCAGTGAGGGTTTCATCGGCAGGCCGCGGTTGGGCTCACATCCGGAAGTGCTCGCCGAGGTACACCCGGCGAACGTCGGCGTTGTCGATGATCTCGGCGGGCGTGCCCTCAGCCAGCACACGGCCTTCGCTGATGATGTAGGCGCGGTCGCAAATGCCCAGCATCTCACGCACGTTGTGGTCGGTGATCAGCACACCGATGCCGCGGCTTTTGAGGAAGCCGATGATGCGCTGGATCTCGATCACCGCGATCGGATCGACGCCGGCAAACGGCTCGTCCAGCAGAATGAAGCGCGGCTGCGTCGCCAGCGCGCGGGCAATCTCGACGCGGCGCCGCTCACCGCCGGACAGCGCCGGCGCCGGCGAGTCGCGCAGCTTGTCGATCGACAAGTCGCGCAGCAGTTGTTCGAGCAGGGTGTTGATGGCCTCGGGCCGGAGGGCCTTGCCGTCGGGGCCGGTCTGCAGCTCCAGCACGGCGCGGATGTTCTCCTCGACCGTGAGCTTGCGGAAGATCGACGCCTCTTGCGGCAGGTAGCTCAAGCCCATGCGGGCGCGCTGGTGGATCGGCTTGCTCTGCACCGAGACACCGTCGATCCAGATCTCGCCGGCATCGGCCCGCACCAGGCCCACCACCATGTAGAAGGTGGTGGTCTTGCCCGCGCCATTGGGGCCGAGCAGCCCCACCACCTCACCGGCGCCCACCGCCAGGTGCACGTCCTTGACGACCTGGCGCGAGCCGTACTGCTTTTGCAGGCCGGTGACATACAGCCCATGCTTGACGGCCGCCTCGACCGCAGCGGCGGGTGCTGCGCTCACCGGCGATCGCCCAGCACGGCGGACGGCTTCAACCCTGCCGCCGCCGCCGGTGGCGCCGAGCCGGCATCGGCCGGCGCACGCGGGGCGATCACCGCCCGCACCCGGCCACCCGGATTGGCGGCGGTGGCGGCGCCGCCGCGCACGTTGAAGGTCTCGGCCACGCTGTCCCAGACGATCACGCCACCGGAAATCTCGTCGGCCACCGCCGTGCCTTGCAAGCGCCGCACCTGCGCCACGCCGTCAAAGCGCAGCGTGCCGGTGCGGCTGTCGTAATCGATGCGCTGCGCCGTGCCCTCGACGGTCTCGTCCACGCTGTCGCGCTTCTGGCGGTAGGTGGCAGCCTTGCCGACAGCGCCAATGGCTTGCGCCATCTGGTAGCCGTCGGGGGTTTCGCGCAACTCCAGCCGGTCGGCGCGTATCAACAGCGTGCCCTGGCTGATCACGACATTGCCGCTGCACACGCTGGTCTGCTTGAGCAAATTCACGGTGCAGGGCTGGTCGGACTCCAGCGTCATCGGCTTGCTGCGGTCGGCCTTCTCGGCCCACGCCGCCGGCCCGCTGGCCAGCAACAGCGCCACCACGCACGAACGCGACAAAAGGGAGGAAATGGGCAGGGTAAACATTGATCGGCACAAAACTTGCAGACCATTCTAGACCCAAGTTTTCGCGGTCTGGCAGGCCAAATTGGCGTACTTGGCCGACGAATGCGCAAGTTTGCGCGCTTCGCAACGCTTGCCGGGCGCCGGGCTGTAGCACTGCACCCGGCCTGGCACAGCGCCCGCTGCTTTCCCACTTGCGCAGCCCAGGCGACAGGCATAGGCTGGACTGTTCCCATAACCCGGCCTCCAGCCCGCATGTGCGCCCAGCGCCCAGCGCCACGGCGGGCGCCACCCTGAGGAGAAGCGTCCATGCCCAGCCTACAACCCACCGGCGCGGTGCTGGTCGCCGACTTGCGTACCCTGGCGCTGGTCGGCCCCGCCGCTGCCGGCAAGACCTGCCTGGCCGAAGCCCTGCTGTTGGCTTCGGGCGCCATCGCCAGCGCCGGCAGCCTGGAGCGCGGCAGCACGGTCAGCGATTTCGACCCGCTGGAGCGCCGCATCGGCCATTCGCTCAATGCCAGCGTGATGCACACCCAGTGGCATGGCAGCCGCATCCACCTGATCGACACCCCGGGCGCGCCCGACCTGATTGGCCAGAGCCTGCCGACGCTGGAAGCGGTGGAGACCGCGGCGGTGGTGATCAACGCCATCACCGGCATCGAGCCGATGGCCGTGCGCATGATGGCGCAGGCCGCCGAGCGCGGCCTGGACCGGCTGCTGATCGTCAACAAGATCGACGCACCGGGCGTGGACCTGGGCGCGCTGCTGGCCAGCCTGCAGGCCGCCTTTGGCAAAGCCTGCCTGCCGGTGAACCTGCCGCGCACCGACGCCGGCGTCACCACCGTGCTCGACTGCTTCTACAACCGTGCCGGCAACAGCGACTTGGGCGGCGTGGCGGCCGCGCACCGCGCCCTGGTGGAGCAGGTGGTCGAGGTGGACGCGGCCTTTGTCGAGCGCTACCTGGAAGACGGCGATATCGACCCGGCCGAGCTGCACGCGCCGCTGGAACAAGCCCTGCGCGAGAGTCATTTGATCCCGGTGTGCTTTGTCTCGGCCCGCACCGGCGCCGGCGTGCCCGAATTGCTGGACATCATCCACCACCTGCTGCCGCACCCGGGCGAGGGCAATCCACCGGCTTTTTTCAGGGGCGAAGGCAGCGACGCCAAACCGATGCAGGCCCAGCCCGACCCGTCGTTGCATGTGCTGGCACACGTCTTCAAGGTCACGGTGGACCCGTATGTCGGCAAGCTGGGTGTGTTGCGGGTGCACCAGGGCACGATCACGACGGGCTGCCAGCTTTATGTCGGCGACGGCCGCAAGCCGTTCAAGGTGGCGCACCTGTACCGGTTGCAAGGCAAATCCCATGTCGAGGTGCCGCGTGCGCTGCCCGGTGACATCTGCGCCATCGCCAAGATCGACGAGCTGAACTATGACGCCGTGCTGCACGACGCCGCCGAGGACGACCACATCCACCTGAAGCCGTTGGCCTTCCCGACGCCGGTGCACGGTCTGGCCATTGCGCCCAAGCGGCGTGGCGACGAGCAGCGGCTGTGGGAGATCCTGGCCAAGCTGGTGGGTGAAGACCCCTGCCTGAAGGTGCAACACGTGGCCAGCACCAACGAGACCGTGGTCTACGGCCTGGGCGAGCTGCACCTGCGCCTGCTGCTGGACCGGCTGCGCGAGGTGCACCGCTTCGAGGTTGACACCCACCCGCCGCGCATCGCCTACCGCGAGACCGTCACCAGCGCGGCAGAGGGCCACTACCGGCACAAGAAACAAAGCGGCGGCGCTGGCCAGTTTGGCGAGGTCTACCTGCGGGTCGAGCCGCTGCCACGCTCCGATGGCACGGGCGCCGCCTTCGAGTTTGTCGATGCGGTCAAGGGCGGCACCATCCCGGGTGTCTACATCCCGGCGGTCGAAAAAGGCGTGCGCGAGGTGCTGGCGAGCGGCGCCATCTCGGGCCACCCGGTGGTTGATGTACGGGTCACCGTGTTCGACGGCAAACACCACAGCGTAGACAGCAAGGAAATCGCCTTTGTCACCGCCGGCCGCCAGGCGTTTTTGGCGGCGATACGCGAAGCCCGGCCGATCGTGCTGGAGCCGATCGTGTCGGTCGAGATCACTGCGCCCGAAGCCGCCGTCGGTGACATCACCGGCGACCTGGCGGCCCGGCGCGGCCAGGTGGCGGGCACCGACAACGGTACGCTGGGCAACGCGGCCGGGGCGATGGTGGTGCGCGGCCTGGCGCCGCTGGCCGAACTGGCCGACTACCAGTCACGCTTGAACGCGATGACCAGCGGCCAGGGCCGCTACACGCTGGCGCTGTCGCACTACGAGGCCGTGCCGCCAGCGGTGCAGCAACAGCTGGTGGCGGGCTGGAAGCAGCGCGACGAGGACTGAGGTCTTCGTGCCCCAGCACCCTGACCGGGGCTGGCGCTCAACTACAGCTTGATCACTTCGCCCAGGTTGATGAGGCGCACACCGTCAAAGCGCCGCATCTGCACTGATTTGTACACCAGGTAGTCGGTCGGCGAGGTGTTGATCGCGATGCCGGGCAGCAGCATCGGCAACTGCAGGTCGTGCAGATTGGCGGCCTGGCGCATCACGTTGTCGTGGGTCAGGTCGTCGCC
>JANMXG010000411.1:0-6563 GCA_031394235.1 Betaproteobacteria bacterium
GATCACGCTGTACTGCGGCGCCAGTTTTGGCGCCGGCAACTACGGCATGTGCGGCCGGGGTTTTGCACCGCGCTTCTGTTTCAGCTGGCCCAACGCCAAGACGGCCGTGATGGGCGGCGAGCAGGCGGCCAAGACCATGGCTATCGTCACCGAGGCAGCCATGTCACGTAAGGGCGCGGTCGATCAGGCCAAGCTCGATGCGCTGCAAGCCGGCATCATCCAGCGCTTCGACAGCCAGATGAGCGTGTTCACCACCAGCGCGCTGCTGCTCGACGACGGCGTGATCGACCCGCGCCTGACCCGTGACGTGCTGGCGCAGGTGCTGTCGGTCTGCCGCGACGGCGACGCCCGCCAGCCCCAGGCGATGCAGTTTTCGGTCGCCAGGCCGTAGCGTTCAGCGGCGGGCGATGCGGCAGACCCCCGGGAGGTTCAGGCTGTAGTTCCATCAAAGCCTGCCGTCCTTTCGCCGTGCGTCGCCCTCTTCACGACTTTTAGCCCGTAGCCCATGACCACCTCGACGCCGTTTTCCAAGATCCTGATCGCCAACCGCGGCGAGATCGCGCTGCGGGTGATGCGCAGCGCCCGTGCGCTGGGCTACCGCACGGTGGCGGTGTATTCCACCGCCGACGCCCAGGCCCGCCACACGCTGGAGGCCGACCAGGCGGTGTGCATCGGCGAGCCCCTGCCGCGCCAGAGTTACCTCAATATCCCGGCCATCATTGCTGCCGCCTGCCTGAGCGGTGCCGACGCCGTGCACCCCGGCTATGGCTTCCTGGCCGAGAACCCGGCGTTTGCTGCGGCCTGCGCCGACGCCGGGCTGGTGTTCATCGGCCCGTCATCGGCTTCGATCTTGGCGATGGGCGACAAGGCCGGCGCAAAGGCGCTGATGCGCGCCGCCGGTGTGCCCTGCATCCCCGGCTACCAGGGCGATGACCAGTCGGCTGCACGTTTGGCCGCCGAGGCCGCGCTGATCGGCTGGCCGGTGATGATCAAGGCCACCGCGGGCGGCGGCGGGCGCGGCATGCGCCGGGTCGACCGGGTCGAGGACTTTGCCGACGCACTCATCAGCGCCCAAAGCGAGGCGCTCGGCGCCTTCAGCGACCCCACGGTGATCCTGGAGCGGGCCTTGATCGCGCCGCGCCACATCGAGATCCAGGTTTTTGCCGACCGCCATGGCAACGCGGTGCACCTGGGCGAGCGCGACTGCTCGGTGCAGCGCCGGCACCAGAAGCTGATCGAGGAGGCGCCGTCACCGGCCGTGTCGGCCGACCTGCGCGAGCGCATGGGCGCAGTGGCGGTGCAGGCGGTGCAGGCCATTGGCTACGAGGGCGCGGGCACGCTGGAGTTTTTGCTCGACGCCCAAGGCGATTTTTTCTTCATGGAGATGAACACCCGGCTGCAGGTTGAACACCCGGTCACCGAGGCCATCACCGGGCTGGACCTGGTGGATTGGCAGTTGCGCGTGGCCGCGGGCGAGCCCCTGCCGTTGCAGCAGGACGGGCTGCGTTTTGACGGCCACGCGATCGAGGTGCGGCTGTGCGCCGAGGACGCCTCGCAGGGTTTCATGCCGCAGAGTGGCCGCATGGACGTCTGGGCCATGCCTGAAGGCGCTGCGGCCTGTCCGGATGGTTTGCGGGTGGATCATGCGCTGCGCTCTGGCGACGAGATCCCGCCGTTTTACGACTCGATGATTGCCAAGCTGGTGGCGCACGGCCGCAACCGCGACGAGGCCTTGCGCAAGCTGCAGCACGGCCGGGTCGATGCCGTGGCGCTGGGCGTGACCACCAACCAGGCCTTTCTGGCACGTTGCCTGGCGCATCCGGTGTTTGCGGCGGGTGCTGCCACCACCGCCTTCATTGGCGATCACCTGGGTGACCTGCTGGCCGGCCTGACCCGAACGGGCGACGCCATTGGCCACCAGCACGCGGCGGCGGTAGCGGCGCTGTTGCTGCACCTGAGCGCCCGGCCTGTTGCCGCCGCCAGCCCCGCAGCAGCCCTGCATGGCCTGGCGCATTGGCTGCCGAAGCTGCAGCGTTTTGAGCTGGGCGGCGTGCCGTGCCAGGGCGCGCTGATGCAGCAGGGCCGCCAGCAGTTCAGCGCCCGGATAGACGGCCATGACAGCGTGCTGCAGGTGGTGGCGCACGCGGGCTGGGCGGATCGATCAAATGCAGGCCCACGCGAAGGCGCAGGCTCGGCCGGGCGCAGCCGCATCGGGGTCGACGGCCTGGCCGCCAGTGCGGTCTGGCACCGCGACGGCGCCACGCTGCGCTTCCAATTTGCCGGCCGGCCCTGGGTCGTCATCGACCACAGCCATGCCGCGGCAGCCCGTGCCGGCGCCGGCAACAGCGACGGCAAGCTGCGCGCCAGCATGAACGGCCGCGTGGTGGCCCTGCAAGTGGCCGTGGGCGATGTGGTGGCCGCTGGTCAGCCGCTACTCACCCTGGAGGCCATGAAGATGGAGCATGTACACGCCGCACCCTGCGCCGGCCGGGTGGCGGCGCTGCATGTCAGCCCGGGTGATCAGGTGGCAGCGCACCGCGTGGTGGTGGAAATCGAGCCCGCAGCGCCGGCCAGCGGGCAGTCGGGCACGGGCGCTATCAGCGCAGGTTCCTGAGCTTGCGCAGGCAGTGGTACAGGGCCGGCTCTGCCCGCCGGCTGGCGGATGCGCCAGGGCCTCGCCGCCAGGACGTCCAGCCGGACTCAGCGGCCGTTGATGCCCAGCAGTTCCACCTCGAACTGCAGCGTGGTGTTGGGCGGGATCGTGCCGCCGGCACCGCGCTCACCGTAGGCAATTGAAGGTGGGCAGGTCAGGCGGGCAGAGCCACCCACCTGCAGCCGCTGCACGCCTTCGGTCCAGCACTTGATCACACGGTCGAGCGGAAACTCTGCCGGCCCGCCGTTTTTGTACGAGCTGTCGAACTCACGCCCGTCCATGAAGGTGCCGCGGTAGTTCACCTTCACCGTGTCACTGGCCTTCGGGCTGGCGCCCGTGCCGGGCTTGATCAGCTTGAAGATGAGGCCGCTGCTGGTTGTGATCACCGTGCCCGCACCGGGCGTTGCAAGGGCTGAGTCGGCTGGCGCGGCGCTGGCTGCAAACGCAGGCTTCTTGGCGGTCGCTTGCACTGGCGCCGGCGTTTGCGCCAGCGCCAGTGCCGGCGCGGCTGCGCACAGCACCGACAGCCAAACCCCCGTGGTAAAACCCGATCCCGAAAGCGTCGGGGCAGGGCGGGTCGGAGCGGTGTTGCAGTCGGTCATGGCGTTGGGTGAAAAGTGGAAACAAGCCGCGATCATCGCATCCTGCCCCGCAGCCGCCCGGGCCGCTGCTGCCCCACCCGGCTGCGCCGCGCGTGCGGCGCAGCCGTCTCGTCAGAACTTGTAGGCCACGCCGGCAGCGAAGGTGACCGGCCGGAAGTCGATGGTGCTGCGCAGCACTGACGCGCCAACCGCCACCAGATCGCTCTTGACCTGGGCCGCGCCCACGCTTGCAAACAGGCCCCACTGCTTGCTCATCGCATAGTCCACGCCGATCTGGCCTGCCAGGCCCCAGCTGTCGCTCAAGCTGACTTGCCAGCCATATGGCGTCTTGGCGTCAGTGAAGCGGGTGTAGTTGATGCCGATGCCCACATAGGGCCTGAGCGCGCTGCCAGCATCACCGAAGTGGTAGTTGATCAAGACGGTGGGCGCCACATTCTTGGCGCTCAGCACCTCGCCCAGAAAGGCCACCGTACCAGCGCCCTTGGCCTTGATCGTTGGCGGCAAACCCAGCACCAGTTCGATGCCCATGTTGGGCGCCAGCGCGCGCTCGTAGGTGGCCAGCACGGTGGTGGCGTCGCCGACGGTCGCGTCAGCGCCCGGCGGTACGCCCAGGCCGGTGATGCCCGAAGTCTTGGCATGGGGCTGGTAGAAGATGGCGCCCAGCTTGACGGTGTTGCGCGGCGCGTCGCTCTGCGCGAATGCGCCGCCGGCCAGGCTGGAGGCTGCGATCAGCAGCGACAGGGAACGGATGGAGTTTTGCATGGTGATGTTCTCTGCGTCGCGGGGTCAGAGCCAGCCAAAGGCCTTGAGCTGGCTGGTGACGAAGTTGCTGATGATCTTGTGGGCGCCGCGTGTGGGGTGCACACCATCGGCAAATTGCCAGGTGTCCAGGTTCGCACCAGCGCGCAAGCCGTTGTAGGGCAAGCCGGGGGTGCCGTTGCAGAACAAGGACGAGCCGTCGGTCACCGCGCCACCGGTGATGGCATTGATCTTGATCGCATCACAAGCCGGGACGGTGTTGTTCACCAGGCCGTACTTGGCGGGGTTGGCGTACACGTCCTTGCCCGTGCCGTTCTGGTCTACCCATTGCACCGGCTGGCCGGCGAGGCCGTCGCGCAACCACAGGTTGAAGGTGTCAACCAAGGTGGTGAGCACCCCCCTGGCATTGACGTCCAACGTGCTGCCAAAAGGGGTCTGGCTGGAGTCGTTCAGGTTGAACACCGCCACGTACTTGCCCCCTTTGGCCAGAATCTGGTCGCGCACATAGCCGGTCAGTTCCTGGGCCGCTGCCTTCACGCCGTACTGCGCAGCAGTCTGGGCGTCGTAGAGTTGGCGGTTGGCTTCATCGGCGGTGATCTTGCCGGCTGCAGCGTTGGCCTGGATCGCACCGGCTTTGGCGGCGAATGCCCCGAACTGGGCAAACACATCGTTGTTGCCGCCCCACACCAGAATCAGGTCGGTGCTTTTGAAGCTGCCGAAGGCGGCCAGGTGGTTGGCAATCTGCTTGACCATCGGCACCGTCAAAGCGCCCGTGCTGTGGCCGATGCCGTTGGGGTCGGTCACCCTGGAGCCGCCCTGGCCGTAGGTGGTGCATTGCGATGCGGCCGACGGCACGACAAACTTGACCGGACACTTGACCGAGTTGGCGCCAAACCCCATCTCGGCCGGGTACACCGTCAAGCCCATCGTGGTAGCCAGGTTTTCAACCCAGATCGTGCCCTGGTTGCCGTCGATATTGGTGGTGAACTTGCCACCAAAGAACGGCGCCTGGCCGTTGCCGGTCAACGAGGTGGCGGGTGAATAAGCGCCTTGGTCGCTGAGGCTGTCGCCAAAGGTGACCAGCCCGGTGAAGCTGCCCTTGGTGGTGGGCGCGCCTGCGGGCGCACCGCTGCCGGGGATGGTGGTTTCTCCACCGCCGCAAGCCACCAGCACGGCGGCGCCCAGCAGTGAGACGAGGCCTAAGCGGATGTTGATCATGAGTAGTCCAGACAGGGGAGTGGAGGGGCCCGGCGTGGCCTTACAGGCGGCAATGGTCCGGGCAAAAAGCGTGCGCTCAGGGGCACACCAACGGTGAATGATGTGGCCGATGCAATGTCACTTTAGCGGCGCGTGCCGGCGCCGCTATCCGGGGTAAACCCGTTTGCGGTCGATCCGGCAGCCGCCGGTGGCGCCGTGCCCGTCAGACCGGCCAGTCGGCCGGCACGGTCACCGGCATCTCCAGCAGCATCTGCGCCATGCCCTTGCCCAGCGGGTCCAGTCGCAGCGACGCCGGGCCACCGCCGTCCAGCGCCTGGTGGATCACCAGGTTCATGGCGCTCAGGCCGGGCAGGTGGTAGCGGTCCACCGGGCCTTTGACCAGGTGGCCCAGCCAAGCCAGCACTGCCGCCGGCGTGACCTGGGCCCACAGCAGCGGCAGCCACTCGGGCCGGCGCGCGATCAGGCCGATATTGGACAGATCACCTTTGTCGCCACTGCGGCCCCAGGCCAGTGCCACCAACTTGACCGTGCGGCTGGCACCCGCCACAGGCGGGGTGGCGACCGCGTCAGGCAGCGGCGGGGTGGGCTGCACCGGTGCTGGGGCGTTGAACGGCACGGCGAAAACCTCACCACCCAGGTGAACCTGCGGCGTGACCGCCGCCCGAGGCACGGTAAATGCGCAAGGCACGATCAAGGGCTGTACCGGCGGCCGGCCCGCGCCAGCGCCAGTGGTGCCGGGGCTCCAACTGGTGCCGGGTGCGGCCTGCTCGCGGGCAAACAGTTCCAGTGCTTCCTTTTTGGGGTGTTGCACCGCCAGGCGCAGCACCACTTCGCGCAGCGTGGGCGCGGCAGCGTGCGGGCCGTACAGGCTCTCGGCACCGATCACTTCGATGCGGGTGGCAGAAAAGTCGCCCCAACCGCGGGCGGCGATCAACTCGCGGGTGCGCTCCAGCAGGCACTCACCGGTGCGCCTGGCCTTGGCCACCGCGTCGATGCCGACGATGGTCAGCTGGCTGCTGCAGCGCCAGCCCGCCATCGACGTGGCGCTGACCTTGAGCGTGGCCGGCGGCGGTCCGCCGCGGGCTCCGCTGACACGTACCCGGTTTTCGCCTACTTGTTCGGTCCGCACCTGGCGGAAGTCACAGCTGACATCGGGCAGCAAATAGGCGCCGGGGTCGCCAATCTCGTAGAGCAGTTGCTCGCCCACCGTGGCACAGCTGACCAGGCCGCCCGTGCCGGGCGGTTTGCCGACGACAAAACTGCCGTCGGCCGCCACCTCGGCGATGGGATAGCCGATGTGGGCCCAGTCAGGCACCGACTGCCAGTCGGTG
>JANMXG010000412.1:0-10111 GCA_031394235.1 Betaproteobacteria bacterium
TGATGCGGCCCAGCTCGTAGCGCTGCAACGCCGCCAGTGAGGTCTGGTGGATCAGCGGCCCGGGGCCGGTGAGGAACCGACCCTCAGCATCGCGGGTGATGTCCGGGTTCAGCCGCGGGTCATGCGAGATCACCAGCACACCGTCCTGGGTGATGGCAACGTCAAGCTCCAGCGTGTGCACGCCAATCGCCAGCGCCCGCTCAAACGCCGGCAAAGTGTTCTCGGGCGCCAGCCCGCGTGCGCCACGGTGGCCTTGCAGGTCAAACGCTGCGGCCTGCAAGGACACGGCAGCCAGCAGCACAACGGTCCAAGGCTTCATGCCCATCCTCCCCAGGGCCGGCCCGGGTTGGCCAGCCAACAGGCCCGATTCTGAGGGCTGGGCTCGGGGTAATCCACGGGCGGATTCGCTGGTTTCCCCGGGGCTGTTTCGTCACCTGCGCGACCCGATGTCGACCAAACCGGGCCGTATCGTCAAAGCCCGGCGTTTGTTGGCCGGCCATCCACCCGCTCGGAGATACCCCATGAACCACCCTGGCCGCTTTACCCAGCGCCTCGCGCAAACCGCTGTCGCGCTGGCCGCTGTCAGCCTGATCGCCGCTTGCGGCGGCAGTGACGACCCGGCGCCGATCCCCGAAGAAACCCGGACCCAGGACACCCGCAGCTTCACCGCCGATGCCACGGTCACCACCTTTGCTGAGATGCCAGCCGCTGTCGGTGACGTCACCGACATGGCCACCACCAACCGCTGGGCCGGTGTGCTGGGCGGCGCGGGCTACAAGGTCGAGGTGCCCGCCAACTGGAACGGCAAACTGGTGATGTACGCCCACGGCTATGCCGGCACCGGCGCTGCGTTGCGCGCGGACGCCCCGCTGATCCGCCGCTACCTGATCCAGAACGGCTATGCCTGGGCCGCATCGAGCTACAGCAAGAACTACTACGACGTGCGCGCCGGGGTCGAGGACACCAACGCGCTGGCCAACGAGTTCGTCAAGATCGCGGCCAAGAACAGCCGCACCCTGGCGGCGCCCAGCAAGATCTACATCACGGGCGTGTCGATGGGTGGCCACATCACCGGTGCAGCCATCGATGACGAAGCCCAGGCCTACGCCATCAACAAGACCAAGTACAACGGTGCCGTGCCGATGTGTGGCGTGATGGGCGATACCGAGCTGTTCAACCAGTTCGCGGCCATCCAGGTGACGGCGCAGGCGCTGGCCGGCGTGCCAAAGTACCCGACCGACAAGTTCGAGGACATCCGGGCCTTGGTCACCAACACCTTGTTCACCACCTTCCCGTCAGTGCCCACGGCCACCGGCGTCAAGTTTGTGTCGGTGCTGAAGAACATCACCGGTGGCACGCGCCCGATGTTCGACCTGGGCATGGCATTTGGTGGCAGCTTTCCGTCGGCCTGGGGTGCGCTGGGGGGCGACGGCACCATCACAGGCATTCTCAACAAGAACATCCTCGACACGATGGGCATGACATACACCATCGACGGTGACGTCGCCGGCAGCACCGCGCTCAATGCGTCGGCGCTGAAGTTGACCGCTGCCACCGATGCCAACCGCCTTCGCACCGACGGCATGCGCTGGATCCCGAAGGTCAACGGCAACTTCAAGATCCCCGTGGTCTCGATCCACACGCTGGGTGACTTGTTCGTGCCGTTCAGCATGGAGCAGGTGTTCCAGAAGAACGTGGCTGCCAAGGGCAACAGCGCCTTCCTGGTTCAACGTGCGTTGCGCGGCGTCAGCCATTGCGACTTCACGGTGGCCGAGGCCGCAACAGCCTTCGACGACATGGTCAAGTGGGAAAGCGGCGGCGCCAAGCCCGCGGGCGATGACGTGATGACAGCGGCCACCGTGGCTGCCCCGACCTACGGCTGCGCCCACACCAAGAACACCCTTGGGCCCGACGAGTACGGTTTTGTCCGTTCACTGCGGCCCGCCACCGTGGCCAACTCTGCGGCCTGCCCGGGCTGACCGACAGCCCGCAGCTTGAATCCCCAGGGGCCTTCGGGCCCCTTTTTCGTGGCCGATCGGCGCCAGACTGCCAAACCGCTTGATACCCTGCCTGGTATATTGTAGGATAGGGGTATGGGTATCAAGATGCGATCGATCAGGACAGTTCGGGCGGGGGTGCCGGCTCTCGTGCGGGCACGCGTGCCAGCGCTGGTTCGGGCGTTTATTCGCACGTTTGTGCTGGCGCCCGTGCTTGCCGTCGTGGCGGTCAGCCTGGTCCTGGCGCCGGCCCGCTTGCAAGCCGCCACGGCGGTGGCCACCGCCGTGGCCCAGGCGGGCAGCGCCAGCGGCGTGCTGTCGCTGGATGGCACGCTGCAGGCGGTGCGCCAGGCCACACTGTCGGCCCAGGTCGGCGGCAACCTGGTGTTGCTGGCAGTCAAGCCAGGTGACAGCGTGCGCGCCGGACAGCTGGTGGCGCGGGTGGACGAGCGGGCGTCGCAGGCCGGCGTGCTGCGCAGCGAGGCCGGCCTGGCGCAGGCCGAGGCCGAGGCCCGCAACGCCCAGCTGACAGCCGACCGCAGCCGCGACCTGCGCAACCAGGGCTTTGTGAGCCAGGCCGCACTGGACCAGGCCGAAAACCAGCTCAAGGCCGCGCGAGCCGGTGTGCAGCAGGCCCAAGCCAGCCGCACCCAGGCCACCTTGTTGCGCGGCTTTGGCAGCATCACCGCACCGTTCGACGGCGTGGTGCAGGACACCCAACTGCAGGTCGGTGACCTGGCAACGCCCGGCCGGGCGATTGCGACGGTGTATGCCCCCGGCGCCTTGCGGGCGATGGTGCAGGTGCCGGCGTCGATGGTGGCGGCGGCCCGCAACGCGGCCCAGCTGCAGGTGCAGCTGCAACTGGCCGACGGCCAGCGCATCGTGCCCAGCAGCCACAACCTGCTGCCGACGGCGGACCCGGTGTCGCAAACGGTGGAGTGGCGACTGGAGCTGCCTGCAGCACCCGGCGGCGCAGCCGCTGTCGCATCCGGCGGCGCACCGGCAGGCACACGCTCAGCACTGTTGCCCGGTCAAACGGTGCGGGTGATCTTCAGCGGCCAGACCGGCACCCGCACTGGCCAGCCGGCAGCCGCAGCGCCGCTGTTGCTGCCGCAGGCCGCGGTGCTGCGCCGGGGTGAGCTGACAGCGGTGTTCACGGTGGATCCGGCCAGCCCGCAGCGGTTTGTTTTGCGCGCCGTGCGCACCGGCAGCGACCGCGGCCCGGCCGGGGTCGAGGTGCTGGCCGGCCTCAGGGCGGGTGAGCGCTATGCACTGGACGCCGTGCAGGCCGGCCTGGACGGCGCGGTGCCAGCGCCATGACCGACCCTGCGACGGACGCCGAGAACCGCCGCGACGCGCGGCTGGGTGTGGCCGGCCGGCTGGCGCGCAGCTTTCAGTCCAATCCGCTGACACCGCTGCTGGCGCTGGTGGCGCTGCTGCTGGGCCTGTTTGCGGTGTGGGTCACGCCGCGCGAGGAAGAGCCGCAGATCAACATCACGATGGCCAATGTGCTGATCCCGTTCCCGGGGGCCAGCAGCGCCGACGTGCTGACCCTGGTGGCGCGGCCGGCCGAGCAGGTGCTGGGCCAGATTGCCGGCATCGAGCACACCTTCTCGGTGGCCCGGCCGGGCCTGGCCGTGCTGACGGTGCAGTTCAAGGTGGGCGTCGCGAGAACCGAGGCGCTGGTGCGGCTGTACGACGTGCTCAACGCCAACCAGGACTGGCTGCCGGCGGGGCTGGGCACGCTGCCGCCGATCGTGCGGCCCAAGGGTATCGATGACGTGCCGGTACTGGGCATCACGCTGTGGGCCCACGACCAACGCAGCGCGGCACAGCTCGAGACCGTCGCGCACACGCTGGAGGCCGAGCTGAAGCGGGTGTCGGGCAGCCGTGAGGTCACGACCATCGGCGGCCCCGGCCGCGCCGTGCAGGTGGTGCTGGACCCGACCCGGCTGCGTGAGCGGGGTGTGGACGTGCTGCGCCTGAGAACCACCCTGGCCGGTGCCAACCTGGGCCTGCCAGCCGGCGCGGTGCTGGACACCGCGCGCGCCGCCCCTGGCGCACCGCAGATGCTGGTGGTGCAGACAGGGGAATACCTGCGCTCGGCCGCCGAGGTGGCGGACCTGGTGGTGGGGGTCAGCAACGGCCGGCCGGTGTACCTGCGCGAGGTGGCCGAAGTGCAGGACGGCGCGGCACAGCCGCAGCGCTACGTCTGGTTCACGCCAGGTGCGGGCGCGGCTGCGGCCGGCGTGTCTGGCGCTGACGGCGCTGCCGTGGGCCAGGTCTACCCGGCCGTTACCCTGACGCTGACCAAGCAGCCCGGCCAGAACGCGGTGGATGTGGCCGCCGCGGCCCGGGTGCGGCTGGACCAGCTGCGCAACACGGTGATCCCGGACGGCATCACCGCCACCGTCACACGCGACTACGGCCTGACGGCCGCTGAAAAGGCCAACAAGCTGATCCAGAAGCTGGGCTTTGCCACCGCGTCCGTGATCGTGCTGGTCGGGCTGGCGCTGGGCCGGCGCGAGGCGGTGGTCGTCGGCGCAGCGGTGATCCTGACGCTGACCGCCACGCTGTTTGCCAGCTGGGCCTGGGGCTTCACGTTGAACCGGGTGTCGCTGTTTGCGCTGATCTTTTCGATCGGCATCCTGGTGGACGACGCGATCGTGGTGGTTGAAAACATCCACCGCCACCAGGCCCTGACCCCCGCCCTGCCGCTGCACCAGATCATCCCGGCGGCGGTGGACGAGGTCGGCGGCCCGACCATCCTGGCCACGCTGACGGTGATCGCCGCTTTGCTGCCAATGGCTTTTGTGTCGGGCCTGATGGGGCCGTACATGAGCCCGATCCCGATCAACGCCAGCCTGGGCATGGCGCTGTCGCTGGTGATCGCCTTCACCGTCACGCCCTGGCTGGCGCTCAAATTGATCAAGCCAGCCGCGGGCGCCGGCAGCAGCGGCGCGCAGGCCGGCCATCCGGCAAATGGGCCTGCCACCAGGCTGGCCCGGTTTTTTCAGCGCCTGCTGATGCCCTTGCTCCAAAGCGCCCGTCGCCGCTGGTTGCTGGCCGCAGGCATCGCGGTGGCCACGCTGCTGTCGATCGCGCTGGCCGCCGTGCCGGGCACACGCGCCGGCGTGGTGCTCAAGATGCTGCCGTTCGACAACAAGAGCGAGTTCCAGCTGGTGGTGGACATGCCCGCCGGCACGCCGCTGGAGGGCACCGCTGCCGCGCTGCAGGACCTGGCCGCGTTGCTGGCACGCCAGCCCGAGGTGCAGGACCTGCAAGGTTATGCCGGCACCGCCAGCCCGATCACCTTCAACGGCCTGGTGCGCCAGTATTACCTGCGGGCCGACGCCGAGCAGGGCGACCTGCAGGTCAACCTGGTGGACAAGCAGCACCGCCACGAAAAAAGCCATGCCATCGCCCAGCGCCTGCGCCCGGCGCTGGAACAGATCGCCGCCGGCCACGGCGCCAGGATCAAGCTGGTCGAGGTGCCGCCCGGCCCGCCGGTGATGAGCCCGCTGGTGGCCGAGGTCTACGGCCCCGATGAGGCCGGCCGCCAGCGCCTGGCCGCCCAGGTGGCCCGCGACTTTGCCAGCACGCCCGACATCGTGGCGATAGACACCACGCTGGCCGCCGACGCACCGCGCGCCTTTTTGCGGGTGCAGCGCCAGCGCGCCGAGTCGCTCGGCATACCGGTCGCGGTGGTGGCGCAGACGGTGCAGGCCGCGTTGTCGGGCACTGATGCCGCCTGGCTGCACGACGGCCAGGCCAAGTATCCGGTGCCAGTGCGGCTGCAACTGCCGCGGGAGTCGCAGGTGGGGCTGGACGCGCTGCTGGCGCTGCCACTGCGCGCGGCCAGCGGCCAACTGGTGCCGCTGGGCGAGCTGGTGCGGGTCGAGCGCGGCATCATCGACAAACCGCTCTACACCAAGGATTTGCAGGGCGTGAGCTATGTCTTTGGCGATATGGCGGGCCGGCTCGATTCACCGCTGTACGGGCTGTTTGCAATCCGCGGCAAGCTGAACCCAGCCGCGCCGGTGGGCCAGGCGGGCCAACCAGGCCAGGCGAGCGCGCCGGTCGGCGAATACTGGACCCACCAGCCCGCCGACCCGTTCCGCGAGTACGCCGTCAAGTGGGATGGCGAGTGGCAGATCACCTTCGATACCTTCCGCGACATGGGCGCAGCCTACGCGGTCGGCTTGGTGCTGATCTACCTGCTGGTGGTGGCGCAGTTCCGCAGCTACAGCACGCCGCTGATCATCATGGCGCCGATCCCGCTGACGTTGATCGGCGTGATGCCCGGCCATGCCCTGCTGGGCGCGCAGTTCACCGCCACCAGCATGATCGGCATGATTGCGCTGGCTGGCATCATCGTGCGCAACTCGATCCTGCTGGTCGACTTCATAGAGCTGCAACTGGCCCAGGGCATGGCGTTCAAGCAGGCCGTGATGTCGTCCGCTGCGGTGCGCGCCCAGCCGATTGCGCTGACCGGCCTGGCGGCCATGATCGGCGGCTTTTTCATCCTCGACGACCCGATCTTCAACGGCCTGGCCGTGTCGCTGATCTTTGGCATTCTGGTCAGCACGCTGCTCACGCTGGTGGTGATCCCGGTGCTGTACCACGCCGCCTACCGGCGGCGTCTCGAAACCCCTGCCGCGGCGGACCTGCCCGGCGCGGTGCCTGTTTCATTCCCAACGTCCCTCCAGGAGTAAGCCATGACCGTAGACCGTTTGATCCACATCTTTGCCGGCAGCTTCATCCTGCTGTCGCTGGCCCTCGGCGTGGCGGGCAGCCCGCTCTACGTCAGCCCGTGGTGGTTGGCCTTCACCGCTTTTGTCGGCGCCAACCTGCTGCAGTTTGGCTTCAGCCAGGTCTGCCCGCTGGGCTGGATGCTGAAGAAGCTGGGCGTGCCCGAGTCCGCCGCCTGCGCACGCTGACCCCGGCCTGAGCGGCCCCCGAGGCGGCGGCAAACGCCCGCCATGCGTCGTCGGCATGACAATGCCGGACGACCACGACCCCCGCGCCAGCCCGGCGTCCCGCACCATGGCCATCCTCACTGACACCAGCGCCCGCACCGACTTGCTCAACCGCCTCAAGCGTGCCGAGGGCCAGTTGCGCGGCATCCAACGCATGGTCGAGACGGGCGAGCCTTGCCTGGACATTGCCAGCCAGATGGCCGCGGTGCGCAAGGCGCTGGACAGTGCCTACACGCGCATGACGGTGTGCTTCATGCAGCAGGAGTTGCAGGCCCGGCTGGCGCCCGACGGCTCGCACGAGGCCGACCTGACCGCCGTCATGGACAACGTTCAAATCCTGCTGGGCAAGCTGCGCTGACCGGCGCGGCCGCCAGCCGGCCTGCCGAGGCGCTGCGGGTGGGTGACCCGCGGGTGAACGCGGCGGTGGTTGACGCCCACGGTGCGCCCCTGAAACAGCGCGGCCTGCCGGGCCTGCCGGGCCTGCGGTGTGGGCGCGCGGGTCAGCGCACCCCGGCGGGCAGCAGTCGCTCACCGGTCGGCACCGCCGAGGTTTGCGCATCCAGCTCGATGGCCACCTGGGTGCAGACCTCGCGGCACAACGAGGCCACACGCTCGCTCTGCAGGCGGTAGTAGATCTGGGTGCTGTCCCGCCGTTTGCCCAGCACACCGGCGCGGTACAGCGTGGACAGGTGCTGCGACATGTTTGGCTGGGTGGTGTCGATCTCGGCCAGCAGCTGCGAGACATTTTTCTCGCCGTGGCACAGCGCGCCGATGATCTTCAGCCGAATCGGTGTGGCCAGCAGCGAGAACAACTCGGCCACCGATTCGAACACCGCGTCAGCGGTGTCGGTGGGCTGGCGTTGCGGCAGCGTGGCACTCATCAGCGCATTTTATGCGTCAACACTGATGTTTGCTCGGCGGCCGATTGGCCCATCAAGGCGCCTCGTGCTCCATCAGCAGGTAGGTGTTGTAGGCGTTCATGCGGTTGGCGGCGCCAAACAGCGGCAGCGCAGCAAAACGCGACCAGTCGGTGCGGACGTAGGCCTCATCGAACGGCTCCAGGTTGCGTGCGGCCTGGCCCATTTGCTGGCGCAGGTAAACCAGGTAATCGCGTGTGAGTTGCAGGTCCACCGCGGGTGCGTGCGACAGCGGGCCGTGGCCGGTCACCAGCACCCGCGGCTGCAGGTCGAGCATGCGGTCGAGCGCGGTGATCCAGCGCCGGCTGTCGGCCTGGCCCACGTACGGCAGTCGGCCCCGGAAGACGATGTCGCCGGCAAACAGCACGCCGGTGCGGGCGTCGTGCACCACCACGTCCTCGGCGGTGTGTGCCGGCCCGGCATGGCGCACCCGGAACTCGCGCTGGCCGATGCGCAGCAGCAGGTCGGCGTCCTGCCCGTCGTCACCCAGCCAGACGTCGGGCGACACCAGGCGCGTCTGCCCGTCTACCCAGGGATGCAACTGCTCGCGGCTGACCGCCAGTCGCTGGCGCGCGGTGTCCGAGCCCAGGGCGTCGCGGCAGGCGGCGTGGCCGACGATCTGCGCACCGGCCTCGCGGAAGACCTGCAGGCCGTAGATGTGGTCGGCATGGCAGTGCGTGACCACGACATAGCGGACCGGCAACGGCGTGACCTGCCGGATCAGCGCCAGCAGTTGCCGCGCCAGCGGCGGCGAACCCAGCGCATCGACCACCAGCACACCACCGTCGGCCACCACAAAGCCGGCGTTGGAGATGAAGTTCTGGTTCGCCGCCGAGCCCATTGCCGACACGCCCTGCACAAACCAGGTGCCGTCAGCCACCGGCTCTAGCCGCATGGGCACCGTGCTGGTCGGTGCGGTGGCGGGGGCAGGCGTGGTGGTGGGTAGGGTGGTGGTTGTGGTGGTGGTTGTGGCGGTGGTTGTGGTCGTGGGTGTGGTGGAAGGTAGCGCGGCCGGGCGAGGCAGGGTCTGCGCCGAGCCCGGCATCGGCGACGCTGCCGCGGCCAGCGCTGCAACCAGCACCGCCGCTGACACCCGCACCGCCACCCCGCCAGCAGGCTCGGTGCTATGCGGAACAGACGAGGGGCAACCTGGGGTGGACTGCATAGGGATAGCACTACATGCGAATGTAATGATATTTTGCACACTATAGCCGTGCGGCTTGCGGACTGACAAGCGCGATGCGCGAGCGGGTCGATCATTTGCGCGCTGCGTCACCAACGGCCCACGCACTGCCAGAATCGACGGCGCGCGTGGCCCGGTCCACGTGCCCTTTCCGATCCACCACCAGGAGCGTCCCGTATGAAGCCCACTCCCTGCGCAAGACCCGGCATGCTTGGCCCCGGCCGTCGCGTGCGGCTGGCGGCCCTGGCCCTGCTGCTGCTGCCGGCAGCCGCCTGGTCTGCGGACCCTCAGCGCCTGCGCGTCCGGGCGCTGGCTGCTACCTGCGCCCAGTGCCACGGCACCGACGGCCGGGCAGTGGAGGGCCAGTCGCTGGTGCGCTTGGCCGGCCGGCCCAAGGACGACACGCTCACGCAATTGCTGGCTTTCCGCACCGGGCAGCGGCCGGCAACCGTCATGCACCAGATCACCCGTGGCTACTCGCCAGAGCAGCTCGACGCGGTGGCCACCTACTTTGCAGCCCAAAAGTGAAGGCGCCAGCATGAAAAATACCCCTATGGACCGCCGCCAGCTGCTGCAAGGTTTGGTGTCGGGTGCCGTGCTGGGCAGTGGCGCGGCAGCCGGTTTGGCCAGTTTGTCGGGCTGCGCCGGCGCCGGCACGTCGGCGTCCAAGGCGCAGGTCGTGGTGGTGGGCGGCGGTTTCGGCGGCGCCACGGCGGCCAAGTACGTTCGGCTGCTGTCGGACTACAGCATCGACGTGATGCTGATCGAGCCCAACCGCGAGTTTGTGTCCTGCCCGGTCAGCAACCTGGTGCTCAGTGGCCAGCGCAGCCTGGCCGACATCACCACCCCCTACGCCGGCTTGAGCGCCCAGCACGGCGTGCGCCTGGTGCATGACCGGGTGGCCAGTGTGGACGTGGCCAAACGCCAGGTCCGGCTCGACGGCGGCGCGGTGATCGGCTACGACAAGCTGGTGCTGTCGCCCGGCATCGATCTGGTGTGGGACAGCGTGACCGGCTTGCAGGCAGCCCAGGCCGC
>JANMXG010000413.1:0-2395 GCA_031394235.1 Betaproteobacteria bacterium
GCGAGCAGCACATCCGCCAGTGCGAGGCGGTGGCCCGCCAACTGCTGTTGCCCGCGCCAGTCGCTGTGGCGGGCTAGAATGGCAGGCTTCGGGGTGTAGCGCAGCCTGGTAGCGCATCTGGTTTGGGACCAGAGGGTCGAAGGTTCGAATCCTTTCACCCCGACCACACAACAGCGCCTTGTCATCAGACGGGGTGCCGCAGCAACAAGAGGGGCCATGCCAACGTGTGGCCCTTTTTTCATGGTGGCGAGGGTCAGGCCGTGCGGCTTGGCGCTCCGGACTTGAAGCCGCGGAAGCGAGTCAGCGGCCTGGCGGCGCCTGGCCCACCCGCCAGCGGGCCGCGCAAACGGCCGCCCAGGTGCGGACGTGCATCCACAAGTGGTCTGCCCGGAGGGGATCGAACCCCCAACCCCCAGCTTAGAAGGCTGGTGCTCTATCCGGTTGAGCTACGGGCAGTCAACGGATGGCGATTCTAGAAGGCTGGGCAGCTGCCGATGCAGTGGCGGGTGGCGGGCCGGATTGGCGCCAGGTCAGGGCGGGCTGCGGCGGTCCAGCGGTGTCCCAACCCGGGCCTTGCCGCAGAAAGCGCCGAGAATCGGCGCTGCGGCCATCGGTCGCGGGGCGGGTGTGACCTGTGCCCAGGCGTTCTGGCCTGTTTCAAGCCGGCGATCGCCAGGTTCGTATCGACCTTCACGAGACTTCGTTTGAGCCCACCGTCACAGCCGCCCACCCGCCTCGATCGGTACGACCGCCTGGACGCCCTGCGTGGCGCGGCGATTGTCTGGATGGTGCTGTTCCATTTCAGCTTCGACCTCAACCACCTGGGCTGGCTGCAGCCGCGGCAGGATTTCTACCGCGATCCGTTCTGGACCACCCAGCGCAGCATGATCGTCAGCCTGTTCCTGCTGTGTGCTGGCCTGGGGCAGGCGGTGGCGCTGCAGGCCGGCGTGGCCTGGCCGCGCTTTTGGCGGCGCTGCGCGCAGGTGGCGGGCTGCGCTGTGCTGGTGTCGGCAGGCTCGGCGCTGATGTTTCCGAGCAGCTGGATCAGTTTTGGCGTGCTGCACGGCATGGCGCTGATGCTGCTGGCTTGCCGTCTGGTGGCGCCGCTGGGCGCCTGGTTGTGGCCGCTCGGCGCGCTGCTGCTGGCGCTGCCGCGATTTGTTGCGCACCCGTTTTTCGACAGCCGCTGGACCAATTGGGTCGGCCTGGTCACCCACAAGCCCATCACCGAGGACTATGTGCCGGTGCTGCCCTGGCTGGGCGTGATGCTGTGGGGGCTGGCGGCTGGGCAGTGGCTGCTGGCAGGCAGCGCGTCGCCACAGGCCGGTCGGCGGGCAGTGCTGTGCGGCCGGTTGCCCGCAGCGCTTGCGCCGCTGGCTATGCTGGGCCGCTGGCCGCTGCTGGTCTACATGCTGCACCAGCCGCTGCTGATCGGCGGCCTGACCGCCGCGGCCTGGCTGCGCCACTGAGGCGGCGGGCCTGGCACCCGGCATAGCGGCTACCATTCCCGAATGAGCACCAAGATCCTGTTCGGCTTCCATGCCGTCACCGTGCGGTTGAAGACCGCCCCTGAATCCGTCGTCGAGATCCATGTCGATGCCAGCCGGCGCGATGCCCGCATGCGGCTGTTTGTCGAGCGGGCCAAGGCCGCCGGCGCCAAGCTGGTGGACAGCGACGACGACCACCTGATCCGGCTGTCCGGCAGCCCGCGCCACCAGGGCGTGGTGGCCAAGGTCACGGCGCTGGTGCAGCTGCATTCGGTGGATGACGTGCTGGACGCCGTCAGAGGTCCGCCGCTGGTGCTGGTGCTTGACGGCGTGACCGACCCGCACAACCTGGGCGCCTGCCTGCGCGTGGCCGATGGCGCCGGTGCGCACGCAGTGCTGGCCCCGAAGGACCATGCGGTGGGACTCAACGCCACCGTGGCCAAGGTCGCCAGCGGCGCGGCCGAGACCGTGCCCTACCTGATGGTGACCAACCTGGCCCGCACGCTGGGCGAGCTCAAAGACCGTGACATCCAGGTCATCGGCACCGCAGAAGATGCCGAACTGACGATCTACGACATCGACCTGACCGGGCCGGTGGCGTTGGTGCTGGGCGCCGAAGGTTCCGGCCTTCGCGCCCTGACCCGCAAGACCTGCGACCTGCTGGTGCGCATCCCGATGGCCGGGGCAGTCGAAAGCCTGAATGTGTCGGTGGCCTCGGGCGTGTGCCTGTACGAGGCGCTGCGCCAGCGCCGGCCTGCGGCTGCCGCGACTGTGGCCGCGACTGTGGCCGTGGCTGTGGATTCGGCCGCCACGGTGGTTGCGACCGCAGCGGATTGAGCCATGCCTGTCATCGCCATTGCGCACCCGCTGGTTCGCCACAAGATCGGCCTGCTGCGCGAGGACCAGAT
>JANMXG010000414.1:0-2024 GCA_031394235.1 Betaproteobacteria bacterium
CCTCAGTCAGCTCCCAGATCAGGAAGAATGCAAATCCGATCAGCGCGGCCAGGCCTAAGCCAACCACTTCGCCGGAGTGAAACCAGTCCAGCTCTTTGCCCTTGTCCAGCATGATTTGCAGCGAGCCCACCCACAGCACCAGCAGGCCCAGGCCGACGGCGTCAATCGGCAATTTGCGCGTGACACTTTCACGCTTGTGGTATGTCGTCCAGACCATGAACGCGGTGATTAAACCAATCGGCACGTTGATGTAGAAGATCCACGACCAATTGATGTTCTCGGTGATCCAGCCGCCCAAAAGCGGCCCCACAACCGGTGCGACCAGCGTGGTCATGCCCCAGAAGGCCAGCGCGCGGCCGGCCTGGGCGCGCGGATAGCTCGACAGCAGCAGCGTCTGCGACAGCGGGATCATCGGCCCGGCCACCAGGCCCTGCAGCACCCGGCCGGCCACCAGCATCTCCAGCGAGGTGGCCAGGCCGCACAGCCAGGAGCTGAGCACAAACAACAGCACGCTGGCGACAAACAGCCGCACTGCGCCAAAGCGCTGGGTCAGCCAGCCGGTGAGCGGCAGCGCGATGGCGTTGGCCACGCCAAAGCTGGTGATGACCCAGGTGCCCTGCCCCGGGCTGACGCCCAGGTTGCCGGCAATCGCCGGGATTGAGACGTTGGCGATCGACGAGTCGAGCACATTCATGAACGTGGCAAGCGACAGCGCGATGGTGCCGGCCACCCGGGCGCCGCCCGCGAGCGGCGGGTGGTCCAGGGGCCCGGCGGCGGCCGAGGAGACCATCAGCGGGCGGGCGTGGGCTTGCCGGCCGCCATCCCGCTGGCCGCCAGCAAGGAGCCGCCGCCGTTGGCCCGCACCACCCGCGCCACTTCGGCGTCAGCAGCCTGGGCCAGCATGTCGAACACGGCGGTCTGGGCAAACGGCGCCGCCCGCGGCGCGTCGGACTCGGTCTTGCCCGAGGTGTCGCCCACGTCCACCTCCACCTCCATCGACAGGCCCACCCGCAGCGGATGGGCGGCCAGCTCTTTCGGGTCCAACGTGATGCGCACCGGCACCCGCTGCACCACCTTGATCCAGTTGCCGGTGGCATTTTGCGCCGGTAGCAGCGCAAACGCTGCCCCGGTGCCCGCGCCCAGCCCGCTGATGCGGCCGTTGAAAGCGACCTTTTTGCCGTAGACGTCAGCGGTCAGCGTGGCGGGCTGGCCCAAGCGCAGATTTTTCAGCTGCGCTTCCTTGAAGTTGGCATCGACCCAGAGCTTGTCCAACGCCACCACCGCCATCAGCGGCGTGCCGGCCGCCACCCGCTGGCCAATCTGCACGCTGCGGCGCGCCACCACGCCGTCCAGCGGCGCCGGCAGGTCGGCCCGGTGCAGTGCGAGGTAGGCCTCGCGCACCCGCGCGGCGGCCTTTTGCACGCCGGGGTGGCTGGCCACGCTGGTGTTGTCGGTCAGGCTCTGGTTGGACAGCAGGGCTTCACGCGCCGCCGCCAGCGCGGACTGGGCCGCCGCCTGCGCGCTGCGCGCTGCCGCCCGTTGCGCGTTGGCGTGGGCAAACTCCTCCTTGCCCACGGCACCGCTGGCGATCAATGGTGCCCGTCGGTCGACGTCGTCCGTGGCACGCTGCAGCTCGCTGACGGTGCGGGCCAGCTCGGCCTCGCGCAGCGCCACCTGAGCGCCAAAACTGGCGTTGTTGGCATACAGCGTGCGAATTTCACGCACGGTCTGGGCCAGCTGGGCCTCGGCCTGGTCCAGCGCCACCCGGGCGTCGGCCGGATCCAGCCGTACCAGCGGCTGGCCGGCTTTGACCCGGTCCGCATCGTCGGCCAGGATGGCCACCACCGTGCCGCTGACTTGCGCCGTGATCTGCACCACGTTGCCCTGCACATAGGCGTTGTCGGTGGACTCGACGTGGTTGAGCGCCAGCGCCCAGTAGGCACCGTACCCCAGGCCGCCCAGCAGCAGCAGCGCGGCGATGGCGGTCAGGCCGGTGCTGCGGGCAGTGGGAACGGGCACCGGCT
>JANMXG010000415.1:0-2385 GCA_031394235.1 Betaproteobacteria bacterium
CGATGCCGCGCGCGGTGCGCAGCGCCTCGGTCAGGTGCGTGCCCGGCGCGACGACCCGGCTGACCAGCCCCATTGCCAGCGCGTCGCGCGCCGGGATCCGGTCGTCGGCCGACAGGATGATCCGCTTGGCGTGCTTGGGGCTGGTCATCCAGGGCAACAGCATCGTGACGATGCCGGCGCCAAACTTCAGCTCGGGCTCGCCGAACACGGCGCTTTCGTCGGCAATCGTGATGTCGCAGGCCATCGCCAGCTCAAACGCGCCGGCCAGGCAGGCACCGTGCACCGCAGCGATGGTGGGCTTGGGGCTGTTCCAGAAGCGCATCGTGGTGTCGAAGTCGAGATCGAGGATCTCGCGCCAGAGGGCCGCGCCTTCAGGGCGCTGGTCCATCTGGGCCTTCAGGTCGAACCCCGACGAGAAAGCGCGCCCTGCGCCGCTGACAACGATCACGCGCACCTCGGCGTCGGCCTCGGCCAGGTCCATCGCCCGGTTGATTTCACCGAGCGAGGTCTTGTCGAGCGCGTTCACGCGCTCGGGCCGGTTGAGCACCAGGTGCGCCACATGGTCGGACACGGTGAGGGTGATCAGCTCAAAGTTCATGCGGCGTCCTGTCGGTTTTCAGTGGGGTTCAGTGGAGCATCGGCGCGATCAGCGCGGCGCTCAGCTGCTGCTTGAACTGCGTGCGGTCTGCCTTGCCGGTGCGCCCGAGCGGCAGCGCCTCAGCGCTGTAGAACGCGTCCGGTTGCTTGTAGCGCTCCAGGCGCGGTGCCAGGTGCTTTTTCAGGTCGTCCAGCGCCAGCGTCGTGCCCGCACGCGGCACCAGCAGCAGGTGGATGCGCTGGCCCAGCAGGGCGTCGTCCACACCCACCGCCATGGCAGCGGCCACGTCCGGATGCGAGCCGATGGCCTGTTCGATCTCGGCCGGTGTCACCTTGTTGCCGGCGCGGCTGATGACATCCTTCTGCCGGCCCATCAGCTCGACCAGGTCGCCATCGGCATCCCCGCCACCGTCACCGTCACCGCCGCCGCCACCGCCACCGCCACCGACAGCCCCGCCACTGACTACGCGCCCGAGATCGCCGGTTCGAAACCAACCGTCGCAGTAGGCGGCCGCCGTGAGCTCGGGCTCGTCGAGGTAGCCCCGCATCAGGTACGGGCTGCGCAACTGCAGTTCGCCGTCAGCAGCGATCCGGTACTGGACTTGTGGCGACGGTCGGCCGATGCAGCCCGGGTGCGCGGCGTAGTCGGCCGGGAAGGCAAAGAAGTCGCAGGTGGCGGTCTCGGTCAAGCCGTAGATGTCGACCAACTCGGTGGCGCTAAACCGCTCACGGATGATCCGGCCCAGCGACGGGCCCAGCGCCTCGCCGCCGATCCAGATCTGGCGCAAGTGCGCAGCGTTGTTGACCCGTGCGATGGCGCTGTCGTGCCGGGTGTCAGAAAACAGCACCCGCATCATCGTCGGCACCATGCCCACCCGGGTGATGCGCTGATCGACCAATGTCCGCAAGAAGCCGTCGGGCTCGAACCGGCTGCACATCACCAGCGTGCCGCCTCTCAGCAGCGTCAACAGGCTGACCCACAGGCCGAAGCTGAAGTTGATGTTGAGCACCAGCAAGGTTCGATCCTCCTGGGCAAAATGCAGCATCGAGTCGATCTGCTCGATCTTGCCGTGGAACGCGTCGTGCGCCACCACCACGCCCTTGGGTGCGCCGGTCGAGCCGGAGGTGAAGACGACCAGCGCGGCATGCCGGAGCAAGGCGCGTCCGGCGGGCGCCTTGGCCGCGAGCGCGATCAGCGACTGGCTGGCGGGGCGGTCGGCTGCGAGGTCCACAGTCCACCGGGCCTGGGTGCGGCGCGCAAAGCCGGCGCTGACCTCAACCGGCGTGGTGCGGTGGATCGGCACCGCAACGGCGCCGGCCAGCCAGACGCCGAGCAGGGCGGCAATGTCCAAGGGCTGGTTCGAGACCTGCACATGCACCGGCTCGTCGGCCTCAATGCCGGCTGCCAGCAGCGCGGCGCAGACGGCACGGGCCTGCTCAACGATGTCGCGGTACCGGAGTTCAGACGCGTCGCCAAGGATCGCGAGTTGCAGCGGTCTGGCGCGGCAGGCCTGGACCAATGCGTTACTCAGTGCTCCGGACATCAAGTTCCTTGCAGGGTTGCGCGGCTTCAAATCAGTATACGGACGCCCTGGCAGGCCGCTTGGCCGCTGCGGCCTCAGGGCCTGACCGTCGGCGTGTTGCGGCGCAAAAAATCCAGCAGCAGCGGGTTCACTGCCTCGGGCTGTTCTTGTTGCACCCAATGCCCGGCGCCTTGGATCAGGTGGCAGCCCTGCAGCTGGCTGCAGGCGCCGGCCTGCATGGCCTCAAGATCTCCCGGCTTCTGGT
>JANMXG010000416.1:0-4546 GCA_031394235.1 Betaproteobacteria bacterium
GTGCATGCCGACCTGCGTGATGTCAGCGACCGGGCGATCGACAGCCATGTCAAGAACTTGCGCCGCAAGACCGCTGCAGTCGACCCGGGCTGCGACTGCATCGCCTCGGTCTACGGCGTAGGCTACCGCTTTGATCCGCCGGACTGATGCGCCGGACTGATGCGCCGTGCCGGCCCGCGAGACTACTCCACCGGTGCCGCCGCTGGCGTGACGGTGGCTCCAGGCGCTGCGGCGCCGGCACCGTGGCCCGACATCTCGCCACCGGCATGGGGTGCCAGCCGCACATAAAACACCAGCGACAGCAGCGACAGCAGGCCGACCGCGACAAAGGCTCGGCCAAAGTCCACCGCCAGCAACTGGCTGCGGGCGTCGGCCGTGCGTGAGGTCTCCAGCAGCAGGGCCGCCAGCGCCACGCCTGCGGCCAGCGACAGCTGCTGCACCACGCCGACAAACGAGGTGGCGCGGCTCATTTGCTCGCCCGCGATGTCGGCATAGCCCAAGGTGTTGAGGCTGGTGAACTGCAGCGAGCGAAAAAACCCACCCACCAGCAGCACGGTGATGATCACCGCATGCGGCGTGGCGGCCGAAAACAGCGCGCACGCCGCCAGCAGCGCGCTGCTGATCACCGCATTGATGCACAGCACCCGCTTGAAGCCGTAGCGCCGCAGGATTGGCGAGGCGGTCAGCTTCATCGTCACCGCACCCACCGCCGATGCAAAAGTCAGCGAGCCCGAGGCAAACGCCGACAGGCCAAACCCGACCTGCAGCATCAGCGGCAACAAAAACGGAATGGCACCCACCGACAGCCGGAACAGCACCCCGCCCAGCAGCGTGATCCGAAAGCTGGCAATGCGCAGCAGGTCCAGGTCGATGATCGGGTGTGCGGTGCGGCGGGCATGCCAGACGTAGAGCGCCAGCAGCGCCGTACCGCCAGTCATCATGCCGGCCGCCAGCCCGAGGTTGCCGGCCTGGCTGCCGGCCAGCGTCAGGCCAAAGATCAGCATCGACAAGCCCAGCCCGGTCAGCACAAAACCGCGCCAGTCCAGCGCCCGCAGCACCGCGGCCCGCACCTGCGGCACCAGCCGAACCGCCAGCGCCAGCCCAAGCAGGCCCACCGGCACGTTGAGCCAGAAGATGCCACGCCAGTGGAAGTAGGTGGTGATGAAGCCGCCGATCGGCGGGCCCATGATCGGCGCCATCAGCGTCGGGATGCTGAGCCAGGCCATCGCCGAGACCATGTCGCGCCGGGGGATCACCCGCAGCAGGATCAGCCGGCCCACCGGCAGCATCATCGCGCCGCCCAGGCCCTGGCAGAACCGGCCAGCGATCAGGCTGTGCAGGTCGCCCGCCAGCGCGCAGGCCACCGAGGCGGCGGTAAAAACCGCAATCGAGCTGGCAAACACTGTCTTGGCGCCGTAGCGGTCGGCGCACCAACCGCTGGCCGGGATGAAGATCGCCAAGGCCACGTAGTAGGCCGTGAAGGCCAGCTTAAGCGCCAGCGGATCAACCTGCAGGTCGGCCGCCATCGCGGCCAGCGAGGTGGCAATCACCGTGCTGACCAGCGCCTCCATGAACAACGCTGACGCCACCACCAGGGTGAGCGTGCGGGTGGACACGGCGGGTGCGGCGTTCACCCCTCAGCCTGGGGCCGGGGCCAGCGCGCCCTCGATCAGCTGCGCCATCAACGCCGGGTCTTCCATTGGCAGAAAATGGGTCTTGTCGATCAGCAGCAGGTCTTGGCCAAAGCGGAACTCTGCCGCCAGCCCCGGCCAGGTGGGCGAGCCCAGTGGGTCCCAGGGGAGGATGCTGGGGTCTTGCGGCCGGGCCCGAACCACACGCACGGGGATGTGCAGCGCGCGGATGCTGGCGTAGATGCCCGGGTTCTGCCGTGCCAGTGGGTAGACCTTGCCCTCAAAGCGCGGTGCGCAGGCCAGCTGAAAGCCCACACCGTCGTCGGCCGGGCGCAGGCCGTGTTCGCAGTAGTCGCGCAGTGCCTGTGGGTCGAACACCGAATAGGGCGGTCGGTCGGCAAAGCGCTCAAACATCGCTTGCGCCGATTCAAACTGGTTCTTGCGACCGGCCGCCGGGTGCAGCGTGCCGGGCGGGGGTGCGGGCAGGTGGTAGTCGGCCGGTGCCAGTATCACCGGATCGGCCAGCACCAGTTGCGAAAACCGGCCGGGCTGCAATGCCGCCGCCTGCACCAGCGCATGTGCACCCATGCTGTGGCCAACGCCCACTGCGCCCTGCAAATTCATCGCTGCTGCAAAACCGGCCAGGTCTAGGCCAAACGGCCGCCAGTCGTCAAAGTCAGCCACCTCGCTGCGGCCGTGGCCGCGCAGCTCGACGGCAATCACATGGCGATGGGGCAGGTGGTGGATGACCTGGTCCCAGACCCGGCCGTGGAAGCCGGTGGCGTGCACCAGCAGCAGCGTGGGGGCCTGGCCGCGCAGGACGGCGCGCCATTCCCAGCTGGCCAGCGTGATGCCATTGGCCAGGGTGAAATCGAGCTTGGGGGTGTGGCTCATGCCGTTGTCAAATCAGAGATCACACTTCAGCCGCCAGCCGGCTGGCCTGGTCGATGGCGCGCTTGGCGTCCAGTTCGGACGCGTCGAAGGCACCGCCCACCAGGCTGGCCTTGATGCCCAGCACTTGCAAGTCGTCGAACAGGCCGCGCAGCGGCGTCTGGCCGGCACAGACGATGACGGTATCGACCTCGAACAAGCGTGGCTCGCCGTTGACCCGGGTGTGCAGGCCGGCGTCGTCGATGGCGAGGTACTCCACCCCGCCCACCATCTGCACGCCGCGGCGGTTCAGTGTCAGCCGGTGGGTCCAGCCGGTGGTGCGGCCCAGGGTTTTGCCCAATGCGTCGGCCTTGCGTTGCAGCAGCGTGACATGGCGGTCGGATCGGGCCACCTGCGGCGTCACGCCGGTCACGCCGCCGCGCGGGTGGCCCGCAAAGTCGATACCCCATTCCCGCGCAAACACGCCGATGTCCAGGGATGCCGAGGTGCCCTGGTGCGTCACCAGCTCGGCCACATCAAAGCCGATGCCACCCGCACCCATGATCGCCACCCGCTGGCCCACGGTCTTGCGCCCCAGGATCACGTCGATGTAGCTAACCACCTTGGGGTGGTCGATGCCGGGCAGGTCGGGTGCGCGCGGCGCGATGCCGGTGGCCACCACCACCTCGTCGAACCCCTCGGCCTGCAGCAGGGCCGCGCTGGCGCGGGTGTTCAAACGCAGCGTGATGCCGTGCAACTCGATCATGCGGCGGTAGTAGCGCAGCGTCTCGGCAAACTCCTCCTTGCCCGGAATCCGCCGGGCCAGGTTGAACTGGCCGCCGACTTCCGACCCAGCGTCGATCAGTGTGACCCGGTGGCCGCGCTGCGCCGCCACCGTGGCATAAGCCAGGCCGGCCGGCCCGGCGCCCACCACCGCGATGCGCTTCGGGCGAGCGGTGGGCAGGTAGTTCAGCAGCGTCTCGTTGCAGGCTCGGGGGTTGACCAGGCAACTGACCTGCAGCCGGCCGCCAAAAGTGTGGTCCAGGCAGGCCTGGTTGCAGGCGATGCAAGTGTTGATCTCGTCCTCGCGGCCGTGCAAGGCCTTGAGCACGATCTGCGGGTCGGCCAGCATCGGCCGCGCCATAGACACCAGGTCGGCGTCGCCCCGTGCCAGCACTTCTTCGGCCACGGCCGGCATGTTGATCCGGTTGCTGGTGATCACCGGCACGCCCACCACCTTGCGCAGCTGGCCAGTGACGCCAGCAAACGCGGCCCGCGGCACCATCGTCGCGATGGTGGGCACGGGGGCCTCGTGCCAGCAGAAGTGGGTGCTGATGATGTTGGCGCCGGCCGCCTCGATGGCCTGCGCCAGCTCGACGATCTCGTCCCTGGCCAGGCCACCGTCCAGCATGTCCATTGCCGCGATGCGGAAGATCAGGATGAAGCGGGGGCCCACCGCCTCGCGCACCCGGCGCAGCACCTCGACCGGGAAACGCATGCGCTTGGGCCAGGATCCACCCCAGCGGTCGGTGCGCAGGTTTGTTTTTTCGACCAGGAAGGTGGACAGCAGGTAACCGGCCGAGCCGATGATCTCGACCCCGTCGTAACCGGCCGACTGGGCCAGCACGGCGCAGTTGACGAAGTCGGCGATCTGCTTCTCGATGC
This sequence comes from Betaproteobacteria bacterium, assembly GCA_031394235.1. Classification (GTDB taxonomy): domain Bacteria; phylum Pseudomonadota; class Gammaproteobacteria; order Burkholderiales; family Burkholderiaceae_C; genus Pseudaquabacterium. The sequence continues at coordinate 4,167 of JANMXG010000416.1, forward strand.
CGTCTTCGTCAAGCGCGTTGGGCGTGAACCTGCCGATGCGCGATTTGACCGCCGACGGCGCCACACAGTCCGGCGTGCCGGCCAGCGCCCCGGTGTGCAGGATCTGCATCACGATCTTGATGTCCGGGTCAGCGGCATGCACCGCGCGGGTGACGATGCGGTGCTGTTCGGCCTCGGCGGGGGTGGACAGCTTGCCGCCCACGCCGGCCTCGCGGTTGGGCGCGATGCCACCGGTGATGATCATGCCGACGCCACCGCGCGCCCGCTCGGCAAAGTATTCGGCCATGCGTTCGTAGCCGTTTTCAGCCTCTTCCAGCCCAGTGTGCATCGAGCCCATCAGGATGCGGTTCTTGAGCCGGGTAAAGCCCAGGTCCAACGGG
>JANMXG010000417.1:0-13821 GCA_031394235.1 Betaproteobacteria bacterium
CCTTGGGCAGGCGTCATGCACAACGCCCACCGCCTCACCGAACCGACTTGGCCATGGACTTCAAGCATCACCACCAGACGCTGGTTGGGGCAAGCACTGCCAGTACCCAGGCGGTCGAGCGCGTCTACCCAAAACTGACGCGCATGCACCACCCCGATGTCAGTAACGGGCCGTGCGTTGAAGCCCGCTGCAACGGCGAAGCTGATGGAACAGGTGCAATCGGTGATGTCGAACGCTGGCCCGCCTGCGGCACGACCGCAGACCACAGAGACGGACGGCCCCGGCGCACAAGCCGTGGCCTTGCCGACAGCCGAAGCGACAGCTCACCTTGGTTGCGGCCCTGCGCCAGGACCACGGCTTCGCGTCCGGCGGCAGCAGTGGCAATGCCGATTGCAACGATTTTTTCAGTTCACCGTTCAGCTAACGCAGCGGCCCTAACAGCGTTTCATCGCGTGCGCCGCCCGCAGGCACCCGGCCCGAAGCCCGGCGGCCCGTTGCACCTCCTGGGCAGGGACCATCCGGGCACACCGCCGTGTGATGCAAACGCCCAGCGGGTGCTGCCCCTTTCGGCCCCAGGCGGTGCCAATGCGCCTGCATGGCCCGGCATTGCGCCGCCCTTTACCGCCTCAGCCCCCGCGACCTTGCCATGACACCCACCCACACCGCCGCCCACACCGCCGCCCACACCGCTACCCACACCGCCGCCACACCTGCCGCCACGGCACCCGAACCAGATTTGCATCGGCAGAGCGATGTTGAGTTCACGCTGCCGACCCTGGGCCGGGCCAGCCGCGTTGCCCGTGCCGAGCTGCTGGCCTGGATTGACGAGGGCGTGCTCACGCCCGTAGCCCCGTTCAACAGCGACGACGGCACCTGGCGATTTGGCGGCGACAGCCTGGCACGGGCGCAGGCTGCACAGCGGCTGATAAACGACCTGGCGCTCAACGCCGCCGGCGTGGCGCTGGTGCTCGACCTGCTGGACCGCATCACCCACCTGCAGGCCCGACTGCAGCACCACGACGACCGCTGAGCCGACGGTCGACAAGGGCTGCAAGCCCCTGTCCTACAGCCGCTTGCGGTACGTCCGACAGACGTCATCGGCGTTAATTCCTAGCATCTCCCCATTACCTGCTGATCACCCGCTGATCAGCGCATGACGAACATCAAAAACGTCGATACGACCGGGCTTTAACCTGCCGCGACATCGACATCTTTCTTCGATTTGATCTCTGGATACCCCACCCCCATGTCACGCCACCCCTCTTTTAGCGTTTTGGCCATTGCCGCTGTCGCCGCCTTGTCCGCGCTGTTCGCCACGCCGTCGTCCGCGCAGTCTGAGCCTTACTACTACCTCGGCCTGTCCGGTGGCCAGTCCCGCGGCCAGATCGACGAGAGCCGCATCAGCAACCGCCTGGTCGGCCCGGGCCTGACGATCAATTCGATCACCAGCCAAGACCGCGACATTGCCTGGAAGGCCTTTGGCGGTTACCAGTTCAACCGTAACCTGGCTGTCGAGGCCGGCATTTTCAGCCTTGGCTCATTCGACTTCACCACCACCACCACACCGGCCGGCAAGCTGCAAGGCCAAACCCAGGTGCAGGGCATCAACCTGGATCTGGTTGCCACGATGCCAATCAGCGACCGCCTGTCGGGCTTGGCCCGCGTGGGTGGCCAGTACGCCCGCACCCGGAGTGAGTACACCGGCACTGGCGCGGTTGGTCCGTTTCACAACACGCCCAGCGACCGCCGGACCAACCTGAAGGTCGGCGTCGGCCTGCAATATGAATTCAGCCCCGCGTTCCTGATGCGCGGTGAAGTCGAGCGCTACCGCGTGAGCGACGCGATGGGCGGCCGTGACCATGTCAACGCCTTCACGCTCAGCGCGGTGTTCCCGTTTGGCCGCGCGCCGCAAGCCACCCGCACAGCCTATGTGGCTCCGGCTTATGTCGCTCCTGCTTATGTGGCCCCCGCGCCGCAGCCGGCGCCCATGGCCATGCCAGCGCCTGCACCGGTGCCCGCGCCGGTGGTGGTGGTGCCGGCGGCGCCGGTGGTGGTGGCAGCCGCGCCGCAGCCGCGCCGCGTCAGTTTCTCGGCCGACTCGCTGTTCGGCTTTGACCAAGCGACCGTGCGTCCCGACAGCAAGGCGGGCCTGGACACCTTTGCCCGTGAGCTGCAAGGCGCGCAATACGACACGATCAAGGTCGAAGGCCACACCGACCGCCTGGGCTCCACCGCCTACAACCAAAAGCTTTCGCAGCGACGTGCCGACGCTGTCAAGGCATACCTGGTCAGCAGCGGCGGCGTCGCTGCCAGCAAGATCAGCGCTGCCGGCAAGGGCGAGAGCACACCCGTGACCAAACCCGAAGACTGCAAGGGCGAGCGGGCCACGCCCAAGTTGATCAACTGTCTGCAGCCCGACCGCCGGGTCGATGTGGTGGTCAACGGCACCCGCTAAACACCGCGCCGGGTTCACCCGGCTTCTCCTCACCCACCCGGGCGGCCCAGCGGCCGTGCCGCTGGAGCCGTCATGTCGACCCTGAGCCACCCTCCCCTCACCCAGTCCTGGGCCACCGCCTCTTTTGGCCACGATGCCAATACCTTGCCGATGGAATTGTCGGCATTGGGCGATCACCTGGGCAAATGCCAGGGCCAGCGCGGTTTGCTGTTCAGCCTGCACTGCGTTGCCGAGGCCACGCACAGCCTGCTGGCATCCCGCTTCGTGACCACGCTGGTCGGCGTGGCCCTGCTGTTTGCTGTGGCGTCGCTGGCCACCTGAGCGCATGGCGCAGGACCTGATCCAGCGTCTGGTGCCGGGCGCGCCCCGGGCCTTGCGCGAGATGTTGGACGGCCGGCGCGGTGCGGCCGAGCCACCGATACGGGCCGAGATCTTCGGCCCGCAGCGCTTTGCGCAACACGGCCGCAGCCTGGGCGAGACCCACCGCGCCGCGCTGGCGGGCGCACGCCAGCCCGGCTTTTTCCCCCGGCTGCGTGACAATATCGCCGTGCTGCGCGAGGCGCACGGCTACATCGGCGTGCTAGCCGCTACCGGTTACGACATCAGCCCGGCAGCCGAATGGCTGCTGGACAACTTTCACCTGATCGAAGCCCAGCTCGACGAGGTGCGTGCCGGCTTGCCGCGGCGCTATTTCCGTGCCTTGCCGCTGTTGCTGGACAAGCCGCTGGCCGGACTGCCGCGGGTCTACGGCATTGCCTGGGCCTTTGTGGCCCACACCGACGGTGCGTTCGACGAGGAGCTGCTGGCGCAGTTCCTGGGCGCCTACCAGGACACCCGCGAGTTGACCCTGGGCGAGTTGTGGGCCCTGCCCACCACCTTGCGGGTCGTGTTGATCGAGAACCTGCGCCGGCTGGCCGAGCGTGTGGCCTCCCACAAGGCCGCACGAGAGGTTGCCAACCGGGTCTGCGACCAGATCAAGCAGTACACCCTGGTCACGCTGGACGCCCTGCTGGCAGCCTTGCAACGCCGCGGCGTTGGCCGGGTGTTCCTGGCCCAAATGGCGCAGCGCCTGCAAGACCGCAGCGCACCGGCGTACGCCGCCGCCAGCACCTGGCAACGCGAATGGCTGGCCCGTGCGCTGCCTGACCTGGCCGCGCTGGTCGGCCAGCAAAGTGCCGACCAGGCCGCGGACAACCTGAGCGTCAGCAATGCCGTCAGTTCGTTGCGCGAAATCGGCGATGCTGACTGGCCGGTCATCATTGCGCGCACCAGCACGCTGATGCGACTGATGCTGAGCGCGCCGCTGTTCGAGGCTGAAGCCGCGGTCACCCGCGACCAGACCTTGCATGCGATCGAGCGCCTGGCTCTGGCCAGCCACCACACCGAGGTGGCGGTGGCGCAAGCGCTGCTGGAGCGCATGCACGCGGCCGCGCAGGCGCCCGGCACAGCGTCCGGCCACGCTGGGTCAGCACGCCCAACCCCTGCCCAGACTCTGTCGGCTGCGTCGGCCGCTGTATCGCTCCAGACCACCGCCGACCACTGGCTGAACGGCCCCGGCCGTCCCGCGCTGGCGGCCGCACTGGGGCTGCAAGAGCCGTGGCACGCCGTGCTCAAGCGCCAGGTCCGGCGCCTGGCCCTGCCGACGTACCTGGGTGCGCTGGCGCTGGGCACCCTGGGCCTGGTGGCCACGCTGGCGCTGCACCATAGCGTCGGCCCGGACGGCCTGTCCGGCCCGATCACGCTGACCGGCGGCTTGTTTGGCTCCTGGGTCGGCGCGCTGCTGATGCTGTGGCCGGCGTCCGAGGCCGTGGTTGCGGTGATCAACCGGCTGGTCAGCGAATCGGTCCGACCGAATCACCTGCCGCGTCTGGCGCTGGCCGACGGCATCCCGGCCGAACACCGGGTGATGGTGGTCATTCCGGCGATGCTGACCAGCGCCGTGCAGACCGCCGCGCTGGTGCGCCGACTGCACCTGCACTTTTTGGCCAACCCCGAGCCGCAGGCCCAATTCGCCCTGCTCAGCGACTGGCCCGACGCCGACGAACCCGTCACCCCGGCCGATGACTGCCTGCTGGCCGACGCCCGTGCGCAGCTGGCCACACTCAACGACCGCCATCCGCCCGCCATCGGCCTGGTGCCACGCTTCATCCTGCTGCACCGCGGTCGCAGCTTCAGCCCGACCGAACAGCGCTGGATCGGCTGGGAGCGCAAGCGCGGCAAGCTGGAGCAACTGGTCACGGCGCTGGCCGAGCCCGGCAGCTCGGCGTTCATGGACCTGGGCGCGCTGTCGCGCTGCGCCGAATTCACCCGTTACATCGTGACGCTGGACAGCGACACCGAGCTGCCACCCGGCCGCTTGCGCGAGCTGGTGGGCGTGGCGGCGCATCCGCACAACCAGCCGCGGCTGGACGCCAGCGGCCGCACCGTGGTGCGGGGCTATGGCATCTTGCAGCCGCGGGTGGTCACGCCACTGCCGACGCTGGCCGACTTCACGCGTTTCCACTGGCTGTTTGCCGGCCAATGTGGCATCGACCCCTACAGCGCCGCCACCTCCGAGGTCTACCAGGACCTGTTCGGCGAGGGCAGCTTCACCGGCAAGGGCCTGCTCAACGTCGCCGCGGTGCACGCGGTGCTGGGCGGCCGGCTGCCCGAGGGCCAGGTGCTGTCGCACGACCTGCTGGAGGGCTCGATCGCGCGCTGCGCCGCCGTCACCGACATCACGGTGATCGAAGAGGCGCCGTTTCACGCCGATGTCGCCGCGTCCCGGCTGCACCGCTGGACGCGGGGCGACTGGCAGCTGCTGCCGCTGCTGCTGCGCGCCAGCCATTACGGCCTGCGCGCGGTCAACTGCTGGAAGCTGTTCGACAACCTGCGCCGCTCCGGGGTGGCGCCGGTATCGGTGGCGCTGCTGGTGTGGGCACTGGCGGGCGCCACCGTCACCCCGTTGGCCGCGCTGATGCTGGTGCTGGCGGCGTCTTCAGCCGGGCCGTTGATGGGCGCGATGGCGGGGCTGTCCCCCAGCCGCGACGACTTGGCCAAGCTGCATTTCTACCGCGGCGCGGGCGCCGAGCTGGGGCGGGCGTTGGGCGGCGGTGTGTGGGCACTGCAACAATTGCTGGCCCAGGCCGCAATGAACACCGATGCGATTGTCCGGACGCTGTGGCGGCTGACCGTGAGCCGGCGCCATTTGCTGCAATGGACCACCGCCGCCACCGTGGCACAGCAGGCGCAGGACCGGGCCGCGGGCGGTCTCCCCGCGGCGCTGCGCCAGCACTGGCGCACGCCGGTGGCCGCCGCGCTGTTGCTGGCCGCCCTGCTGGCTGGCGGCACGCCGCACGCGCTGGCTGCCACCGCGCTGTGCCTGTTGTGGGCCAGCGCACCGCTGGGCAGCTGGTGGGTCAGCCGGCCGCAGCCGCGGCGCCGGGACAACCCCCTGCCGCTCGCTGAGCAGGCCGCACTGGAATCGATAGCGCGCGACACCTGGCGCTTTTTCGAGCGCTGCGTGGGCGCCGCCGACCACCACCTGCCGCCCGACAACCTGCAGGTGTTGCCCAACGACATGGTGGCGCACCGCACGTCGCCCACCAACATCGGCATGTATCTGCTGAGCGCCGCCTGTGCCCGCAGCTTTGGCTGGATCGGCACCAAGGATCTGCTGCAACGGCTGACCGACACACTGGCCACGCTGGACGGGCTGCAGCGCCACCGCGGCCACTTCCTGAACTGGTACGACACCCAGACCACGGCACCGTTGCTGCCGATGTACGTCTCCACGGTGGACAGCGGCAACCTTTGCGGCCACTTGCTGTCCGTGGCCCAGGCCTGCCTGGCGCTGGCCGCAGCGCCGTTCGATCCCGCCGCGAACCAGCGTGCCCTGCGCGCCAGCCGGGCCCGGCTGGCGCCGCTGCTGGCCCAGCGCCGAGAGCTGCCGCCCGAGCAGCGGGTGCAGCTGCAAGACTGTCTGGCCGACCACCGCGCCATCCGGCGCTCCGCAGCGTTGGACGAGGCCGCGCGCAGCCAGGTCGACAGCCTGGGCGTGACCCAGGCGCACATCGCCATGCAGCGCTTGCAAGACCTGGCTGCCCGCTGCGAGGCCCTGGCCGACCAGGCTCAATTCGGCTTTTTGTACCACCGACAGCGCCACCTGTTTCACATCGGCTGGCGCGTTGCCGAGCAGCAACTCGATGCCGGCTTCTATGACCTGCTGGCGTCCGAGTCGCGCCTGACCAGCCTGTTCGCGATCGCCAAGGGCGATGTGCCGGTGCGGCACTGGGCGGCGCTGGGCCGACCGTTTTTTGGCGTCGGCACCCTGGCCGGGCTGCGCTCCTGGTCGGGCTCGATGTTCGAGTACCTGATGCCCACCCTGGTGCTGGCCGAGCCACCGGGCAGCGTGCTGCGCGAGGCCTGCCACGCCGCGCTGCGTGAACAGATCAAATTCACCGCACGGCACAACCTGCCGTGGGGCATCTCGGAGTCGGCCTACGCTGGCGCCGACCACACCCTGGCCTACCAGTACGCACCGCAAGGCGTGCCACGGCTGGCCTTGCGCCGCACGCCGCCTGACGAGCTGGTGCTGGCACCCTACGCCAGCGCGCTGGCGCTGATGATCGCGCCCCACCGCGCCAGCCTGAATCTGGACAGCTTGAGCGCGCTGGGGGCGTTGGGCCGCTACGGCTTCATCGAGGCGCTGGACTTCACGCCAGGCCGGCAGGACGGTGACGAGGCCTTTGCGCCAGTGGCCACTTTCATGGCGCACCACCAGGGCATGAGCATCGTGGCCATTGCCAACCTGCTGCTGGGCGGCGTGGCCCAACGCTGGGGCATGGCCAATGCTCAGCTGGCTGCTGTGGCCTCGCTGTTGCACGAGCGGCCGCCGCGCGAGGTGCCGGTGCTGCGCGCCACGCCGATCCCCGCTCCGCTGCGGAACCTGCAACGGCGCTCGCCCGGCCTGCTGCGGGAGGTGCTGCCGGGCGCCAGCCCCATCGAGCCGACCCACCTGCTGGGCAACGGGCGCTACAGCGTCTCGCTGCGCGCCAACGGCGCCGGCTGGAGCCGCTGGGGCGCCACCGGCATCACCCGCTGGCGCGACGACGCGCTGCGCGATGCCATGGGCAGCTTTTTCTACCTGCGCTGGGCCAACGCGGCCGAGCGCCGATCAGCCAACACCACTGCGGGGCCCAGCTGGATCGGGCGACTGGACCGGCGCAGCGCCAAAATGCCGCGCATCGACAGTGCGCCGGTGGTGTCCCTCACCCAGCACCCCGCGCCCGATCCGGCGGCGCTGTACCATAGTCTGTTCCATGCCGACCGGGTCTGCTTCGATGCCAAGTGGCCGGGTGTGCAGACACACACCACGGTCTGGGTCAGCCCCGAGGACGACATCGAGTTCCGCCAGGTCGAGGTGCACAACCTGGACGACCACACGCTCGATATCGAGCTGATCTCGGCCTTCGAGCTGACGCTGTCGGACGCCCGCGCCGACGAGTCCCATCCCGCTTTCATGAACCTGTTTGTGCGCGCTGCCTGGCAGCCCGAGCACCAGGCACTGGTGTTTGAGCGCACGCCTCGCCTGCCCAGCGAGCCTGCGCTGCGGGCGGCGCACTTCCTGACCGACAGCGACCCGCAGGTCGTGGGTCTGCGCATCCAGACCGACCGGCAACGCTGGCTGGGCCGCAACCGAGCCGCCAGCCAGCCGTTGGCCTCGTTCGACCTGCCACCCACGGCGGGCACCGCACCGGACGCCCTGCCGGATGCCGCACCCGACAAGTCCGATCCGCTGCCAGGCCCGCTGCACGCTGGCAGCCTGCCGCTGACGACCGGGCTGGACCCGGTCTGCGCGCTGGCGGTGCGGTTGCGTATCGCGCCTTTCGGCAAGGCCAAGCTGACCTTCGCCACGGCGGCGTCGGACAACGCCACCACGCTGCATGCAGTGATCGACAAATACCGCCAGGCCAGCGTGGTGCAGCGGTCGTCGCTGATGTCGGCCACCTTGACCGCCATTCGGCTGCGCACGCTGCGGCTGGGGCCGGACAACTTTGCCGCCCTGCAGAGCCTGACCACCGCGCTGGTGCTGAGCCTGACCCGGCCGCAGGTCGAGCCCGGCCGCACGGCAGACAACCCGCGTGCCGCCGGTCTGGCCGCGGCCACCGCCGCCGTGGCCACCGGTGCGGCGCACTGCGACCGCCGGCTGCTGTGGCGCTTTGGCATCTCGGGCGACCGGCCACTGCTGCTCGTCAATGCCGGTGTCGGCCAGGGGGTGGGCCTGCTGCGCACGCTGGCCCAGGCGCTGCGTCTGTGGGCCTGGGGCGGCGTGGCCTGTGACCTGGTGGTGGTCAATGCCGAACCCGCGTCCTACTTGATGGCGTTGCAGCGCGAAATCGCCGACCTGCGCGACCGCCACCTGGCCGACAGCGCCGCCGAAGGCAACAACGCCGGGCGCACCCGCACCGGCTTCTTCCTGCTGCGGGCCGACGACCTGTCGACCGCCGAGATGGCTACGCTGCAGGCGTTGGCGCGGGTCCGGATCGACGCCGACGGCCGGCCGCTGCTGCACCACCTGCAGGCCTGGACCGAGCGCCATGAGCAGGCGCTGCAGGACCGTCAGCTCGGCTCATCGACCGAGCTGACGGTGGCGGCCGATGGCGTGGCGGTGGTGCCCGCGCCGGTCGGCCGGTTCGACGCGGCCAGTGGCGAGTTCCGCTTCGACATCAGCGCCGCGCTGCGCCCTCCCCGTCCCTGGATCAACGTACTGGCCAATCCGGGCTTCGGCAGCCAGCTGTCGGAGTCGGGTGGCGGCTGCACCTGGGCCGTCAACAGCCGGCTCAACCAGCTCACCGCCTGGTCCAACGACCCGGTGGCCGACCCGCCGTCGGAGTGGCTGCTGCTGCAAGACCTGAAGACCCTGCAGGTGTGGAACCTGGCGCCCGGTGCGCTGGGCGAGAACCACGTGACCTACCGGGTGGCGCACGGGCAGGGCTACAGCACGATCGGCCAGCGCCGCGGTGATGTCGATGTGCTGGTCAGCGTCTGCGTTGACCCCGTGACCGCTGTCAAGCAGATGCGGGTGCGCCTGCTCAACCACGGGCCACGCCCCTTGCAGTTGCGGCTGACCGCGTTGGCTGAGTGGATGATGGGCGGTCAGCGCAGCGACCGCAACACCGTGCTGACCGCCGCCTACCACCAGCGCCTGTCCGGGTCGGGCAGCGCGGGACACGAGGGCAGCCGTTTCGGGCCTCGGCTGCTGGCCTTGTTGGCCACGCAGATGGACCACTCGGCCGGTTTTGGCGACGGCACGGCCTTTTTGTCCCTGGCCAGCGCGGGCGGCAGCACCGAGCCTGCCGATGACTGGACCTGCGACCGCCGCGAATGCTTTGATGCCCGCGGCCGCCTGGTGCTACCCGACCACTTTGGCCAGCGCAGCGGCCCCGGCAGCGACCCGATCGCCGCGTTGTCAACCCGGCTGCAGCTGGCGCCGGGCGAGTCGGTCGAGCGGGTGTTCATGCTGGGCTATGCAGCCAGCCCGGATGCTGCGAGGCAGCTCGCCGCCGAGGCCGCCACGGTGCCCGCCGCGCAACGGCTGGCCCAGGTGCAAGCCCGCTGGGACACGCTGCTGGGCGCCACAACCGTCAGGACGCCCGACCCGCTGTTCGATGTGATGGTCAACCGCTGGCTGCTGTACCAGACCGTGTCGTGCCGGCTGTGGGCCAAGGCCGCGTTCTACCAGGCTGGCGGCGCCACCGGCTTTCGCGACCAGTTGCAGGACAGCATGGCGTTGGCCTGGGCCGCGCCGCAGATGTTGCGCGAGCAGATCGTGCTGTGCGCGTCGCGCCAGTTCCCCGAGGGCGATGTGCAGCACTGGTGGCACAACCCGCAGGGCAACGGCGTGCGCACACACTTCTCGGACGACCTGCTGTGGCTGGCCCACGCCTGCGTGCACCACCTGCGCAGCACCGGAGACACCAGCCTGCTCGATGAAGTGGTGCCTTTCATCGATGCCGGCCCAATCCCCGAGGGCGCCGAAGACGCTTACACCACACCCACCGTCAGCGTCCAGAGCGCCAGCGTCTACGAGCATGCGGCCCGGGCCATCGACCACAGCCTGCGGGTCGGCGTGCATGGCCTGCCGCTGATGGGCACCGGCGACTGGAACGACGGCATGAACCGGGTCGGCCATGGCGGGCGCGGTGAGTCGGTCTGGCTAGCCTGGTTCCTGTGCCGGTTGGTGGCCGACTTTGCACCACTGGCCCAGGCCCGCGGCGACGGCCCCCGGGCGCAGCGTTGGCAGGACGCGGCCGCCGGCTGGCAGGCTGCGCTGATGGGCTCGGCCTGGGATGGCCAGTGGTTCAAGCGGGCTTTTTTCGACGACGGCCAGGCGCTGGGGTCGCACGCCAGCAGCGAGGCCCGCATCGACCTGATTGCCCAGGCCTGGTCGGTGCTGTCCGGGGTGGCGCCACCGGCACTGCAGCGCATGGCGATGGCCGCGGTCGAGACCCTGCTGGTGGACGCCGACGCCGGCCTGATCCGCCTGCTGGACCCGCCGCTGGTGCATGCCGAGCCGAGCGCCGGCTACATCCAGGCCTACCCGCCGGGTGTGCGTGAGAACGGCGGCCAGTATTCCCACGCGGCGGTCTGGACACTGATGGCGCAGGCGCAACTGCATGTGCAGGCGCAAGCGCGGTGGGATGGCCCGCCGGCCGAGGTCGAGGCAACCGTCGACCCCGCCGGCGGCGACGCCGCCTACCGGTCGTTCACCTGGCTCAGCCCGGCCCACCGCGCCAGCCACCCGACCCAGGGTGCGGCCTATGGCATCGAGCCTTACGCGGTGGCAGGGGATATCTACAGCCAGCCGCCCTATGTCGGGCGGGGCGGCTGGAGCTGGTACACCGGCGCGGCGGCCTGGTTGCACCGGGCGGCGGTCGAGTCCATCTTTGGCTTGCAGCTGCAAGCGCAGTCGCTGCAGTTCAATCCCTGCCTGCCGTCGCACTGGCCGCATGCCGAACTGAGCTTGCGGCGCGATGGCCTGCACCTGCGGTTCATCCTGGCGCGCGGTGCCAGCCTGGCCGCCATCCGCGCCATGGCGCCGGCCGAGGCGGTAACGCTGGCGTCCGGCCAGCCCCTGGACTGGCGCGCGCTGAGCAGTGGCAGCCACTGCTTCTTGCTGCCGCTGCTGGACGTTGCGCCGACCCGCCAGTCGGCCAGCGCCCTGGCCGCGCCGGACTGAGCCGCCGACGCAGCGTTGCGGCGCTGTCCTACAAAGCGTCGCGCCTGCCGACTATGGCCGCAGGTGGCATCGGTTTCTACAGTGCAGCTATCGGCTTCAGGCAACCCAGACGGGATGCGCAGGGGCCGGACCCACCCTCAACCGCCCACGAACACACCATGGTCATCGTCCACAAACAAGCCCTCGACAGCAGCCCAGCAGCCAATCCCGAGCGCATGGTGCTCGACCTGAAGGCCATCGAGGCGGCACGTTCCAGCTTGGACCAGGGTGCGGTGACACCCAGCTACGGCCCCTGGCGCGATGACATCGTCAAGTTGCTCAACGACTGCCTGGCTACCGAGCTGGTTTGTGTGCTGCGCTACCGCCGCCACCACTTCACGGCGGTCGGTCTGGCGTCGCCCAAGATCGCCGAAGAGTTTCTGGTGCATGCCAACGAGGAATCGGCCCACGCCGACCGGCTGGCCCAGCGCATCGTGCAACTGGGCGGTGAACCGGATTTTTCACCCGACACCCTGAGCACACGCAGCCATGCGGCCTATGACGACTCGACCGGTCTGAAGTCGATGATCCGCGCCAACCTGATCGCCGAGCGGGTGGCGATCGAGACCTACAGCCAGATCATCGCGATGATCGGCGACAAAGACACCACCACCCGCCGCTTGCTCGAAGACATCCTGAGCGACGAGCAGGAACACGCCGAAGAGTTGAAGGACTGGTTGAGCGACTAGTCCGCCCAGACATGGGCGGCCGGGCCCATCTCAACCCCGGTCAGACCAAAGTCATATATCCACATCCCAGGAGCATCACCATGATCATTCGCCACACCCTCAGCGCCGCCTTCATCGCCATCGCCCTGCTCAGCGCAACCGGCTGTGCCGTGACCCGCGGCCAGGAAAGCGTCGGCGCCTACGTCGATGACGCCGCCATCACCACTGCCGTCAAGGGCCGATTCATCGACAATCCGGATGTAGATGCGTCCAGCATCCGCGTCGAGACCATGAAGGGCACCGTCATGCTGTCGGGCTTTGCCAAGAACTACAAAGAGAAGATGACGGCAGAGAGCATCGCCACCAAGGTCGGCGGCGTGGTCGCCGTCAAGAACGAAATCGCCGTCCGTCAAGGCAACTGAAAGAGTCCCCACCTGGACACTGGCCTCGAGCGGCCGGGCGGAGGAACACACGGGTTCGGCAACTCCCTGTGTGTGATCTGCAGCATCCAGGTGTTTTCCAGCCCGGTCGACCCCGTGTCGCCCGGGCTTTTTTGCGTTCAAGTTATCGGTTACCGGCGCCTGGCATCATGCCGGCACTGCTGCCCCTGATCGACGCCATGCCCGCCAACCCTGCTCCGCCGACCGACTTTGCCCGCCAAGTCGAGGCGTTGCGCCCGCAGCTGATGCGTTTTGCCCGGACCCAGCTTCGCAACGATGCCTGGGCCGAGGACGCAGTGTCCGACACCGTGCTGGCCGCGCTGGAAAAACCCGAAGGGTTTGGCGGCCAGTCTCAGCTCAAGACCTGGCTGGTGGGGGTGCTCAAGCACAAGGTGGTGGACCAATTGCGCCGTCATACCCGTGAGGCCACGGTGCTGGGCGCCGAGGACAGCGAGGACCTGGACGAATCCCTGTTCGACCGGACCGGCCACTGGACCGACAAGCCGCAAGACTGGGGCAGCCCCGAAGCGGCCTGTGGACAGCGCCAGTTCTTTGACGTGCTGCAGGTCTGCTGCGACCAGCTGCCACCGGCCCAGGGCCGGGTGTTCATGATGCGCGAGTGGCTGGAGCTTGAGACTGACGAAATCTGCAAGGAACTGCAGATCTCAACGACCAACCTGTGGGTGTTGTTGCACCGCGCACGCTTGAGGCTGCGGGATTGCCTGCAGCTGCGCTGGTTCTCTGCGCGCACCGGCGCGATCTGACCCCTGCGAACCCCACTCGACAAAGTCTGCCCGATGCCCCTGATGCGAAGCTGCAAAGACGTGACCCGGCTGGTGCTGCAAAGCCAGGACCGGCCGCTGCGTCCCCTGGAGTCGATGTCGATGCACCTGCACTGGCTGGCCTGCAGCAGTTGCAAACGTTTCCGTGACCAGCAGCGGTTGATGCGCACCGCGCTGGACCGATGGAAGCGGTACCGCGAGGATCAATAGCCGGGCG